>JAZQVE010000065.1:0-76236 GCA_045631705.1 Akkermansia sp. | reverse complement strand
TTTCCGCAGCAAGCTCTTCCGCTACGCTAAGGATGCTGTTTACAAAGCATGGCAGTATGAGTACCGCGACCGTAAGAAGCGTAAGGGTCAGTTCCGTCGCCTCTGGACCGCTCGTATCTCCGCCGCCGTGCGTCCCCTCGGCCTGACCTACTCCCGTTTCATGGAGGGTCTCAAGGCTGCCAACATCGATCTGGACCGCAAGTCCCTGTCCGAGCTGGCTATCGCCAACCCGGAGGCTTTCAAGGCTGTTTTCGAGCAGGCCAAGAAGGCTATCGAGGCCAAGGAGGGTGCCACTCTCAAGGCATAAACAACCTTACGGCAACAAAGAATACATTAATTCCCTTAACCCCGGCTGGTTTGGTACTCCCAACCAGCCGGGTTTACTTTATACGCAAAGCTTCGGGCAAAACGGAATCTCAGGAATGCAGATTTTCAATCCGCCTGCTAATTTATCATCAGATTAGCACTGCTTTTCGGGGCATAACAAGTTATTTTGCTTGCCAAAACAAAATAAAGAGAGTAGAATACCGCGCCCGCAAACGACAGCATCTACTGATGGATGCGGGAACACAATCAGAAAAATACACATCTCATTCTTCATATCATGAACGAACTTAAAGGTGCATGCATCATCGGTCAGTCCGGCGGTCCTACCGCTGTGATTAACGCCAGCGTTCTGGGTGCCATCCAGACCGCTCTCAACGCTCCCCAGATTACCCGCGTGCTGGGTGCCGCCAACGGTATCCGTGGCGTGCTCGACGGCAAGCTTTACGACATGGGCATGGAAGACCCGGTGGAGCTTGAACTGCTGAAGTTCACCCCCTCCTCCGCCCTGGGCACCTGCCGCTACAAGATGAAGAACCCGGATGTGGATCCGACCGACTACGAGAAGCTCCTCGAGACCTTCAAGAAGTTCGACGTGCGCTACTTCTTCTACAACGGTGGCAACGACTCCATGGACACCTGCAACAAGATTTCCAAGTTCATGGAGAAGAGTGGTTACGAGTGCCGCGTGATGGGCATTCCCAAGACCATCGACAACGACCTTTTCGGTACCGACCACTGCCCCGGCTTCGCCTCTGCCGCTAAGTACATCGCCACTTCCGTGATGGAAGTGAAGCACGATGCCTGCTGCTACGACACCGGCATGGTGACCATCATCGAGGTGATGGGCCGTCACGCTGGCTGGCTTACCGCTGCCTCCGCTCTGGCCACTTACGCTGGTGCAGGTCCCGACCTCATCTACCTCCCCGAGGTTGACTTCGACATGGAGAGCTTCCTGTGCGACGTGGAGAAGATTTACAACGCCACCGGCAAGTGCCTTGTGGTTGTTTCCGAAGGTATCCACGACAAGGACGGCAACTTCATCTCCGAGGCCAAGACCAACAGCAACGACGGCTTCGGCCACGCTCAGCTGGGCGGCCTGGCCAACAAGCTGGCTGAAATCGTGCGTGCCCGCGTGACCAGCGCCAAGGTGCGCGCCATCGAGCCCTCCCTGCTGCAGCGCTGCGCTACGCACCTGGGCTCTGCCACCGACGCTCACGAGGCTTACCTCGCCGGCAAGACCGCCGTGGAGGCTGCTGTGGCTGGTGACACCGACAAGATGCCCGCTTTCGAGCGCACCACCGACGAGGAAGGTAACTACAAGTGCGAGATGAAGCTCCTGCCCCTGGCCAGCGTAGCTAACTTCGAGCGCAAGGTTCCCCGTGAGTGGATCAACGCCGCCGGCAACAACGTGGAGATGGCCTTCATCGATTACGCCCTGCCCCTCATCCAGGGTGCTACCGGCATGAAGACCGCTGAGTCTCTGCCCCGCTTCGCTCGTCTGCGCAAGATTCTTGCCCAGCCCTGCTGCTAAGCTATTGCCTCAGGCAACTCTTTGATAACTGTGCAGCTGCACCTTTGCAGCTGCACAGTTTTTTTGTTGGGCGACATATTGCGACCTTGTAACTCGCAGGTTATCCGTCGACAGTCCGAGTCTTTGCGAAATTCGCGGGTACAGCCATGATGGGAATATGACCAGAAAGGTATTGCATCCGGCTCCGGTTTGTGATAAAGTGCTCCCGACGGAGCATGAGAGAGGAACTTTCAGCCAATGAGGACATTATCTTTGCCCAGCAGAACCAGAAGGTTGTGATGGGGCGTGGCGGTGCCGTCAATAAACCCCGCCAGCTCATCAGCGTCGGGAGGGTTATATCCTGGCATATTCTGGCACTGATTGCCCTGAATCTCTGGCTACTGCGCCTTCTGGGCTATATCCCTGCTCCGTGGTAAGAAAAAGTATATCGCAAAAAAGCCCGCCAATCCGGCGGGCTTGTTCGTGTTTTCTGAAAAGAAATATCAGCGACGCATGCGGTGAATAGGCATCACGCGGGGACCACGGCGGGCAGAATCCTGCGGAGCTGAGGGGATTTCCTCACACTCACCGTTCTTAAGGACCTCCAGCTCCGTCACCGGACGAATAGGAGTCATCACATCGCCCAGATCTGCATAATAATGCTTCTGGGTCAGACGCACCAGCTGGCCGGGCTTAAGCTCTGAAAGCTTCTGCAGCATACCATCAGGCTGACCTGGCACATCATTCCGGACATCCACCATCAGCATGTTGCCGGCAGCGGCCTTATCATCACCGTATTTACCAGGCTTCTCGTATGCCTCATTGGTCAGCACTCGGAACTGCGCAGCCTTCACAGCGTGGTCACAGCGGTCCGGGCACAGGGCCGTGCGGAAATGGCAGGGGCGCTCCATAGTCCCCACATACTGGGCAGTCACCGTATTGGAAGCAAGCAAATCGGCCTTCTCCGGCAGGGGAGAAGCCATGACAGAGGGCACCAGGGCCGCAAGTAGAAGATAAAGTCTTGAGTTCATAATGTATTTATCAAGTTAGACACTAATAAGGCGTATTTTGTTGAGAATATTATTTAATTTTTTTCAGGAGACAGCAGAAGCCACCAGCCCCGAATCCATGAGCCGGCAGTAGACGATACGCAGGAAAATCAGCCAGAGACGACCGGAAAGGAGCCAGCACAGGAACCTCCACAGCCTGCCACTCGGGATAGCGTTTGAGAATATAGGCCATCACCTTTTCATTTTCCTCGGGGTCATAGGTACAGGTGGTATACACAATATGTCCGCCAGGCTCCACGCACTGTACAGCAGAGAGCATGATTCCCTTCTGTCTCTTGGCATTACCATTCACCATGCCTGAGCCCAGGCACCCGGGATTCCTGATACCCTTGCACAGCAGAGATTGGCCGCTGCAAGGGGCATCCACCAGCAGAAGGTCGAACAGCTCCCCACTCCGAGCCCACTGGTCAGGACGATTCCCCGTCACCCGAACCTGCGGCATACCGCATTGCTCCAGGTTCTGCCGCAGAATTCCACGCCGCCCGGGATGCACCTCATTTGCCGTGTGGTTTGCGGCACCATAACGAGCCGCCATCAGCATGGTCTTCCCACCAGGAGCCGCGCACATATCCAGGGATGATGCTGGCGGGGGCACCTCGCTCAGGCATGCAGATTCCCAGCAGGACGACAAATCCAGGGAATAATACAGGCCCGCAGCATAGTCCGGATATGCCGTTGGCTTTTCCCCCGGCTCCGGCACGTATACCCGTGGCGGCAGCCAGGGAGCCTCCAGTGCGGCACAGGCAAAAGGAGGTTCATATCCTTCCGGCGCACGGGCTGTAAGCACAACAGCCTGCCGAGAGGATACTCCTGCACGCATAGCGGCCAGCAAGGCAGCTGCAGCCTCCCCCTCTAATCCGAGACGGGCGCAAAGCCGCAGCTCCCCCTTAGCGAAATCCTCAGCCATATCAGCCGCGAGCCTCAGCCTCTACCAGAGCCATTCTGGCAGCACCGATGATACCGGCTTCGTTGCTGAACTGAGCAGGCAGAATGCGAAGCTTCTCGTAGTGAGGCGCATACATCTGAGCCTTCAGGTAAGCACGAAGCGGATTCATGAGCAAATCACCAGCCTTTGCCACACCGCCGCCGATAATGAAAGCGGCAGGATTCAGCAGATAATGGCAATTCAGCAGGCCTGTAGCCAGCTTGCGGGCAATATCATCCCACATAGCCAGAGCCACAGCATCACCTTCCTTGGCGGCAAGTTCCAGCGGATAGGGTGCGCAATCGTCAAAACTCTTCTCCTGACCGGCTGCCGCATAAGCCGCAGCAGCATCCTCCTGGATACGCGGATGACCGATGTAGTTTTCCAAAGCTCCGTGATTATGATAGTAGCCCTCGCGCCCCTTGTAATCAATGCTCACATGGCCCAGCTCACCAGCGGCACCCAGAGAGCCACGAAGCATCTGGCCATTGGCCACGATACCGGAGCCTACACCAGTTCCCAGAGTCAGGCATACCAGGTCATTCAGCCCCTTACCAGCACCCAGCTTCCACTCAGCATAGGCCATGCAGTTGGCATCGTTGTCCACAGCCGCAGGCAGACCAGTCATATCCTCCAGCATCTGGCGCACGGGCACATCATACCAGCCCGGCACATTGGTAAGAGAGTCTGCAATACCACGGTCGTGGTCCACAAACCCCGGAATTCCCATACCCACAGCCTTCACCTCAGGATACTCGGCAATAAGCGCCTTCAGGCGTTTGCCAACTTCCTCGAAAATAGCTTCAGGAGCCACAAAATCCTGTGTGCGCACAGGCTCTGCACGGGCAATAAGCTCCGTCCCCTGCACTACTGCAATCTTAATGGAGGTTCCCCCCATATCTACACCAATACTCAAATCATTCTCCGCCATATGCACGTATGGTACCACACCGTATCAATGTGGGAAAGAGAAAAATGATAGTTCAGATGTTTTTTCGCCACATTCATCTGCAATCTCTGTACCCATCGGTCGCATAACCATGGGACAGGGAAGGATTCCGCTCCCGACCCCGACAGGAAATGCAACAGTAAACCGCCACCACCAGCAAAAGCACCGCCCGGCCCCCGGTAAAACCACCCAGTTCATACCGGCAGTCTGCAACAACCAGGCAGAAGAGTCCACCAAACACAGCCGCTCCCCGGAACCCGTTCTCACTCACCATAATAGAGAAACGGCTGAATCATTACATCATCTAGCCAGCACCCTGAGCACAAAATCCAATCTCTTTCTATTTATAATCAGCGATTTATCACAGAACAAAAAAAGGAATCCCAGCTAGCCTCAGCTGCTGGGATTCCAGATAAACGCTTTATTATGCGAGGGTGCTTATTTCTTCGGGAAGCTGACCTTCACCTTCTTGCTCTTCCAGGCGCGGATGAAATCCTGCTGAAGACGGGCAGCCGTGCGGTGCGGTTTAATCAGCTCCTCGGCGGCCTCCTCGGGGGATTTGCCATCCAGCAACGCCTGAAGGTATGCCTTCATGGCATCCACGCCCTTCTTGCCATCAAGGTGTACAAAGAACGCCACCGTCATGACCGAAAGCATATAGGTATCCTTCCCCTGGGGCATGTAGCCATACATGGTACTCTGGTCCATGGTGAAGAATTCCTCCAGCTTGAAATCGAAGTCAAGGGCACCGCGCTCTGCACGCTGCTTAGCCGCATGCAGGATGAGGGAGAAACCGCGGTCGAAGTCAAGGTCCTCGCCCACATAAGGCACATACCCCACATACTCAGCCCAGCCTTCGTTTGCCCAGATAGGCAGAGTATTGAGCAGGAACTGCTGGTGGGTAAGCTCATGCACAAGGGCGTGTGTATCAATATCCTCACGTTCCACCCTGCCGCTCCGGCCGAGCCCCAGAGAGGGGAAAGGAATCATCACCTTATCCATGGCGATATCGGATTCCTTAAGCGGTCCGCCCGTCTTACGGTAGGCACCCAGGAACACACCGGCTGAATTAGTAGGCCCACCAGCTGCGAAGTATTCCTCCATGCTGGGCTGAAGCTCCACTACAAACTTCTTCTCCCCACGGTCTGCGGAAGAACGAGGCACCGGCAGCACCTCAGAAATGGCCTTACAGGCAGCATAGGCGCATTCGCAAAGGCGAGCCACGGTCTTCTGGGCCTCAGGCTGAAGCTTCTGCTTGGATACGAAGTTGAAATTGTTCGATGTATAGGTAAAACCAGCGCCGGGAGCACCACCAGTCTCACTCACCTCAGTATCCTTTGGCACAGACACCTTGCGAGGCCAGTCACCGGGCGACTTCACTCGCACATTCTTCACCCCCATTTCACGCAGCTCCTTCTTCTTGCGACTGGCAGCCTTGTTCACATTGCGGGCTTTTTCCTTGGTGGACGATTTCGAGGACCGGTTAGATTTACGCGAATCCTTATCATTATCGGCAAAAGTCTGCATCGGGCTCAGAGCAATCAGCAAAGCCAGCAGAAGATGGAATATTCTTTTCATGGCAGGATATTGAAAGCAGGAATGAGTATCAGCGGGTCAGGCCATCTCGCTTGGCCTGATTCCAGTATGCATATTCAGAACGATTGAAATCCACATACTCGGGGGAAAGGTCCGTGGTGTACACCACATAGTCAGCCTCGCCCAGATTCAGATTAATAAGAATTTCAAACTCGCGGGCCTGTACCAGCTCACGCAGGTCATCGCTGGGAGTACTGGTCTGCTCACCGCCGCGGCAGGCAGGCAGACCGGCAATATCGATATCAATCTTCTCCTCGATTACACGGGCGCCGGAATACCCCACAGCATGGATGATGCGCCCCCAGTTCGGGTCGCCGCCATTCCAGGAACTCTTCACCAGGTTGGACTTTGCTACGGCTTCGGCCACCTTCTTAGCCTCCTCCTGAGAAGGAGCGCCTTCCACCTTCACCGTCACAAACTTGGTCACGCGCTCCCCATCCTGAACAATACGCTTGGCCTGCCCCAGCATCACGTGATGCAGAGCCGCCACAAAGGCATCCCATCCCTCGCTGCCGGGGGCAAGCTGCACACCGGATGCACCATTGGCCATCACCAGCGTAGTGTCATTCGTGCTCATATCGCCGTCGATGGTAATGCGATTGAACGAATGCTCCACCCCGTCACGCACAATGGCATCGAGATTCTCGCGCGACACACCGGCGTCTGTGCAGATGAGACAGATCATGGTAGCCATGCAGGGAGAAATCATGCCGGCACCCTTGCAGCAGGAGCCAATGCGCACCGGCTTGCCGCCGATGGTGATTTCCACGGCTACCTCCTTCTCCCGCGTATCACTGGTGATGATGGCAGATGCCACATTGTGACCATTCTCAGCCGAAAGATTGGAGCACAGCTCGGGCAGACGTGGCGTAATGCGCATCATGGGCATAGGCAGACCAATCACCCCGGTGGAGCATACGGCCACCTCGCTGGGGGTAAGCCCCAGATGTTCTGCCACCACACTGCATTCCAGGCGGGCATCCTCCATGCCGCGCACACCCGTGCAGGCGTTGGCATTGCCGCTGTTGGCCACAATGGCGCGCACATTGCCGTGCGCAAGATGATTCTCGCTTACACGCACGCAGGCAGCACGCACGCGGTTCGTGGTAAAGGTGCCGGAAGACGTGGTCGGAAGCTCAGAATAGACAAGCGCCAGATCCAGGCGCGTAGCCTCCGGCTTCTTGATACCGCAGCTCAGCGCATTGGCGACAAACCCCTTTGCGGCTGTTACGCCGCCCTCGATGTTCTTCATGGTGCAATCAGTCATGATTGTGTAATATCTTGCTGGCATCTAATTTGCCACATTTCCAACCATTCTTCAAGACTAATCACCCGCAATGATGAAAAACCTCTGCCCCCTTCCATGAATCACCCCGGTTACCAACGCAACCGGGGTGATATCAACTTTTCTCTCTCTTTACTGAAACTCGCTCTCGCGGGTTACGTCTTCAATTTAGCACAATATCCTACAAAGTCAAGAGGATTTTTCTTTTTTTGCAAAAAAAATCACCCCGTCGGTAAACGGGGTGATGAAAATGCACAATAATCAGCCCGGGCAATTACATGCCATCGGGTTCGAAACGGCTGTTGTTGGTACCGTGGTAGTACATACCATGAGCACCCACGGGGATGTAGCCGTACTGCTGAGTTACAGGCTGAGTGACGGAATACAGCTGATTGGTGCCGTCAATCTGCACGGTAATGGTCTGCCCCTTGGTGTTACCCATGGAATCGGTGAGATAGCGACCGGCAAGAGCACCAGCCACACCGAAACCAGCTGCAGACACAATCTGACCAGTACCGCCACCCAGCAGAGAGCCGGAGGCTGCACCCAGGACAGCGCCAACACCGGTGCCGATATTCCTGGCCGTGCTGGAGGTTTCAATGTTCACATTCTTGGCAGCAACCACCGTGGCGGGGAAGGCCTGGGCACCATAACCCACCTTGTTGGCAGAGACGCTGTTACCATCCACCATGGTGGAGCAGGATGTGACAAACACAGTACTGCAAGCCACCAGAGCACATACGATATGTTTCATTTTCATATACTTTGGAATTTGATTTGGTTTGGAAGAGATGAGGTAGAGCATGCACATACTACTGCACAAGCGGGCTGACAGTCAAGCCCATTTGCCTTGTGTGACACACAGTCCTCACCCAATCAGGCGCACAAGTCAGCAGCGTTGACGCAAAAGAAAGAAAAAAATCGTAAATTTGGCTTGCAATTCAGGCCGTTCTACTGTATAAGTGGCCACCACATTTCCGCAGTGATGCGGAGTTAACCTTTACCAAATACACAAATATGTCTAAGCACTCCACACTCAAGGCTACTGGTACCGTCGGCGGCAAGCGTTCTGTTCTCAAGCGTTTCGAGCGCGTGAAGCTCATGAAGGAACGCGGTCAGTGGAAGGAAGGTCAGAGCCCCATCGGTCTGCCCAAGACCAAGTTCGAGGCCTAATTCAGCCCCTCACGAGAGGGTACTCACATTTTCTGGAGCCCCCGGTTGTGGCAACCGCGGGGCTTCTTTTATCACCTATACATTCAGAGAAATCTATATGTCTGATACCAATGGCTATCCCGCCGCGCCGGAAGGCAGCGTGCGACTTAACAAGTTTCTGGCCATGTGCGGCTATGAGAGCCGCCGCACAGCAGACCGACTCATCGCCGAGGGGCGTGTGGAAGTGAACGGCAAGGCCGTAGACACCCCTGGTCTGCGCGTGATGCCCACCGATTTTGTACGCGTGGATGGGCGCCACGCAGTTCCCCAGGAGGAAGTGGTTATCCTGCTCAACAAGCCGCGTGGCTTTGTATGCAGCCGCGATGCACAGGGAGCCATCGGCACCGTGTATGACCTGCTGCCGGCCAAGTATCGCCACGCCAACTATGTAGGACGACTGGACAGCGACAGTGAGGGTCTGCTCATCTTCACCAACAATGGCAGCATGTGCCAGAACCTGGCTCACCCCAGTGGCGGCATCGAGAAAGAATACTGGGTCACGCTCGACCAGGCCTTCGACAGCAGCGTACTCATCCAGCTGCTCAAGGGTGTACGCATTCCTGAAGGCCAGGCCAAGGCCAAGTATGTTTCCCGTCTCTCTGCCCGCCGCGCCTGCGTGGTGCTGGAACAGGGACTGAAGCGCCAGGTGCGCCAGATGTTCGCCTGCCTCGGACTCCGCGTCAAGAAGCTGGTGCGCGTGCGTATCGGCTCCCTCTGGGGTGGTGATCTGGAGCCCGGCCACTGCCAGCTCATGACCGCCGAGCAGATTGCCCAGGCCGGCACCAATCCGCGCCGTCGCAAGGGGCTCATGGGAGCCAAGCAGGTATTCAAGCCGCGTCCCACTCCCGCAGCCAAGCCGCAGGTGGAAGAGGATGACGACGATAACTACGTCTTCAACCCTGCCGATTTCGAAACAGAAGAAGAAGCGCTGGGTATTGCTACCAAGTTCAACGAAGGCGAAGCATTTGAACCCGAGCGCGAGGACGGACGCCGTCCCTTTGGTCGTGCACCGCGCAACCGCCGCGAGGACACTCGCAGCTTCAGCGACCGCAAGTCCTTCGGCGAGCGCCGCTCCTTTGGTGACCGTAAGTCCTTCGGAGAGCGTCGTTCCTTCGGCGACCGCAAGTCTTTCGGAGAACGCCGCTCCTTCGATGGAGAACGCAAATCCTTCGGCGAACGCCGTTCCTTCGGCGACCGCAAGCCCTTCGGCGACCGCCGTTCCTTCGACGGTGAGCGCAAGTCCTTCGGTGAGCGCAAGTCCTTCGGAGAACGCCGTTCCTTCGATGGCGAGCGCAGGTCCTTCGGCGAGCGCAAGTCCTTCGGTGAACGCCGCTCCTTTGGCGACCGCAAGCCCTCCTTCGGCGAGCGCAAACCGTTCAACCGCAACGGTGGTGGCCGCCGTTCCGGAGGATTCCGCCGCGGCGAGTAAAATACAGGTCTTACCACCCGGTGCTGATATACATCGTCAGCACCGGGTTTTCTTTTCAACACATTTCCATCCCTATCAGTCAAATCTCCGCATGAAATCCACCCTTCTTCTCACCACCTTGCTCTCCCTGCCCCTGCTGGCGGAGGATACCACACAAGCTCAGGCATCCCTGAGCTGCGCAGACGAGCGCGTCGAGCAGAGTGTAGCGGAGCTTAAAGCGGAGGCCATGCAGGGAGATGCCTATTCCCAGCGACAGCTGTACCTGCGCTATGCACTGAGAGGGCACAGCGAGCAGGCTGCAGCCTGGGCAGACCGTCTCATTGCAAATCTCACGGAAAAAGCCGAGGCCGGAGACCAGAAGGCCATGTGGATGCTGGCCCGCCTGTTCATGACAGGAGATCAGGTCATCCCGGCAGATAGCGCACGCAGCATTGAGTGGTTCAACCGGCTCTCTGCTGCGGGAGAACCCTCCGCAGCCTTCATCCTGGGAGATCTCTATACTAAACAGAACAGCCCGGAAACCGCCCGCTCCGCCTATACCAAAGCCTATGGCACCTACTCCGCCCAGGCAGCCACCGGGGATAAGGAATCCCTGTACTGGCAGGGCTATATGGAACTGAACGGACTCGGCTGCGACCAGCAGTCTGCCGCCGGTATCGAGAAACTCGAACAGGCCGCAGCCGCCGGCACCCTGCCCGCTGCCTACCAGCTCTTCAAAATCTACACCCAGGGACTGGGAACAGCGGCGGATGAAGGGAAAGCCCTTACCTACGCCATCCAGCTGGCGGACCAGGGTAAGGATGCCCAGATGACCTATCTGGTGGCAGATTCCTATCTTAAGGGCAAGGGCGTAGCGGTAGACAAGGAAACAGGCATGCGCTACCTTGAGCGTGCCGTCGCTGCGCAGGTCCCGGATGCCCTGTATCACCGCGCATGGCTTTTCCAGGAGGAAGGCCAGAACGCGGAAGCTCTCAGCTACTACCGGGCAGCGGCCCAGCAGGGACATGCAGATGCCGCGGTAAAAGCCGGCTCCATGCTCCTTTTCGGTGAAGGAGTGGAGGCAGATGCTGCAGAAGGACTCAAGATTCTGCAGTATGCAGATGCCGCACTGGAAAGCCCCATGGCCCCCTGCGAGCTGGGGCGCTATTACGATAGCGTAGGTGAGAGTGCGCTGGCAGATGAATACTACATCACGGCCAGCACCCGCGCCAATCCCGCCGCCATGGCCCGCCGCGGTCTGCTGCACCTGGATCCGGCTTCTCCTGTGGCATGGAATCCCACTGCTACCTACCAGTGGTGGAAAACCGGCTCAGAGGCAGGAGATGCTACATGCACCCTTTACCTGCGTCTCTATCTCTTCGTCTTTATCCCCCTGCTCCTCATCCTCATTTTCGGTCTGCCGCTCTACCTGGTTCACCACCTGGTCAGCAAACGCAAGGAGCAGATTCAGGAGTAATTGATATTCACAAAAAAAGAAAACGCCATGCCCCTGGGAATAGGCATGGCGTTTTCTATTGAAGCGGAATGGGGAACTATCCCTTTGCCTGGCTCAGCATGGCTTCGGCCATGGCATTCCCCATGGCTGCGGCATGCTTCAGTGCGGTCAGAGCCTTGTCGGTATCCTTCTCCATGAGTCGGCCTTCAATGAGGCACATGGCAAGCACAAAGAGGGCGACATGGTCACCATTCTGCGCGGCTGTTTCCAGGGATATGAGATCACCGCGGCTCTTAAGCTGGGCAAAATAGACCCGGGCCAGCTGGTTCTGGGCTTCGGCATGGCCGGCAAAGGCGGCATTACGCAGGTGGGTGGCACCAGCTGCGGCATCACCGGCCTTGAAGGCCACAGCCCCAGCCTCGTATTCCTGTTGGGGAGTAAGGCTCATGAATTACTTGAGGTTGGGATCCTTGGTAGGACCGGCGGGGGTATTATGTTTTACCTGCAGAGAGTACACCTTGCCCTGGAAGCTGCTGCCCAGTGTCTCCAGCGGCAGCACGAAGGTATTCACAAGGCCTTCAGGGTTGCGGTGGAAACGGGTGAGGGTGCACTGGCCGGCGGGCTTACCGTTCAGCAGGAGCTGGGTGCTGCCGGGCTTGCCGATGAGCTGCAGTGTGACCTTCTCGCCGACGGGAAGCTTGCAGTTGAAGGAGAACTCCATGCTGTCGTCACGACGGAAACCAATAGTACCATCGCTGAGGGCGGCGCAGAACACGCCGGAATCGCCCTTGAGAAGAACCTGTTCCTCACCGGGAGTGGGAGCCTCGGTAAGCATGAGTTCCATGGTCAGCTCATAATCCGGGCCCATGGAAGGCTGACCGATTTCGCAGGGAAGTGCGGAAGGATGGCAGATATAGCTTGCACCATTCTTCCAGAGAGCGCGAGGATTGAGGCCGGGAATCCGGTTAATGGTGCTGAGCTGCTGCTTGTGCGCCTCGTAGCTGGTGGTGGTGGCATCGCTACCCCACATCTTGCCAGCCAGCACATCCACAGAGTTGCTGAACATATGCCAGATATCGTAGGCACTATAGCCCACATAGCGCTGGTCAATCATATCATTCCAGATACCGAAGGCAGCACCCAGCAACTGAGGATGACCAGTGGGTACGGTTTCATCAGCGATGTGGTTCACGCGCCAATGTTCGTGCACCCACTTGTGGCGGGCATCCATGCGGTAGTACGGTGCGAAGGGCACAATGTAGAGTGCACCATCATTGGTATTAATGACATCGTATCCCTGGTTAATGGAATCCCAGGCCTTGGCCCAGCCGCCATTCCAGAGGTTCATCTGCACCCCCTTTGCATGAACCGGGGTCTTGCCCTTCTTGGTGTTCAGACTGCCCCAGATACGCGGAGTATACCCCTTGGACTGCACCATCTTGAGAAGAGCATCGGCATAGGCGCGGTAGTGCTCGGCGTCGCCATGGAATTCATCGGCGCCCACGTGCATGACATCGCAGCCGCTGAATACAGCATCCTTGCCATTATCGGGCAGCAGGTATTCATCGAACACCTTCTCCACGAACTTAAGCGTTTCGGGATTGGTGGCATCGAGCATTTCGCAGGCTCGCTTATTGTGGCTCTTGTAGATGAGGTCCGGACGCACACGGGTGAAGGAAAGAGCGTGAGCCGGGGTGTCGAACTCAGGTATGATATTGACACCGTGTTCCCTGGCAAAGCGGATGAGGTCGCGGAATTCATCCTTGGTGTAGGAGAGGTCATCGGCCGTCAGGCGGGTACCGTTTTCACCAACCATATCAGATTCCAGGCGGAAAGCGGAATAGGATTTGATGAAGGGGTTTTCGCCGGCATCCACATACTGTTCATGGAAAATGTAGTTATCATTCAGGTGGATGTGCAGGTCGTTCATCTTGAACCATGCCATGTACTTGACCACGTCCTTCACATAGCTCATGGGAATGGGCAGACGGCCTACATCCAGCAGGAAACTGCGCACCTGGTAGCGGGGAATATCCAACGCACGGCCACAGGGAACAGAGCCCTTGCCCAGCTGCAGCATCTGCAGCACGGAGCGGGTGCCCCAGAACAAACCGGTATCAGTCGTGGCACCAATCACAATGCCCTTGTCTGCCGTAATGTCGAGAGTGTAGCCCTCCTTGTCCAGAATGATGTTATTGCTGATACCGAGAGTGATATCTGCTTTCTCTCCCGGAGCAACCAACTCTACCTTGCACCCCAGCATCTCCTCCAGCTCCGCGGCCAGAGCCGGTGCCAGGGTGGGGGCTGCGGAAAGTTTTACAACAGGACCCAGGGTGTAGTTTCCTGTTCCACCTACCCAGTTCAGCAAGGCGGGCAGCACTTTGGGTGCCGGGTTAGCGTCTGCCATGGCAGGCAAAATGCCGGGAACGGTTACATCGTAGTCACGGGAGACAACTTCTTCACCGTCGCGGCTTACGACAAAACTGACTTTGACCTGGGTATCAGCAAGCGGTTTTACAATATTACCGCCGCTGCGGATAATCTGCTCGTAATCGGCCCCCAGAAAACGCACCTCTGCACCCGGCACGCTGGGGATTTCAAGTTTGTGTCCGGAGACACGCGGAGCTACCGGAAGATTATCGGCTATATCCCGAAGATTCTCTGCCATGAGCGGAGCCATACACAGAGCGGCCATCATTGTACAGGTGGTCTTTCTCATATCGCATATGCTAGCATACCAAACCGGGATTGCAAGCAAAAAAGGCCAGCCGGCACCCCCCGAGGCAAGAGCGCACACTCTACATTATTCTCACTCAATCCTTCGCAGCCTTGGGGTCAAGAGCATCACGGAGTCCGTCGCCCAGGAAATTGAGAGCAAGAAGAGTCAGGCAGAAGAAAAGCGCGGGGAAGAAGAGCAACTCCGGAGTAGCCTCCATGCGGTCGGCGCCTTCCTTGATGAGGGTTCCCCAGGAGGAGTTGGGCGCGCGCACACCAAGACCAATGAAGGAAAGTGTGCTTTCCGTGAGCATGATACCCGGTACCGCCAGCGTGGTATACACCACCACCGTGCCCAGCAGATTGGGCGCAATGTGGCAGAAAAGTATACGCAGATGCCCCAGCCCGAGAGAACGGGCAGCAAGCACATATTCCTGCGATTTAATCTCGAGGGTCTGAGTGCGCACAATGCGAGCCAGCGTAAGCCAACCCAGCGCACCGATGGCAATGAAAAGCGGTACCAGTCCCAGAATAGGCGCCACGCTTTCACGGCTCCAGCCGGTTGTCTCCACCACCCAGGTAGTAAGCTCGCGGCTGGGCTGTTCGATGCTCAGGGAAAACACGATTACCAGCACAATGAAAGGCAAAGCAAAGAGAACATCCACCGTACGCATCATGAGCGCATCTGTCCGCCCCCCCAGATAGCCGGAGATGAGGCCATAGCTCAACCCGATGATGAAGGAAACCACCGTGGCCACCACGCCTACCAGCAGCGAAATGCGACCGCCGTACAGCACACGGGCCAGGAGGTCACGCCCGAGCTGGTCCGTGCCAAAGGGATGAGCCCAGCTGCAATCGGCAGCGATATTGGCCAGGTTGGTGGCATTCGGGTTGGCGATACAGGGAAAAAGCGGCAGCACAAAGCAGGCCAGCGCCATGAATACAAGGAAAACGAGAGCCGCCATAGCCGCCCGGTTGCGACAAAGGCGGCGGCGGGCATCCTTCCAGAGCGAGTTTCCTTGTTCGTAGTGTTTCTTCATCTTTATGCAGCACCCTGCGAACGCAGGCGGGGGTTGAGGGCGACCAGCACAAGGTCCACCACAAGGTTGGCAATGACAATAAGCACACCGTAGCAGAATACAAGCCCCTGAATGAGGAAGTAATCGCGGTCGGTGGTGGCATTCACAAAGTGCAGCCCCATACCGGGCACCTGGAAACAGGTCTCCACCACAAAGGAACCGGTGATGAGTGCGGCAAAGGCCGGCCCCAGATACGAAACCGCGGGCAGCAGACCACTGCGCAGGGCATGCACGAACAACAGGCGCCCTGCCCGCACGCCCTTGGCACGTGCCGTACGGATGAAATCAGCAGAAAGAACCTCCACCATACCGCCACGGGTGAGGCGGGCAATATAGGCAGCATTAATCAGCCCCAGAGTAAGCGCAGGCAGCACGGCACAGAGCGGATCATCCCACCCGGCCACGCTGAGTCCCGGCACGTGCAGCCCCAGAGTAAGCCCGAAAAGAGGAGCAATCACAAAAGCCGGAATGCAGATGCCGGCCATGGCCAGCAGCATGAAGAGAGCATCCGGCCAGCGGTTGCGCCAGTAGGCCGCCAGCATGCCGGCGGGAATACCCAGCACGATGGCAATGCCCATGCCCAGCACACCCAGCCAGAGCGATACCGGGAAAGCCTGCGCAATGATATCAGCCACCTGCACCCCCTCACGCACCAGCGAAGGACCGAAATCGCCCTCCAGAAGGATGCCTTTCCAATAGTTGAAATACTGCACCAGCGGACTCTGGTCGAGGCCATAAAGGGAATTAAGCTGCGCCATGATATGCTCCGGCAGCTTGCGCTCGCCCAGGAAGGGATTGCCGGGCAGCAGGCGCACCAGGAAGAACGTGATGGTCTGCAGCACGAAAATAACCAGGGCACCCTGCCCCAGACGCTTGAAGAGAAGCTTTATCATGGTGTTACTTGTACGGCATCCAGGGGGTGATTATCGAGCAGGAGCGGGTACCAGCCCTGCACCCTGCTGTCCTTCAGGTAAGTGCGCTCGCTCCAGTACAACGGAATAATGGGCTGAGCCTCCAGCATGATGCTTTCGGCGCGAAGGAGATGTGCGCGGCGCGTACCAGCATCGCCGGAGTCCCGGGCATCGGACAATGACTTGTCGAAGCGTTCATCCCCCCACCCGGTGCAGTTGTTGCCGCCACCGCTGCGCCAGAGTTCCACGAAGGTGGCCGGGTCCAGGAAATCGCCACTCCAGGAAGAGGATGAAATATCGTACTCGCCATTCTGCTGGGCCGCCTTGTATGCCGTCCACTCGCAGGCGCGAATCTCCACATGGATACCCAGCACCTCGAGCCACATGGCCTGAATCGTCTCGGCCATGACGCGCTGCACATCGCGGCTGGTGGTCATGATTTCCAGAGTGGGGAAGCCCTTGCCACCAGGATAGCCAGCCTCGGCCAGCAGGCGGCGGGCAAGTTCCACCTGGTCCTGACGGGAAGCATACGTGAAGGAATTATCATAACCAGCACCGGGCGGCGTGAAGCAGGAAGCCACACGTCCCGCCCCGCGCACCACGTCATTCACCAGCGACTGGCGGTCCACCGCCAGAGACAGAGCACGGCGCACACGCACATCATCCAGCGGTTTCCGGGTGGTGTTCAAGCGGTAGAAAATCGTGCAGTAGTAGGGGTCCTGGCAATAGGTGCTGCCCATGCGGCGGGTACTGGCCAGCAGCTCCGGCGGCACGTTGTTGGTAATATGCAGCTTACCATCGCGAAACATGCGGGTTTCCGTGTAGCCATTCACAATAGGCAGGAAGCGAATACCACGGTTCTTCACCTCGGCTGCGCGCCAGTAGCGCGGATTGGCCGACACGAACAGATAGTCGTTGAAGTGATGCGATTCAAGCACATAGGCACCATTGCCCACCCAGTTGCCCACCCGGCTCCACAAGCTGCGGCGGTCGAGCATGCCGCCATGCGCCTCCACCGCATGCGAGGGAACCGGGCACCAGGTGAAATGCAGCAGCAGATGCAGAAGATGCGGGGTGGGACCGGAAAGGCGCAGGTGCAGCGTGCGGGAATCGAGCGCATGCACGCCTACCATCTCCCAGTCAATCTCCCCCCTGTTGAACTCCTCCGCCCCCGAAATCGGATAGAGCATCTCGGCATATTTACCGCCGAATTGCGGGTGCAGCAGACGCTTGTACGCATACTCAAAATCATACGCTGTTACCGGCGTGCCGTCGCTCCACTGGGCATCGCGCAGATAGAACGTCCACTCGGAAGCATCGTCATCATGCTCCCACCGCTCAGCCATGCCGGGGTGGATGATGGTTTCATCGCTGGCATCCGGACGCACCAGTCCTTCCAACAGAGTGGAAATAATCTTACCATCTGCTACGGCAGTAGCTTTGTGGGGATCCAGGCTCAGCGGCTCCTGGTTATTGCCCACGATGAGAATCCCCTGCTCCGCAGCCTTCTCCGCCGAGCTGCGGGAATCCCCACAGCCCGCCAGCAGCAGGGCGACAAGACTCAGACATATGGACGGCAGCAGTTTCACGCGCACCATTCTACCACACCCCCGCCCCCGCGCAAGCGTACAATGCGTCAGGGGAGGAAGTAATAGTGAATAGTGATTAGACAATCGTCAATTTATTTTGTTGCTTCTTATTGAATGTGGCGAGGGCTTGTGCTAAAATACGCAGGAACCATGATGCCCGGAAACCTCACTGAAGCGCTTTACGATTACTTATCATCCCCCGGATATGAACCCCAGGAAATGGTGGATATTGCCCGTGGTATGGGGCTGCCACCGCAGCAGCGGCATGAATTGAAGGCCGTACTGGCCGAAGGCGTGAAGAAAGGCAACCTGATGAAGCTTCGCAAGAGCCTGTATGTGCTGCGTAAGTTGCAGGGAGGCCCGCTCACCGGGCGTATCTCGCAGCGCGGCAGCAGGTTGTTCTATGTGCCGGATGCCGCATCCGCCCGCCAGCTGGCAGCCCTGCGTCCGGGGGAGGATGTGGGAGCACTGCTCATTAATCCTTTCCGCAGTCACGGAGCAATGGATGGAGACAAGGTGCAGGTTTCTGTGCGGGTTCAGGCTCCTGCGCGCGACAGGCACCACCGGTATCGACCGCAGGCACGCGAAACACACCTGGAGGTAAGGGTGCTGGAAATTCTCTCCCGCGGCCGCGACCGCTGGGTCGGCACCTATAAATCCACTGGGCGCTACGGCATCATGATGGGCGACGGCAAAACCAGTCCGGAACTGGTGCGGCTGCTCACTCCGCCCCCGGCAGAACTGCTGCCGGGCATGGTGGTGGTGGTGGAACCACGCAGCTACCCGCTGGGCCAGGGTGAGGCCACCGGCAGCATCGTGCAGGTGCTGGGCTGGCCAGAGGATAAGGGCGTGCAGATTACCACCATCATGCACAAATTCGGGCTGGCAGATACCTTCCCCACCGAGGTTCTGGAGGAATCCGAGCGTATACCCGAGCAGATTTCCCCCGCTGAGCTGGAGCGCCGCGATGACTGGCGGCAGCGCTGTGTCATGACCATCGACCCCGAAACCGCCCGTGACTACGACGATGCGATTTCGGTAACCCGCCACGGCACCAACTGGGAACTGGCGGTGCATATTGCAGATGTGAGCCACTATGTGCGCCCCGGCTCGGCATTGGATGAGGAGGCCCGCGAGCGCGGCAACTCCACCTACCTGCCGGACCGCGTGCTGCCCATGCTGCCGCCCCGGCTGTGCGATGGCATCTGTTCCCTGCGTGAGGGCGAGGACCGGCTTACCCGACTGTGCCTTATGCAGATTAACCGCCAGGGCAAGGTATTCAAGGCAGAATTCAGGGATGCCGTCATCTGTTCCCGCCGCAGGCTTACGTATCCGCAGGTGCTCGAAGTGCTGCAAGGAAAAAACACCACGGGAGATACCGAGGTGGACGCCATGATTCTGGAGGCAGGCAAACTGGCAGAATTGCTGCGACGCAAACGATTCGAGGCCGGCGCCCTGCGACTGGACATGCCGGAAATGCGCCTCATCACCGATGAACACGGAGCTCCGGTGGATGTGGAGGTAGAGACCAGCGATGAAGCACACCAGCTGGTGGAGGAATTCATGCTCGCAGCCAACGAGAGCGTGGCGCATGCACTGAATGCCCATAGTCTGCCCACCATCTATCGCGTGCATGAAGCCCCGGATCCTGCCAAGCTCAGCGAACTGGCCCAGGAGCTCAAGGCTTATGGCATCAAGGCGGGAACCCTCGCCACCCGCGAAGAACTTAACGCAGTGATGGACAAAATCGAGGGACACCCCGATGAGCAGATTCTCAAGGTGCAACTGCTGCGCGCCATGATGCGCGCCCGCTATTCTCCCGATGCACTGGGACACTACGGCCTGGCCAAGGGAGATTACTGCCACTTCACCAGTCCCATCCGGCGCTACGCAGACCTGGTGGTACACCGTTCCTTTGCGCGACTGAGCGGCTCAGTCTCCGCCCCGCTGCCCTCACCTGGCACACTCGCTGCCATAGCCGACCATATTTCCGAGACCGAGCGTAACTCTGCCTCTGCCGAGAATGAAGCGCAGCAGAGCATGATGAGTCGGTTCCTGGAGCTGCAATGCGAAAGCGAAACACCGCGAGTATGGGATGCAGTGGTGCTGACCTGCTGGCCGCAGGGTATGGCAGTGGAAGTTCCCCTGCTCAAAGTGAAGGGCTTTGTTTCCGGTGCAGACCTCCCCCGCGACACCTCGTGGTATTTCGAGCGCCATGCCGAGCGCTGGACCAGCACAGACGCCCGCTGCCTCTACCCCGGCGCCCGGCTCCGGGTTATCCCCACCCGCGTAGACCATGCTACCGGATTTGCCGATTTCAAGCCAGTGGAATGAAAAAAGGCCGTGCGGAACAACGCACGGCCTTTCTTGATGTGGGGGAGCTTATTCTGAAGCCAGCGCCTCCAGTGCCATCCGGGTTTCGCGCACAATGTTCCGGGCTTCCGCCACGTCCTGGACATGACTGTTCCCCTTGCTGCGCTCCACGGTGAACAAGGCTGCCAGGCGCTCATTCATGCGTTCCACGATGGCCGCCGCCTCGGGAGATTCGACGGCACGAGCACGCAGGAGATTGATTTTCTCGAACTCCTCGATACCTTCGCGCAGGCGCTCGAAACGGATGGAGCTGCGATTTCCCGGGTACACCAGGAAGCAATCACCCGTGGGCCAGTGTACAAAGTCTGTGCAGTCCAGCGGATTGCGATTCCAGGAATTATACGCCCAGCGCAGGAAGCCGTCCAGCTGGTTCGCGGCCGCAAAAAAGCCCAGCCACTCAGCCTCTGCCGGAACGGATGTAGTGAACGTATTGGGTTTCGCCGGATGCAGGCAGACATAGAAGGTCGTAATCTTGTCGGTGGACTTGCGCTCGCGCAGCAACGGTCCGAGCGCAGACCCGGCATGAGTGAGAACCGGAGATATGTTGTACACCTCGCGAGTAAGCGCAGAGGGTTTATCCACCGCCGAAGCGATGCGGAAAGACGGTGCATTCTCCTTCACCAGGCGCATGGCCTCCCGCACCATGTGGTCGGGACGCTCATCAATGGCAATACAGGTCTTCTCTGCCCAGCCCTTCTCCTGCATATGCCGGTGAAAATCGCGCAGGAAAGGCGCCCACACCTCGGCAAATGCGGGAGTACCGGGTCTTGCGGCCAGAGATGACTCCTGCCCGGTAGCCTCGTCAAAATACAGAATCTTCAGATGCCAGGGAAGCATGGAGTAGCAGCTGATCTGCTCGCGAATGCCGATTTCATCGTGCATGAAATGCACCCAGGCATCCAGCGTCGTATAATCATACCGCATAACGCCATCCCGCCCGCGAATCCATTTCACCATGGACGGGAAGGAGTCAAAGGTCTGCCCATTCCATGCTTCATCAATCAGGGTGCAGGTAATGCATTTCTGACCGGCATCTGCCAGACGCTTCATGAGGGGGCGCATGAGTTCAAAATGCACGGGGCTCCAGGGCTCCACATCGTGCCAGCGAGCAACCGCCTGGGGATGCTGCCAGAGGTCGAGGTGCATTTTCCACTCTGCAGGAGGAGGCAGCACCGCTGCTTCCACCTGCAGTTCCACCACCTGCTCCACAGGTTTGCAACCGGGAGCAGAAGCCGTGATGGTTCCCGTGTACAGTCCGGGTTCCATATTCTGCGGCACATTCACCTCATACCAGACAGCTCGCTCCGGGCCGGCAGAATGCATGCAACGGTTCTCACTGCCGATGACATCTGCCACAATGACGCGACTGGCCTGGGTATACCGGATCATGCGAACGGAGGCGGGAATCTGCTTCCCCTGCAGGCTCAACGGAGAACAGGTAACGGAAAGGTCTGCCGCCCTGCCCCCTGTAGACACAGCAAGCTGCGCGCAGCACCGCTCACCACGCCAGGCCGAAAGCTTCAGAGAAGCCCCCTGCGAAACATCGGCAAAGGGGGACTTTCCTCCCGCCACCAGACGCTCCTCCACACAGGGAAGAATGCGCAATTCCTCAGCCTGCCCGCCGGAGGCGTTGTAAGGCAATGCCGGAGTATCGTAGGCAGGATGCCGGTCTGCCGGATTCTGAGCCTGACCAATCTGCAGGGCTCCCATGACCGAGCCTATCAGGAAAGCAGTATGTTTACGAAACAACATACCTGAGTTTATACCATACCCCCTGGCGGAAAGGAACAGGAAACTGTGCATGCACCCATTTTTCCTATATGGACTGGCTAAAACTCGAGTTCACCAGACAATTTTATTGCCAGAGACCGGTGTTTCTGGTAGAGTATACACCATGCTGAAACGACTTTTTACCCTGATTCTGGCATTCGTGTGCGCAGGAATGGTTCAGGCAGACTGGACATCCCCGCACAACTTGGAACTTGAACGAAAAGCCCCGGCCGCGCTTATCCCGTTCCCTCGTGAAGTGAAGTGGGATACGGAGAGAGTGCAGCTTCCTGCCGCCAACGGCTGGAAACTGAAAGGCAAGGACGGGAGCTCCATAAAACTGGCATGGAAAGGGCTTCTGAGCGACATCAAGAGCTCTGCTCAGGGCGAAATGACTGTGGTACTCAAGGAAGCGGGAGACAAACTGGACGCCGAAGCCTCTGCCGAAGGCTATATTCTGACCATCAGCAAGAAAAATATCACCATCGAGGCCAATGCCACAGCCGGCTTCTTCTACGGGCTGCAGACGCTGCGCCAGCTGGCATACCACCAGAAGAGCCTGCCGCTCTGCACCATCAAGGACTGGCCTGCATTCAAGTACCGTGGCTACATGCAGGACTGCGGCCGAAACTTCCGCAAGCTTGAGCGTCTGAAGAAGGAAATTGACCTGGCCGCCCGCCTGAAGGTGAACACCTTCCACTGGCACCTGACTGATTATCCGGCCTGGCATATACAGTGCAAGTCCTATCCGGAACTGAACTCCCCGAAGTTCCGCACCCGCGACCTGAACGACACCTACAGCTACGCCGATATCCGCGAGCTGTTCCAATATGCCAAGGAGCGCTGTGTCACCATCATTCCGGAGCTGGACATGCCGGGCCACAGCGCCTATTTCGAGCGAGCCTTCGGATTCAAGATGCACACGCCGGAAGGCATGAAGATTGTCGAGAAGCTGCTGGACGAATTCTGCAAGGAAGTGCCGGAGGAACTCTGCCCGATTGTTCATTTCGGCGCAGATGAAGTGCGCATTCCCAACGCTGCAGAGTTTGTGGGCAAGGTAACAAAGAAGCTGCAGAGCTATAACCGCATCCCCGTGCAGTGGGCCAGCAACCGCGACCTGCCGGTGGCTGATACCTCAATCGAGCAGCGCTGGGGTGAAGGGCCTAACACGGCCGACAAATCCATCAACCCGGAGCGCATCACCCGCCGCGCCTTCGACTCCACCAT
The DNA here is from genome assembly GCA_045631705.1 of Akkermansia sp. Lineage (GTDB taxonomy): Bacteria > Verrucomicrobiota > Verrucomicrobiia > Verrucomicrobiales > Akkermansiaceae > Akkermansia. The sequence continues at coordinate 52,837 of JAZQVE010000065.1, read as the reverse complement.
GGGCTACGCCAACCTGCTGGACCCGGCCATGCTGGTACGCCGCTATTTCTTCATGCGCCCCTGCGGCTCTGCAAAGGGCGATGAGAAGAAGCTGGGCACCATCCTCTGCTACTGGCCGGACGGCAAGGTGGACCGCAAGGAATGGATACCGGGTTTCTGCACCATGTGGCCAGGGATGATGGCCATGGCTGAGCGCGCCTGGATTGGCGGCGCCGGCAACGGCGATGCCCTGCCCCTGGATATGCCGGGGCCGGACTCCGAAGCAGGCCAGGCATACTCCCTGTTCCAGCGCCGCATGATGAAGCTGCGCAAGAGCATTTACGGAGACGAGGATTTCCCCATGTGGTACGAAAGCAAACTCTCCTGGGATGTGATGGGCCCGCTGGATAAGGGCGCAGTGGAAGGTGCCCGCAAGGCCATGCTGAGTGGGGACACAACCAACACCCGCAAGGCATACTGCGCCAACCTGTATTTCCGCACACGTCCGGATACCGGCTACCTGGGTATGTTCATGAATGCACGCCCCGGCAGCACGGTGCTGGCCAGCACCAAAATCACCGTGAAGAAGGCCGGCAAGCACTCGTTCATGATTGGGTTTGACGCCCCGGCTCGCTCCAACCGCCGCTGGACCGGCGTACCGAAGAATGGCGAGTGGTCCCAGACCGGTACCCGTATCTGGATTAACGGCAAGGAAGTCCGCAACCCGAAGAACTACCGCCACGCCGGCAAGTTCAGCCACGCCGGCAATGCCTGGAACTTCGAATCCCCGCTCGACCCGGAGGAAATCTGGTGGGTGCAGGAGCCTACCGAGCTGGAGCTCAAGAAAGGACTGAACACCATCGTCATCGAGCAGCCTTATATCGGCGAGCACCAGTCCTGGGGCATCTCCTTCATCCCGCTCTTCAAGCACGAATAAGGCAGAAAACGACATTAAGTCTATCCAGAAGCACCTTTTCCCACGGAGAAGGTGCTTCCTTTTTCCAACGGTTTGCGGCATGACACCCAACATTCGGCTGTGAACATGCAAGATTCTTGACTTTGGCGCGTATTCATAGTAGACACATAGTCACCAACCGTACATCATACATATGAAGAAGACGTACATCATGATTCTGGCGGGTCTGGCCATCGTAGGTGCTTCCACCACCTACTGCCTGTCCCAGGACAAGGAAGTTGCCATCGAGACACCGGCCGAAGCCGCAGTCGCAACAGAGGCTCCCGCTGCCGCAAGCGCTCCCAGCACTCCCGTGACCCCCACCGAGGTATCCGCAGAGGATGCCAAGAAAGCTTTCTCGTACTTTATCGGCTACCGTTTCGGCCAGGAGGTTTCTGCCGGTGCCACCACTCTCACTGTGGATGACTTCGACAAGGACACTTTCTTCCAGGCTCTTTCCGACAGCCTTACCGGCCAGCAGCCCAGCATGGACCAGGCCGCCATCGAGGCCGGCATGAATGCCTTTGTGATGGCTATGCAGCAGCGCGAGCAGGTGAAGGCCGATGCCAACCTGGCTGCCGGCAAGGCTTATCAGGAGGAATTCGCCAAGGGTGAAGGCGTGACCAAGACCGAATCCGGCCTGCTCTACCGCGTCATTACCGCCGGTGAGGGTGCCAAGTACAATCCGGAGACCGACGGCGCCGGCGCCATCTGCAACGTAAGCTACGAAGGCAAGCTGATTGACGGCACGGTATTCGACAAGAGCCAGACCCCCGTCGATATGCCCATCGACCGCGTGGTTCCCGGCTTCTCCGAAGCTCTGAAGCTCATGCCCGTGGGCTCCACCTGGGAAATCTGCATTCCCTCCGACCTGGCTTACGGCCCGCAGGGTCCTGCTCCCATCGGCAACAACTCCACACTTGTCTTCACCATCACCCTGAACTCCATCTCCAAGGCTCCGGAGCCCCAGATGGGTACTCAGTCCCTCCAGCAGCTTCCCCCCGAGATTCTGCAGCAGCTCCAGCAGCAGGGTCTTGAAATTGATGCTGACGAGGAAGAGGCTGGCGAAGAGGAAGCTGGCGAACCTGCAGAGACTCCCGCACCTGAAGCCGCCGCTGAGCCCGCTGCCGAAACCGTATAATTTCCCATTCACGGCAGACAAACTTTGCATCCACCCTGCTCCGCAAGCAGGGTGGATGTTTCACTTTGGCACCACCAGCATTTTTTCTCGACAGAAGCAACGAAAACGGCTATAATCTGCGCAAGTATGAATCCACCCGCCATTGCCATTGACGGCCCAGCAGCTTCCGGTAAGTCCACCGTAGCCAAACTCATTGCAAAAGAGCTTGGATATACCTTCATCAATACCGGCGCCATGTATCGCGCCGTGACCTGGTACACCCTGCAGCAGGGCGTGAACCCGGCAGACACCGCCGCTGTGGAAGCACTGCTTCCCGGTATTCCGCTGAGCTTCGGTAAGGATGGTGCAAACTCCACCGTCGTGTACGATGGTCGGGTCCTCACTACCGAGCTGACGGAGAAGTCCACCAATGACAATGTGTCTGCCATTGCCTCCATTCCGGCTGTGCGTGCTCTGCTGGTAGAGAAGCAGCGCGAGTACAACACCCGCGAGGCTGTGGTAATGGAAGGCCGCGACATCGGCACCGTGGTATTCCCCGACACCAGGTATAAGTATTTCGTAACCGCCTCTGAGGAAGTACGCGCTGCCCGCCGCGCCGCAGAAGGCATCACCGATTCCATCGCCGAGCGCGACCGCAAGGATTCCCAGCGCGCCTGCGCCCCGCTGAAGAAGGCAGACGATGCCATGCTGGTGGACACCTCCGATATGAGCATTGAGGAAGTCGTGAACTTCATTGCTGCCGATATCCGCGCAAAACTCGCATAACCCCCTTTTTCCTCTGATATGAACCGTTCCTTACTTTACCTGTTAGTCCGTGGTACAGCCCACTGTTTCTTCAGATCATTCTTCAACTACAAGGTCATCGGCCAGGAGAAGCTGATTGAAGAAGGTCCGGCCATTATCGTGGCCAACCACCAGAGCTTCCTGGACCCGCCCCTGGTAGGTTCCCTGTATCGCAATGAAGTATTCTTCCTGGCTCGCAAGACGCTCTTTGATGCTCCCGGCCTGAAGCAGGTTCTGCCCTTCTGCAACACCATCCCCGTAGACCAGACCCGCCCGGACCCTGCCAGTATCATCCAGGTGCTGCGCACGGTCAAGAACGGTGGTCGCATCGTCATTTTCCCGGAAGGCTCCCGCTGCCCGGATGGCCAGATTCACGATGCCATGCCCGGTATCGGTTTGATTCTGAGCAAGCTTGCCCACGTGCCGGTACAGCCCATACGCATCGAAGGCGCTTATGATTGCCTTCCGATTCACAGCAGCAAGCTCAAGTTCCGTCCCATCACCCTTTCCGTGGGCGACCCCATCAAGTTCACCCCCGAGGAGCTCCGTGCAAAGGGACGCGACGCCCAGCGCGCTATTGGCAACAAGATTATGGATGCCATCCGCGCCCTGCCGACTGAGGTCTGATTTTTCCGGAACATCCATGCTCACCACTCTGCGTTTGAGCAATTTCCGCTGTTACAGCACCCTCCGCTGGTCCATACCGGCAGAGGGTGCCGTGCTGGTGGGCTCTAACGCGCAGGGAAAGACCAGCCTCATGGAGGCGCTCTGCTTCGCACTCACGCTGCATAGTCCGCGAGCCACCCGGCTGGATAAACTGGCACGCAACGGGCAGAGCAACTTCGGCATTTCGCTGGAGACAGAGGACGGAACCCGGCGACTTCAATGGGGTAACCGCAGGCTGAATCTCCAGGTAAACGGAGCCGAGCGCAAAGACTTCAATGATTATCTGGCAGATACCTACCCTGTCACCTGGCTTGCAAACAGCGATATCACCCTGGTAACCGGTGCCGCCGAGGAACGCCGCCGCTACCTTGACTTTCTGGGCTGCCAGTGGCACCCCGTCTACCGGCAGGCGCTGCAGGCCTACCGCAAGGCGTTGAAAAGCCGGAACGCCCTGCTGCGGCACCCACGCCGCAATGCAGCCACGCTCCGCAGCTATGCAAGCCTGCTGGCACAGCATGGTGAAATCATCATGCAGCTGAGGAATCAACTGCTTGCCCGTCTGCTGCCCCACATAGCCCACAGTCACCGCACTATTTCCGGTGGAGCAGAACAGGTGATGATTCATTACCGTCCGTCGGCGCAGCGACCTCTGGCCGAGGCGCTGGAAGAATGCATGGAAGCCGACGAACGCGCGGGATTCACCACCGTCGGCCCGCACCGGGACGATTTTGAACTCCTGATTTCCGGGCTGAATGCAGCTGAATTTGCCTCTGAAGGCCAGCAGCGCACACTGGCGATAGCCATGCAGATGGCACAGGGAAGCCTGCTGCAGGAAGAGACAGGCAAGGCGCCTATCCTACTGGTGGACGATGTATTCGGCGAGCTGGATACCCGGCGCAGACAAGCGCTGCTCTCCATGCTGCCGGCAGAGGCGCAGGTATTCATCACCACCACCACACTCAGCTGGCTGGGCGAAGCAGCCCTGCACCTGCCGGTGCTGCGTATCGAGAACGCAACTATCGCAACTTAACGCAGCATATCCAGCGCGCGTTCCGTAGCGGACAAGGCGGCATCCACATCTGCCTCCGTATTATAAAGCGCAAAGGAATAGCGGGTGGTGCCGGTAATACCAAGGGATTGCATGAAGGGCTGGCAGCAATGATGCCCGGTGCGCACGGCTATGCCCATCTGGTCCAGCAGTGTACCCAGGTCATAATGATGCACACCGGGAACCGTAATGGACAGGAGTGCACCTCGATTCTCGCGGGGTCCCAGGATATTCACCCCAAGCGAACGAAGGCCATCATACATGCGGTTGACCAGGGACTGCTCGTGAGCGTCTATCTTTTCCACGCCGATTTGCTGCACAAAGCGCAGTGCTTCGCCCAGTACAATGTTACCGCCGATGTTCGGGGTGCCGGCTTCGTACTTGAACGGGAGCGTATTGTAGGTCGTCTTTTCAAAAGAGACCTCGCTGATCATCTCGCCACCACCCAGCCACGGCGGTAGCTGCTCCAGCATCTCCTCGCGGCCCCAGAGAGCACCTGTGCCCGTAGGCGCGTATACCTTATGCCCGGAAAACGCATAGAAATCGCAGCCGAGAGCCTGCACATCCACCAGCTGGTGACCTGTACTCTGCGCGCCATCCACCAGCACAAGAGTAGCCGGGTTGTTACGCTTGGCATCCGCAATAATGCGGGATACAGGGTTAATGGCGCCCAGCGCGTTGGAAATATACGGCACAGATACCAGCTTCGTGGCCGGAGAGAGGATGCGGTGGTAGGCATCCATATCAAAGCAAAGCTCCGGAGTGAGCGGCACAGGACGCAGCACTGCTCCCACCCGGTTGCAGAGCATCTGCCAGGGCACGATGTTGGAGTGGTGCGAATCTGTGGTGACGACTATCTCATCCCCTGCCCCGATGAGACCGGAGAGCGCGAGGGTCTGCGCCACCAGATTAATGCCGGCGGTGCAACCACTTGTGAAGATGATTTCACGGGAAGATGCAGCATTCAGGAAAGATGCCACCGTCTCGCGAGCATTCTCATGCAGCTCCGTAGCCAGGCGGCTCAGGTAGTGGGCGCCACGATGAATATTGGAATTCTGCGCCTCGTAATAACGCCGCTCTGCATCCAGCACACAATTGGGTTTCTGCGTAGTAGCAGCGTTGTCCAGATATACCAGTGGGCGCTTACCTACACGGGTGGAAAGAATGGGAAATTCAGAATGATAATCCATGTTACGACTCCTCCTTGATGTGCTCCACCAGGCGAATGGCTGATTCAGGCACATAGTCCTTCCACTGTTCCTCACCGGATTTAATCATGCGCACGATATCCCGCGGAGTCTGGAACAAAAGCTTCTGATTGAAGTACGGCACCTCGATGACATACCCATTCTCACGCAGATGCTGGTAGAGATAGTGGTATTTCTCCGGGGCCCGATAGGTTCCGGCAGTCACAAACTCACCTGTTGTACGATTAATCCAGGGCGTGACATAGAACTTGGTCTTGTTCACAAAGATGTGCCCCACCGATGCCAGAATACCACCCGGGGTATCTGCCCACTTATCCTTGAAGATTTCGTTCAGCAGGCCGATGGAGAGCGCAATGGCAACCGGCTCCTTAGTATACTGGCTGAGCAAGGTGGAAAGACGATGGAAACGTGCCTTCTTGGTCACCATCACCATCTTGCCCTCGGCAGCCAGGGCGTCAATGCGGTCCAGGCACTCCAGCAGGTCAATATTCTCGCCTCGCAGCAGGTTAGCCAGCGAAAGCTCGCAGATATCCACTACGCGGCTATGCTGCTCCTCCGGCAGGCTCTCCAGGAACTTGGCACGCACGCTATCCATCATCTCCAGATGAATGTTGCACAGCGGGCGGAAACTGCCACGCATCAGCACGATGGGGCGCTTGTACAGGTAATCAGCAGGCTGTGCCACACTGCCATCCGGGCAGATGAGAGTGGCCTCCGACAAGCCACAGCGAATCAGCTCCACCGCAAGGAGTCGATTGTCGAACATGCCGAAGCCATGGCCGGAGAAACGCATGAAATCGATTTCGTAGAATGCACGGTCCAGATTATCCCCCACACTCTGCACAAACTGGTCCATGCGGTCGCGCTTGTAGAAAAGCGCATAAAGCAGGTTCACCCCCAGAATACCCAGAATGCGCATCTGCACATCGTGGTCCGGCACAATGAGACGCACGTGCATCACAAAGTCGCTGGGAGGCAGCTCCGGCTTGAGCTGGAAACGCACACCAATCCATGCGGACCATGGGCCGTTATCGCGATAGCCCTTGCACTTCACAGTATTACAGAATGCGAAGAAGCAGGTATCCTTACCGCGTTTCTCACCCAGGCGGTTGATGAGCTGATTATACTCATACTCCATCATCTGCTTGAGTCGCTCCTCGGACACATAGCGCTTTGCCTGGCCGTAGAGCGAATCACTCACGGTCATATCATAGGCTGAAATAGTCTTAGCAACAGTACCGGCAGCACCGGATGAGCGGAAAAACCAATTGGCAGTCTCCTGCCCGGCTCCGATTTCTGCAAAGGAGCCGTACAGGCCATGATCCAGGTTAATCTCAAACGCCTTCTCCTGCGTTGCAGCCAGAGTATGATTAAAGGAATTCATAAAGACGAATTATATTTGCAAGGGAACAAGCGGAAGGTGCCGCAGGGGGCGGGGAGCATTAATCTGCAGGTCGGTGTCGATGACAGGCCCGCCAGCTTCCTCCGGGGTCTCATCATCTGCGGCAGATACTTCCTCGGCAGAGGAGGCAACATCCGACAAATCCGTAGCATCCTTATAGCGAGGATTAAGGATGAGGTCGCAATCATACGGGTCCTCGCCGATAAGAGCAGAGCTCAGTGGCAGCACCGGCACCACCGGCAGCACGCGCGATGAGTTCATATGCCCGGGATGCGACTCCATGAAATCCATCAGAGACGGGCTGCCATCACCGTGAATCGAGCACTGTCCCAGTGACACATCGCCCTTGGGAATGTACTCGCGGTACGTAGGACGCACATAGCCCGGCTTACCATCCTTCATGACGGTCTCGAAACAGAAATTAGTGGCTACCTGACCGGAGGAAAGGCAGATTTCCACCTCCTCGGTATCGGGCGGGGTGGGAATATCCACATCCTCATAGCGCCCGTTGGCAGCCCCGACGACAGCAGCGTAAACAGGCGCGCAGGTATCGGAACCGAAAGCCTGGGGATATATGGGCTGGTGGTCATTAAGATAGCCCATCCAGATACCGCAGGTGAAGCTGCTGGTGTAGCCAAACAAGGCATTGTCAGAAAAATCGTAGTTGGTGCCAGTCTTGACAGCACCGGAGAAATTCTCCGGCAGGAGCGGACGCACTCGCTGAGCAGAGCCCTTCTCCATAGATTCTCGCATGATGCTATGCAGGCGGTACGCCGTGCACGGCGTCGTACTGCGCACCATGCGATGCGTCACAGAAAGCGGATTTTCCCACAGAATCTTACCGTTGCTATCCGTAATCTTGGCGACTACGTAGGGAGCAATCGGGCGCTTACCCACATTCGGGAACACCGTATACGCCATGGTCACTTCCTTAAGCGAGACCGGCTCGGTTCCCAGATAGACACGGGGGTAATACTGGGGTTTCAGCTCAGTGCTGTTCGGATTGCGCGGCGGAGGAGTGATACCCACTGAAGTGAGCGTATCCTGGAAACAGCGTGCCCCCTTGGCAGGGTCGGAGCCCAGGGCAATGCCCAGGCGTGCAGATGCTGCTATCTTGGACCATTCCAGGCTCTGGCGCAGAGTAATGGAATCCAGATAACGCCCCTTCTCCACTTCCATGCCCCATTCGCCGAGGATGCCCTCCGTGCCACCGATACCGGCCAGTCGGTTATCCAGAGCATCATCCAGCAGTCGGGAGCTGGGGGTGTATCCGTTGTCAAAGGCACACATGTACAGGAACGGCAGCATGGCCGTGCCCACCGAGCGACGCCCGCTCTCGATGATATCGAAATTATCGCGTTCGAAACTGCGGCCACCCACGTAGGCCAGCACTCCGCCCGTAGCATTGTCCACGGCAAATACCGCACCGTCCACGTAACGATGCTGGGCGCAGCGGGGGTCCTTGGTGTCGCTGAACTTCACATGACCGTAGTCCTCGCGGGCCTCTATCTTTTCCAGCTGGCTGCGCAGGCTGGATTCTGCAGCCTCCTGCATGCGGCGGTCAATGGTGGTGTGAATCTTGATGCCACGGCTCTTGACAATCTCCTCACCGCGTTCCGGATTCTGGAAAATGCTGATGGCCTGCTGCTGCACGAGCGCATGCAGGAATGAGGTGTTGCGCTTGAGCGGCTTGGGATTAAGCCCCAGTTCGGTTTCCTTCTGGCGGGCAGCCTCGCCGGCAGTCAGCATGCCGGCTCGCTCCATGCGGTCAATCACGTCATTGCGCCACTTCCAGTTCAGCTTCGGGTTGCGGATGGGATTATAGTTCTCCGGGTTCTTGATGAGTGCGGCAATACTGGCAGCCTCGCGCACAGTCAGGTCTGACGGCTCCTTGCCAAAGTAGCCCAGCGATGCGGAACGGATGCCATAGAACCCACGGCCGAAATACACGCGGTTGATATAGAACTCCAGAATCTGCTGCTTGTCATACTTCTTCTCGATGCGCATGGCAAGGAAGATTTCAACCACCTTGCGTTCGTATCGGCTGCCACCGCGAGCTGCGGTACGCTGTTCCAGGTCGTAGGCATTGCGGGCCAGCTGCTGGGTAATGGTCGAGGCACCCTGATTTGCCTGTCCACCGGCTGCAAGCGCCTCCTTGGTAGCACGGATAATACCCACCGGGTCAAAGCCATTGTGCTTCCAGAAATTCTTATCCTCCTGGGCCACCAGGGCATCCACCATGGCACGGGAAATCTGGTCGTAGGTCACATAGCTTCGATTTTCATCGTAGATACGCCCGATTTCCTCTCCATGACGGTCATAGATGATGCAGGGATGATCCAGGTTATTGATATCCTCCAGGTTGAACTCCTCTGCCCACTTCTCGTATTTGGCGGTAACAGAAGTGAACAAGGCATAACCAATGAGCGAAAGCGTGATAATCGCCACAGAAATGACGATGCAGACGCGCACAAAAACACGCTTCCACCAGCTCCCGGAGCTGCGGTGGATGACCGCTTTTTCCTTGGCTGCGCGGCGCTTGCGGCGACGGTCTGCCGCGGCCTTGCGTGTGTTCTGGTACTCGTCTAGATTCTCCATGCTTAAGCTATGAATACATTAGCAGAAAAACAGCAATGTTGCAAGCGGCAAATGCTACTCTTCTGAATATGGCTGCACGCGGGGATTCCGGCATTCGAACGCCATCTGGGCTGCAACCAGCCCGAGGCAGGCAATCAGCCCGGCAGCCCACAGCGGCAGGTTAAAACCGCATTCCGGCGCATAGAAGAAGAAGGTGATGCACACCATAGTCATCAACAACGCGGGAATCCAGGTAATGAAATACATCTTCTGCCGGTCGCGCAGATAGGCAGAAATCGTCCAGAGCGTAATGCAGGCCAGCGTCTGATTAGCCCAGCCGAAATAGCGCCAGATGGCGCTGAAATCCACCTGAGAAATGAAGATAACCAGCAGGAAAAGCGGCACTGCCAGGCCAAGACGAGCCAGCGGCCTATGCTGCTTCAGGTGCAGTACATCCGCCAGCATGAGCCGGCAGGAACGCATAGCGGTATCACCGCTGGTGACAGCCAGCACCACCACGCCCAGCACCGCCACCATGCCACCGCTTTCGCCCAGCAGGTAGGTGCAGGCCGAGCGGACGGCGGCAGCGGGATTGGACACAATAAGCTGCTCCATCGTCTGAGAATCAGACACTATGATCTCGCGCAAGGTAAGACCGACAACAGCCCACACCAGTGCAACCATGCCTTCCACCACCATGGCGCCGTAGAAAGCAAGGCGCAGGTTGGAGCGCTTGCGGAGGCAGCGCACCATCATGGGGCTTTGTGTAGCGTGGAAACCGGATATGGCCCCGCAGGCAATCGTGACAAACAGCATGGGCCAGACGGATGTGCCCTTCGGATGCATATTCGTAAAGAAATCCAGATCCGGCAGAACAGGATGACCGCTCATGGGCAGCATGACAGCCAGCCCCAGGGCCATGAACAGGAACACGGCGCCGAACACGGGGTAAATGCGGCCGATAATGGTGCCGATGGGGAGCACCGTTGCGAGGAAATAATAGCAGAGAATTACAAGTGCCCACTGCTGCGTGGTAAGCCAGCCCCAGATAGACTGCAGCATACCGGCAGGCAGAAGAGTAAACACCACACCAACCATGAGCAGAAGGAAGATGCAGATAAGTCGCATGGCATGCCGCGCAGGCTCACCCAGATTCTCGCCTACCAACTCCGGCAGGTTTGCGCCGTCGCGGTCGGCAGACATTGCTGCCGACAGGAAGTCATGCACGGCGCCGGCCAGAATGCAGCCAAGTACAATCCAGAGCAAGGCAACCGGGCCGAACAGACAGCCGGAAACAGCACCAACCACCGGCCCCAGGCCTGCAATATTCAACAGCTGAATCAGAAACACGCGCCAAGTAGGCAGCGGAACAAAATCCACCCCATCGGGCATCTTGACACAAGGCATTTCCTTATTTTCGTCCAGGCCGTACACACGCTGCGCAAAACGGCCATAAAAGACATAGCCCAGCACGAGTAATGCGATACAGAGGAAGAAAACTATATATCCAATCATAGCACTAGAAAAAAAGCCGATGGGAGGTTACACCCACCGGCCATGAATTACAAGCCTATTGTATGACTCGTAGCGACATGCTCCTTAAAAATCCTCGGAGTCGCTTTCAAAGTCGCTGTCACTCTGCTCCTCATCGACCTCCACATCCGCATCAGCGTCCGTAACCGGGTCGTCATCGTCAGCAGAGGGAATGGATGTGCCACTACCAGACCCTCCATCATCCGGTCGATTATCGATGCGATTGATTTCAGTGGGAATAGGCGTATCCGTGAGCGTACCTCCCTCCACCCAGATAACCAGAGCCCCCTCAGCATAGGCTCCGTACGTGGAATCGGGGTCAATATTGCGCATCTCGGTGTATAAAGCGCGGAGCCATTCCTTGGAAGCAGGAGGGCGACCTTCGCCACCGCGGCGAAGATGCCCGGCATAGGCCGCCATAATCATCTGACGCTGCAGCTTGGAATAACCACCGGATGCCATCATCTGACGGACATGGGCATTTGCCTCGGCATAGGACTTGGTCTGCAAGGCTTCCACCACGCTGAGCGGATCGAAATCCACACGATTACCCAGACCGGAGCCGCCGTCAAGATTGCGCTTATCATCGTCATTCAGCAGGCCTCCGGGGAGACGCAGGTCAATATCGGAAGCAGCCAGCAGCAAGTCAGCACGTTTCTCACCCTTGGCCTTGCGCGCCTTATCCAGGATTTTCTCCTGAGCATAGAAATTATCCAGCAGAACCCTGAGTGCAGCCAGAGCGACCTCGGGATCCTTCATTTCTTCCGGCTTCTGTACAACACCGCGCAGATTGCCAGCGGCATCTACCACTGCAAGACAGGGATAACTGCGGATACCGCCAGGCAGTCGTTTGTTGCCCAGGCGTTTCTCCATATCCTTGCGCTCACGGTCAGACGGCATCTGGTACAGCGGCATCTCCAGGAAGGTGGCCTGACGCAGATACGGCATAATCTTGTTCTTCTTCACGAAGGCATCGTAAGTACGCTCGCTCACCTTGTCGTAATTAGCGCCATAAATGAAGATGACGATGGGATGCTTACCCGTCTTGGCCAGGGCATCCGGGTACGTACGTGCTATAGCAGCCTGCAGGGGCGCAGCCACAAGCATGGCAAACAAAACGAATCTGAAAAGCTTCTTCAACATGGTCTTCTCCTCGGGTTATTGGTTCTTCTGCGGCTTACCATACACATAGAAGCCAGCAATACCGGGCTCATATTTATCACCCTCGCGCAGCATGCGCACAAACTTACCTGCAGCCTCACTGCCCTTTAGGTTGAATCGGATTTCATTGCCCTTGATTTCACCGTTGGGGCGCACGCGATACCAATTCTGCCCATCATCGGAGACCTCCAGGTAGAACGGGCGGTCCTTCTTGAGAGAACTCTCCTGAGTGATGCAGACCACGCCGGCAAGGTCACACTTCTTCTCCAGGCCAACCGTAAGACCGGACTTGCCCTCGAACTTACCAGGCATGGAACCGCCAAAACGCTGCAATACACCCCAGTGCAGGCAGCACTGGGACATGTCACCAATGGTGGTGGCTGTGTCAATCCAGCCACTGGCAGACACCACAAAGCCGGGGAAGCCCTTGATACGGGGGCCCTTCTTCGGGAACTTCTTCTTGCACTTGCTGTAGGAAAGCTTACCGATAGCCTGGAAGGTGCGGCGCTCCTTATTCTTGGCGGCGGCATGGATAGCCTCACCCAGTGTAGCCCAGGTCTCATCAATCTGCTTGCTGGAGGTACCGGTGCGGCTCATAGCCTGCACCAGCATATTGGTGAACTGGTCCTGAATCTTGCCATCATCCTGCGGGAGCCTGGAAATATAGCCCAGACCCCAGGTCAGCACAGCACCAGAATAATCGGGGCGACGCATCAGGACACGGAGAACCTCGCGCAGATAAGCAGCCTTCTCATCATTGGAATTGCACGTGCCAATCTGGGCATCCAGTACAGGAGCAATATCCCATCGATTAGCGCCCCAGTTCTTGAAGTGGCTGAACAGACCGGAATACATCTTGTTCAACTTATTGCGGTCCTTGATAAGAGGTGCCAGGTTGGGATACACATAGCGGGACAGCATCGTGGCAGCCGCATGGTAGTGTTCCTTGCCCATGCCATCCATCACAGCATCGTGCAGGGTCATCCACTTATTTGTATCGGTCGGAGCCTTCAGCTTGAGATAGGCAGCGTAGCGCTTCAGAGCCGGCCAGTTGTTCGGCTGCCCCTTCACCGCCACTTCGTAGCAGCTGAAAGCCGCCTTCATCTTGCGGCGAGCCGTCAGGAAATCCGCCATGGCCACCAGCTGGTCAGCAGCGCAGGTCTTGTGGCGTTCCTCGTACAGCTTCTGGGTAAGATACAGGAAGCCCCACTCGCGTTCGCCCCAGAAAGTCTTGTGCAGGCTGTGCTGCCAGTAAATGGAATTACCGCGCTTCCACTCATTTCCGATTCGCATGGCGTAGGCGCAGTGGCCGGGTTCGCCCATGGTGGCAGCGGGCAGGCCTGCTGCCAGGGCACTATATGTTGCGTAGTGGGAAAGAGCACCACACACACCACCAATCTCACGATAAGCCCAGCCGGTTGTGAAATTCACATACTTCCAGATAGGCGCCAGATATTCTGCGGAGAATACGGAGTCACCGGCCACATTGCGCAGGCGGTAGTCCAGCTGACATTCAGCCCCCAGGTACTGTTCCATGGGCAGACGCACATTGTCACGGTGCCAGGCAAGGTTACGGGCACTACCCCAGCTGCCGGCACCATCGCTGGGCTGCATACAGCCAGTCACAAAACGGGTTTCCCAATACTGGAGGTTATCGAAATGTGCATTCAGCAGTCCCTGCTTCCAACTATCATTATAGTACTTGAAGCGTTTGAGCATGTCCTGCTCATTCCAGCCTTCACGGGCAAATTCCAACGCAACAGTCGTGGCAATGCGGCGCGTGGCAGGCACCTTGAGTTCCTCCTCACCTACCAGGCCGTATATGGCTTCAAGATAGTTGAGCGCAACCTCCATATTTCTGGTAGGTCCGGAATACAGCAGATTGGTCATCCAGTTCAGGTCAGAAGTCAATGCCGCCAGCATGGCCTTCCCCTTCGGCCGGGTTGACACACCGCGGATACCCTGGGAGCCCGTCTTACGAATAAGCATGACCCGGGCCAGGTCCAGACGATTTGCCGGAACCTCCATATAGTCCATAATGGCACCATCGCTCAATTTACCCAGCTTGCTGATGATACGGTCGGCCAGTGAGTAATAAATCTTCTCCGGGTCAGCCCAGTCCTCGCCCTTGAATTCCGTATTGGAGAAATTCTCCTTCTCCTGCTTGGCCAGCGTATCAGTGAAGCGACGGAACGCGCCCATGATGGTGGTGAACTGGGCATGCACGCGCGCCTCCGGCACTACATTCTGCTTAGCATCCAGCGGCACATCATCCTCATCAAAGGTTTCATCGTCCTGGCGGGCCACCCGGCGGTCCGGCACCGTTTCCTCCTCCGGAGCCTCAACCCACTCCGTATCATCCTCATCATCTTCTACGAGTTCATCATCGCGAGACCAGTCATCAACCTTCGTCTCCCGGACAACTACAGTAGGTGTCTGTTGAACCTTTTTAGTCACCTTTTTCTCCACCTTGGTCGGGAAAAAGGCGGGGAATAAGGCTATTCCCAGACAGAAGAACAGGAATGAAGCCGTTAAAAGCTTAATGAGTCTAGCGGTCATTATCGTGTAGCGTAAAGATTTGATACATTATTGTTGCCCACGCGACTGAATAGCCTTCTGGGTGGTGCGGGCGGAGTGGCGGATAATTGAATCGGGGTATTCCAGGAAGGGCTCCACCGCCGGCAAGGCTTCCGCAGTGCCACGATCCTCAAGATATTTGAGGATGGAGGTAATCAGGCGGATATTGCTGGTCTTCGAGAGACGGTCCACCAGGGGAGACTGCACTCGATACCCGAGCTGGTTGAGCGATTCTCCCCAGGCGATGGGATTTTCGCACCAGAAATCGATGATGGGATTGACCATGGCATCCGGAACCTCGCTGATGAGGAAATGCGTCACCTGAGGTGCAATATCTCGCTTGAGAGCACGGCGGGCTTCGAAATAATCATAGCAAAGCTGCACGGCAGCCTTGTCTCCAGGCTTGCTGTAGGTGACCAGGGCCTCCACCAGGGCCGCATAGGTATCAGGCTCTGTGGCCCAGGGTTCCTGCAGCACCTCCACCAGAGTATCGCGAATTTCCCGACGAAGAACCCCGATATTGGAAGCAGCGAGAGAACGGGCCGACATACGGACTCGCATGGGGTCCAGACACTTCAGCTCACTGAGATTTGCCGTCACATAGGCATTATTCATGGGGGAGGTAAGTACATCCGAAGAGTACTGACTCACCAGATTGGCGCGGTCAGCATCAAATCGCACCTCATATACGCCCTTTGCCGGCACAGCATGGGTAACCGTACCGAAACGGGAAAGAATCCGGGAAATATTCTGGCGTTCGCCAGGCACATTGGCCGACACATACAAAGCGCCGTTGGCGCGGGTGTATGCACGTGTGTATTCAGCCCGGAGAAGACGATTCAAGGCATCGCGCACCAGGCTGCGCACGCGGCTGTCCTGGTTATCTATAAAGACAGCATAATGTGAAATGCGATGAGAAGGAGTGCGCAGGGTATAGAACACCTGCAAATCCTCATCTGTAAGTACGGGGCCGCCCGATTTTTCCTCGACTGCGACAGCCTTGCCTTCTTCCAGACTAACCTGCTGAGCCTTGGCTGCGGCCTCAGCCTCCAGACGTTCGCGCTCCTTGATGGCAGCTGCCAGCATGTCGGGCATGAACCAACCAATCGCCACAAGGAACAATGCACCTATACGCACCGTCTTCGTAAACCGGACAGACGAAGTAGCCACCAGAACAGCAGCCACAATGCAGAGAATCATGGAGAACAATCGCTGGGATTCTATATCCAGCTCCGCCAGGAATGTCACCCCGGAGCGCTTATCGCTGATCAGGAAGAGGAATCCGCAAATCAGGAAAATACTAATACCCAGAACACAACGCAGTTTACCTGCTACACTGAAGGCCTGACCGGACGCATACATACCCCCCATCATTTCCGCACGAGCAGACTGACGCCGCATAGAGGCCTGATATTCCGACACAAGCTGAGCATGTTCCTCTGCATCTAAGCGCGAGGCCGTTACAGCAAACTCCTTCCGGAGACAATCGGGACAGGTGGTTACATCCTCCTTTGTAGAATAAAACTTCTTCTGGCACTTACTGCACTCTATCTCCATAAGCAGGTGCATTCTAGCAGACCCGCCCCGGCATTGCAAGCCAGAATCAAGTTACAGCCGCACGTATGCAGCATTTTCTGCAAACCCCAGATGCTTAGAAAGCATAACGCACCGATGACGCAGGCAGAGGGACATAATTACCCTGCCGCTGTGGCACTGAAATCTCCGCTGTGTTAGGCACCTCGATGACGGTGGAATACTGCCCGCGAGTTACCGTTACGCCGCCGATTTCAAAAGTAGAACGACCGGGTTCCACGCGGATTGTTGTGCATTCAGCCAGATCACTGGAGAGCACCGGCAGAACCAGGGGAGAAGCCTGGCGCTCACGAACCACACTCGCCGCAGTCTCTGCACCAGCCTGTCCAGCCGGATACATGGCATAACCCACAGCCAGAACGCAGAGTCCCATGGCAGAAGCGCCAAAAGCCAGACGCCCGCGGCCGAAATTATCTATCATCTGCATGAGATGCGCCAGCAAACGACGACGAGCCGGACAACATACCGTCTCACGGGCTACACGTTCGTGAAATTCGCTTAGAAAACGACCTTCAAAATCAGCCTCTTCCGTAGCAGTAACACGCAGCGTAGCCAGCAGCGCCACAAGTTGTTCTTCGGAGTTCGGAATGGATTTTTGAGCAGATTCAGGCATAGCACACGAGATGTTATTGTGTAGACAAACTGTTGGCTGAAATGTTCAAGATTTTTTAAATTATTTTTTCTCTAATTTCCTACTATTCAGCCAGGCTAAACATATTCCGTTTAAAGAGAAGCTCTGCGTTCTCATCAACCCAGGCGCGAATCATCTGTTCACAGGCAGCAATTTCATTGGAACGGCGTTTCCGGGTGTCGGCTGTAGCCTTCTCCATGGCATCCATATCAAAGACAAAGACATCCTCCACCAGACCACATGCCGGGTCCACATTGCGCGGCACGGAAAGGTCCAGCAGGAAAAGCGGGCGCCTGCGCACCTGCTGCACCTGCTCCAGCACAGGAGGGGAAACCACGTACACAGGAGATGCCGTGGAAACAATGACTATATCAATATTTTCGAGATACGGCACCCACTCCGTGAACCGGATGACATGTCCCCCGACCTGCCCTGCCAATTCGACAGCCCGGTCATAGGAGCGATTTGCCACGAAGATACTTTCGGCTCCACGGGAACGAAGACTCTGCGCAGTGGTCCGGGCGACCTCGCCGGCCCCCACCACCAGGACATTCACCCCGGCAAGATTTCCCAGAATATCCTGCGACATCTGAACAGCCGCAGCCCCTACAGAAGTAGGGCCACTGGTAATCTGGGAGGAACTGCGCACCTTCTTACCGATGGTAAAGACATGCTGGAATGTGCGGTTGGCAAAGCCCCCAGTCACACCGGCCTCCAGCGCCACACGATAGGCATCCTTCAGCTGGCCGAAAATTTCCGTCTCACCCACCACCATGGAATCCAGACCGGAAGCAACCGCAGCAAGGTGAAACAAAGCATCCTTCTCCGAATAGTGGTAAAACAGCCGACGGCGAGTACCGGAATCCGGAGCATTGCCCAGGAAATAGGCCAGAATGGCGTCAGAAGCCACCTGCGGCTCGCCACTCCAGTAATAGATTTCAGTTCGATTGCAGGTAGAAAGAAGCACACACTCAGCCACGCCGGGCAGCGCCGCCAACTCCGAATTCACTAGCGGAAGCCGGGATTTACCTACAGCAAACTGCTCGCGTACTGCCACCGGGCAGCTGCGATAATTCAAGCCGAGGCAATTCATCTGCATCTCACCTGCCATAGCACCTTATTTCAACATCTGCACAGCATTCACCAGACTGGGTATGGTGTGCATTTCTGCCTCGATATCCGGTTTGAGACCGAACTCAGCCAATGTGGCAGTAGTCACCGGGCCAATGCTGGCAATGCGGCACCCCTTCGGCAAGGGCAGATTCATCGCCATGAAGTGACGCACCGTACTGCTGCTGGTAAAGGTGATGACATCAGCACCTTCCTCCCGCAGGCGAGCCTGAGCACCGGAGATGTCCTCTGTCTCCGGCACAGTAGAATATGCCAGACACTCATCTACAATGGCCTGACGCTTCATCAGCTCATCATATATCACGCGGCGGGCCTGCTCGCCATGAACCCAGAGCATAGTGACATTGGCCACACCACCGAACTCATCACCCTTGCGGTCAAACTCTGCAATCAGTTCCTCCGCCACGGCCTTCTGCGGCATCACATCCACCATGAGACCATACTTCTTGAGCTCAGCAGCCGTGCCAGGTCCCACCGCGGCAATGCGGGCACCGCCAATCTCGCGGATGTCCTCATAGACGGCAAAGAACGCCTGGAAGAAGCGGCGCACACCATTCGGGCTGGAGAATATCAACCAATCATAGTGAGGAGCATCCACCACAGCTTCAGCAAAATCACGCTTATCAGAAGGAGGCGCAATGCGGATAGTCGGCAACTCGATGACATCGGCCCCGAGTGCAGACAACTGGGAAGTCAGCTCACTGGCCTGTTCGCGGGTGCGGGTCACGACAACGCGCTTACCACACAGCGGCAATTTACTGCGCCAATCCAGCTGCGGTGCCAGCTTCACCACCTCACCAATCACTACAACCGCTGGAGAGGAAACACCGGCAGCTTCCACGGCATCTGCCAGAGTGGATACGGTGGCAATCACACTCTTCTGGCGCCCGGTGGCAGCCCACTGCACAGCAGCAGCAGGCACATCGCCCCCCTGCCCGGCCTGCACCAGCGCGTCCAGAGTCTCGCGCAGGCGGCTCATTCCCATGAGCATGACCTTGGTCCCCCTGGCTGCGGCAATACCAGGAATATCCAGGCTGGATTCTGTCTTGTGAGCACCTTCATGCCCCGTGAACACCGTGAACTGAGTGCAGAAATCACGGTGCGTCACCGGTATACCAGCACAGGCAGGACCAGCGATGGCTGAGGTCACGCCAGGCACTACCTCAAACGGCACACCTGCGGCAGACAGAGCCTGAGCCTCCTCACCTCCACGACCAAACACGTAGGGGTCTCCCCCCTTCAGGCGAACGGTACACGCATATCTGGATGCACATTTCACGAGCACCTCGTTGATTTCCTCCTGCGGCAGGGCATGGTTCCCAGCTCGCTTTCCCACATAGATTTTCTCGCATTCCGGTTTTGCCCAGTTCAGCATCACCGGGGCAGCCAGAGCATCATACACCAGGCAATCCGCCTGAGAAATCAGCTCCTGGCCCTTGAGCGTCATCAAACCGGGGTCCCCGGGGCCTGCGCCAATCAGATACACCTTTCCCTGAGAAGATTTTTTTGCCATAACACTCACATCTCGTTCAAAGCATCCAGATCCATCACCGGTTCCTCATCGCTGGCTTCGTGCAGTTTCTGCTCTGAGGAAACAGGAGTATCAACCGGGGCATCCTGCACAGCCGGCTGCTCCTGCTGGGCAGGATCCACCACTACCTGCTCTGCAGGAGTAGTCAGAGCAGCCTCCTTTGCAGCGGCGGCTTCATCGGCTTCACGCTTACCAATCTGCATCAGTTCCGATACCGTCACCAGCTTGAATCCCCGGGCCTGAAGCCCCGTGACAATCCCCTCCAGTGCGGCAAGCGTGGTAGCATGAATATCGTGTACCAGAATGATGGAACCTGGCTTTGCATTATTCACTGCTGTGTTGATAACCTTGCTCACCCCAGGTTTGCGCCAGTCGAGAGTATCTACATCCCACATAATGGAGGCCATACCGTAACGGTTGTACATATGCTCAACCAGCGTCTTATTGGTGGCCCCATAGGGAGGACGCATCACACGAGGAGTGATACCGGAAGCATCTGCGATAGTCTTCTGAGTGCGGCTGATTTCGCTGTCAACTTTAGCACGGGAAGAGGAATTCATCTTGATATGGCTCCAGGTGTGCACACCCAGTTCATGGCCTTCGGCAGCAGCGCGTGCCACAACGGACTTGTAGCGGGCGGCGTTCTGCCCGAGCATGAAGAAGGTACCCTTGGCACCATGGCGATTCAGAATATCCAGGGCCTTGGGAGTAAGGGAAGGATGGGGGCCGTCATCAAAAGTAAGGGCCACATACTTACCCTTCATGGACACATGGGATACACGTTTTCCCAGAGGTTTCAGGCTCACAGGCTTCACCGTCTCCACCGGTTGCGCCGGGGCCACTGAAATCGATGACTGACCGGGTACAGGCCCCACAGGTGGCGCCACAGGCTCAGGAGTGGAAGGTCTGACTGGAGTAGCCGGACGGGAAGGCTTTACCGGTTTGGGTTTCTTCTCAGGCTCAGCAGGTCTGACAGGTTGGGAAACCGGCTTCACCTCAGGAGTTACTGGCTGCTCGATTACATTCTGACTTTGCTGGTTACAGGCAAACAAACCGGCAAATGCCACCATGCAGAGCATGTAGTGTACAATCTTCATTCGCATGATAAGTCGCAGCATTCTACCGATTACTACCACGGGACGCAACCTCTTTTGGCGTCATTTTGCATGGACAATGCACTGCAGACATGCTAAACTACCCATTATGCAGAATTTCAATTACCATAATCCCACCCGCTATGTGTATGGACCCGGAGAACACCTCAACCTCGGCCGCTTACTGAAACCATATACAGCCGGAAGGATTCTGCTTCATTACGGCAGTGGTAGCATTATCCGCAGCGGGCTCCTGCAGACCGTGCGGAACAGCCTGACAGAGCAAGGCATCGATTTCGTGGAGCTGGGCGGAGTCAAGCCGAACCCTGGCGTCGAGCTGGTGCGCGAAGGCATTGAACTCTGCAGGCGTGAAGGAGTACAGCTGATTCTGGCTGTAGGTGGCGGCAGCGTCATTGACTCAGCCAAGGGTATTGCCGTTGGCGTACCGAACAGCGGCGACGTATGGGAACTCTACAGCCGGAAAGGCTCCATTCCTGCGCACAACCCTCTCCCCGTAGCCACTGTACTTACACTTCCTGCAGCAGGTAGCGAAAACAGCCCTAATTCAGTACTTAGCAACGATGAAACAGGGCGAAAACTCGGATTCAAACACATGGGATTACGTCCTGTACTGAGCATTGTGGATCCCACCCTGTTCCTGACCCTGCCTCGCGAGCAGATGGCCTATGGGGCCTGCGATATGATGTGCCACATCTTCGAACGTTACTTCACCAATACCACCCATACGGAACTCACGGATGCCCTGGCTGAAGCAACCATGCGTACCATTCTGGAGCAGTCTATCCTCCTTTCCGATAATCTGCAGAATACCAATGCATGGGGACAACTGGCACTGAGTGGAACCGTGGCGCACAATGACCTGCTCGGGCTCGGAAGAGAGCAGAGCTGGGCCTGCCACGCCATGGAACATGAGCTGAGCGCAGTGTACGATGTACCCCACGGCGGAGGTCTGGCGGTCATCATTCCGCCCTACATAGAAGCAGTCTGGCCATACAACCCGGGAATCTTTGCCCAATGGGCCTGCAACGTAATGGGGGTTCCCCCGCACCGGGACACCGAAGCCGTGGTTCGGGAGGGCATACGCAGGCTCCGCAGCTGGTACCGCCAACTGGGACTACCGCAGACCATGCAGGAACTCGGAGTACCCGCTGATGCCGATTTCGATGCCATGGCCGAAGCCGCCTGCAAGGTATACGACCGGGATGCCGCAAATCCGACCCTGGCGGGAGTACACCCCCTCACGGCAGTGGAGGCAGCCGCCATATACAAGGCTGCAATCTAATAATCATGGACAAACCGCCCACCATGCGCCAGAATGGGCAGCATGAATCAATTCTCCCCATTCTGGCAGGCCGTACACAACGCCTACGAAACACATGATGTGGCAGAAGCACGCCGACTCCTTCACAGCGTACAGGAAGTACCGGACTGCAGTCTGCTTCTCCGATGCAACGATGAAGACTACATACGCTGGCTTCTCAACAATGAACTTCTGCCCATGCATGCAAATGACAACAAATATGACTGGCCAGGCCTTCAGGAACTACAGCTCCAATGCAGCGCCCTGAATGAGCCCGCGCAGCCTGATTGCATACTGAACGGCAGACTTCCCCACAGCGAGAACGAAAAATAACACAACACATTCCCATAAGCCACATAAAATACTTGACAACGAGCCACCGCCCCCGTAGAATGACCGTGTTCAAGTTCCGGTCTGTATGAGATTGGGGCGGGTCGATGACCCGCTCTTTTTTTGTACACGGCTCAAAAATAAAACACAAGCAAGTAACCTAAAGACAATGGCCTCCACTGACATCTCCGCCCTGATTGACTTCTACGTTCGCGAAAAGGACCTCACCCGCGAGCGCGTGATTCAGGCTCTCGAAGCCTCTTTCATCACCGCCTACTCCAAGATGGTGCCCGGCGCTGAACACATCCACAACATCCGCGCCATTGTCAACCCGCAGAAGGGAACTGTCAAAATCAAGGCTGATATGGTCGTGGTGGAAGATGACATGCTGACCGATGCCTTCAACGAAGTGAAGCTCAGCGTAGCTCAGGCCGCTGGCGAAAAGAAGGGTAAGACCTACGAGGCTGGCGACACCATCAGCGTCAACATCACACCCAAGGACTTCGGCCGCATCGCCGTGCAGACTGCCCGCCAGACCATGCAGCAGCGCATCCGCAAGGCTGAGCAGGAAATGCTGGCAGATGCCTTCCGCGACCGCGCCGGCGAAGTTGTGACCGGCACCGTGAAGCGCTACGACAAGGGCGACGTCATCGTGGAGGTTGAAAAGTTTGAAGGTCTGGTACCCCTGCGCCAGCGTATCCCCGGTGAGGAGTACAGCAACGGCGACAAGATGCGCTTCTACGTGGTGGAAGTACGCGACGGCGTGCGCGGCAACGAGCTTATCCTTTCCCGCAGCCATCCCAACCTGGTACGCCGTCTCTTTGAGAACGAGGTGCAGGAAATCGCCGACAACACGGTGGAAATCCTCAGCATTGTACGCGAGGCCGGCTACCGCACCAAGATGGTCGTGCGCAGCAATGACCCGAATGTGGACCCCATCGGTGCCTGTGTTGGCATGCGCGGTGCCCGCGTGAAGAATGTGGTGAACGAACTGAACCACGAGAAGATTGACATTCTGGAGTACACCGACGACAAGGGCGCTATGGTGACTGAGTCCCTTGCCCCGATTGAACCCATCAAGGTGAACGTAGACAAGAACGCCCGCATCGTGACCGTCGTGGTGGAAGATGACAAGGCTGCCGCCAAGGCCAAGGGCCGCAAGGGACAGAATGTCCGTCTGACTGCCCGTCTCATCTCCTCCCCCGATGAGCGCTGGGATGTACGCGTGGAAGCCTACGACGAGAAGGCCCAGGCCAAGAGCCTTGCAAACGAGGGCGCCAGCGAATTGGCTACCACGCTGGGCATCTCCAACTCCATGGCTGCCACCATGGTAGCCTGCGGTTTCACCACCGTGGAAGGCATTGCCGAATACGCTGATGTGGAGAGCCTGGTAGAGGCCCTCAGCATCTCCGAAGAGGAAGCTCAGGACATCCTGAACAAAGCCAAGAGCAGCTGCTGATTCCCGGACTAACACAACAGATTTTTCAACATGGCAAACAAAGACGAAAAGAAAGCCCCTGTTCTTGACCTCATTGGGGGCAACAAGAAGAAAGCCGCTGCGCCGAAGAGTGCACCGGCCACTACCCCCGTGCCCAGAAAGGAGCGCGCCCCCAAGGCGGAAGCCCTGGACCTGCTCTCTCCGCGCAAGCCGGCCCGCAAGGCCCCCGCAGCCCCCCAGCAGGAAGCTCCCAAGGCAGAATCTGCTCCTGCCCCGGCACCCAAGCCTGTGGAAGCCAAGCCCGCCCCTGCCCCGGCACCCGCAGCAGAGGAACCCGGCAAGGTAATGAACATCAAGGCTCCTATTTCTGTGGCAGACCTGGCCACGCTGATGGGCATGAAGCCCTTCAAGCTGATTGCCGAACTTCTGCCCATGGGCGTATTTGCCAACCCCAGCACCACGCTGGACAGCGACCAGGTGGCTGCCCTGTGCGAGAAGCACGGTTTTACCTACGAACGTGTACGCCGCGAAAAAGGCGCCGGTGTCAAAGCTCCCGTAGAGGAGATTAAGGAACCCGAGGCTGTTGCCGTGGAGGAAGAACCCGAGGATGCCCTCAAAGTGCGTACCCCCATCATCACAGTGATGGGCCACGTTGACCATGGCAAGACCTCCCTGCTCGACTACATCCGCCGCACCAAGGTGACTGCCGGTGAGGCCGGTGGCATCACCCAGCATATCGGCGCCTATACCGTACAGCACGGGGAAAACACTCTCACCTTCATCGACACCCCCGGCCACGCCATTTTCACCGAGATGCGTGCCCGCGGTGCAGACGTGACCGACATTGTGGTGCTGGTGGTAGCCGCCAATGACGGCATCATGCCCCAGACCAAGGAAGCCATCATGCACGCCAAGGCTGCCGGTAAAACCATCATCGTGGCCGTCAACAAGTGCGACCTTCCCACTGCAGACCCCGTTCGTGTGCGTACGCAGCTCATGGAAAACGACCTCATGCCCACCGACTTCGGCGGTGAAATTGAGTGCGTTGACGTATCCGCCCACACCGGCGCGGGCATCGATGACCTGCTCGACCTGCTCTGCCTGCAGGCCGAAGTGCTGGAACTCAAGGCCAACCCGAAGGCCAACTGCCGCGCCTCCATCATCGAGGCCCGCATGGAACAGGGTAAGGGCAGCTCCGCCACCGTCATTGTGCAGAGCGGCACCCTCAAGGTCGGCATGCCCTTCATCTGCGGTCCCTACTCCGGCAAGGTGAAGACCCTGCTCGACGACCAGGGCAAGCGCATCAAGAAAGTGACGCCCGGTATGCCTGCTGAGGTCTCCGGTTTCCTGGAAACCCCGAATGTAGGTGACGAACTTGTGGAAATGGAGAACGACCGCGCCGCCCGTCGTCTGTCCGATGAGCGTCTGGAAGAACTGCGCCAGCAGCGCCTGACGGCTCCTCGTCGTTCCCGCATGGAAGACATTCTGGCTATGATGGGCGATGGCGCTCAGAAGGCTGTGCTGAAGCTCTACCTCAAGGGCGACGTGCAGGGTTCTGTGGAGGCTATCAAGAAGGCCATCATGGATATCGAAAGCGAGAAGGTGGAATGCCAGTTCACCGGTGCAGCCGCCGGTCCCATCTCCGAAAGCGACATTCTGCTTGCCTCCTCCTCCGATGCTGTTATCCTCGGCTTCAACGTGAAGGTGGAAAGCAATGCTGTGAAGGCCGTGAAACGCGAAGGTGTTCAGGTGAAGATTTACTCCATCGTGTTCGAGCTCATCGACCAGGTGAAGGACGCCATGCTTGGTCTGCTCGAGCCCGAAACCCGCGAAACCGTGCTCGGTCACGCCGAAATCAAGCAGGTATTCAAGCTCAACAAGGGCAAGGCTGCCGGTTCCTTCGTAACCGATGGCAAGATGAACCGCACTGCCGAAGCCCGCGTGCTGCGCGACGGTCAGGTTGTATTCGACGGCAAGATGTCCACACTCCGCCGCTTCCAGGACGAAGTGGAGGAAGTCAAGGCTGGTCTGGAATGCGGTATCCGCCTGGCAGACTACAACGACTACGAAGTGGGTGACGTCATCGAATGCTACACCCTCGAGAAGATTAAGCAGACCCTGTAAGCAACCATGGCAACCAGACGTCTTGACAAGGTTAATGAATTGATGAAGCGGGAAATCGGCACCTTCATCCAGAAGGAGTACGAGTGGTCCGGAACCATCGTGTCAATTCTTGACGTCGAGATTACAGAGGATCTCAAGGAAGGTCGTGTATGGGTTGGCGTGGTGGGCCGCATGGCTCCTGCCCAGGTCATTGAGAAGCTCAACCGAAAACGCGGCGAGATTCAGAAGGCT
The DNA here is from genome assembly GCA_045631705.1 of Akkermansia sp. GTDB lineage: Bacteria > Verrucomicrobiota > Verrucomicrobiia > Verrucomicrobiales > Akkermansiaceae > Akkermansia. The sequence continues at coordinate 26,383 of JAZQVE010000065.1, read as the reverse complement.
GTGAGCAAGCGTGTTGTGCTGCGCAACACGCCCAAGCTCACCTTCAAGCACGACAACTCAGCCCAGCGAGGCGTGAGCCTGGTCAACCTGCTGGACGACATCGAACAAAACCTGCCGAAGGCGCCTCCCCTGCCTGAGGGCGAGTTCGACCCGGAAATCTGATTCCTCATCACATCCACCCTATGGCCGGCAAGCTCTCTATCAGACGCGTAGGTACCATCCTTCCAACCCTGAGTCTGGTAGGGCTCCTGCTGGTAATAGGTATCATCATTTGGCTTTGCACAGCCGGGCTTCCCGGCTGTGCATTGCGCTATATTGAGAAAGAGGCAGCCAAGGCAGGCATTGAGCTGCGCATTCATAAAATCAAGCTCCATCCCCGGGCTGGTCTGGCACTCAAGGCGGAAAAAATCATCGCCCGGCAGCAACAACCCGATGCCGCACCTGCTGAAATACACCTGAGAAAGGCCCGTATTTCCTTCAGACTCGCACGCCTGCTCAGCGGAGAATACCGTCCGGAGGATATTCAGCTTTCCGATGGCACATTCACACTTCCCCTCAGCGACACTCCGGGGGATGAGCTCGTGCTGAACAACGTCGATATTTACACGGCATTCTTCCGCAACACGGACGGTCTCAGTGCCAACCTCACGGCCGAACTCTGCAACGTTGACCTGCAGGTCAGACTCGGAGCAACAGATTCCCTGTTTTCATCGAACGAAACTGATACGGACGGCACAGATGCGACCAACGACAGTCTGGCGGAAATGCTGGCGGAATTCCGACCCAGACTCAGGGAGGTGAAAAGCCGGCTGGAGGGACAGCAATGGACACGCGAGAACCGTCCCAGCATAGCCGTTTCCCTGTATGCATCCGACAAATGGAGAGCCCAGCTGAAGGCTAGTATTCCCAGCTACGAAATCGGGAACATTCACTTCCGGGACGCCATACTTGATGCAAGAGTAGACAACAACACCATCACTGTAAATAATCTGAAATTCCGTACAGTTTCTCCGGACACACAGATAAAATTGCAGGGTGGCTACAACTGGGTGGACCGCGAACTGGAGTTCAATACCATCAGCACCGCACCAGTCGTCAAAATGCTGAATGGCTACCTGGGCGAAGATACGCCTCAGGTCCTCCAGAAACTGACGAGCGCAGATGGCCATACCCCGACCATAGAACTTAACGGCAATGCCTCCCTCAGTGAGGACTATGCTATCAACAACATCAGTCTCCGCGGCAAAATCGAACAGAATAACCTGCATCTTGGAGCAGTTCCGGTAGACCAGGCGCACCTTTCCTTCTACATGCGCAATGGTCAGTTCAGCATCGACACGCTGAGACTTACCATGCCCGACGGTCACATCATGGGCGAAGCCTATGCCGCCAATGAGACCGGATACGCCAACCTGGACCTTTCCCTGCCGGATGAAACACTGCTGGCGCTTGCGCGGGAACTCTGCCCTGATACAACAATTTCCCTTCCTGAGGGCTTGTCCTTCGACAGCAACCTGCAATTGCGGGCGAAAGCAAATCTCAACCTGCCGAATTTCGAACCGGGTAAAAGCCACCTTGGGGATTTGATTCCCGAGCTGAGCAGCTGCGATATCCAATTTAATTGCGGGCAGATTGTCTACAACGAAGATAAGCTGACGAACAATGCGCTCATGCTGAGCATCCACGGCATTGATTACAGCGGCGAAAACATACGCGCAAAAGGCATCAGCCTGAATGCCTCGGTCGGCAAGACACAGATGCCCGAGTTCAATGCAGGCACAAGTGATGCCCAGTTCAGTCTCCAGCTGGGACAATGTCAGTGGAACCAGCAGTCCATGGATTTCTCCATAGAGCAGGCAGATTTGAAAACCAGCGCCGATTCCGTCATCTGGGATATGGCCCAGGTAAATAAATTTCAGTTTCTGACCAACATTGATTTCATCCGGGGCAACTTGTCAGACCCCACCGGGACCCTGCAACTGGGGGCTTCTCATAGCTATCTGAATACCAACAGGCTGACCTGCGGAGAGTATGAGACCCACGGCATTGCCCTGCAGGCAGATACGAAGCCGGGGCTCACCCTCACCAATTTCTATCAGAATATCCAGGCAGACAGCCACATAGAAGTGCAGGACATTCGAGGTCCCCAGGAGCTCAACATAAATAAGACCTATCTTAAGCTCGGAAAAACATCCGCAGACAGCACATATCTGCACATCAACTGCAATTGCGGCAAGCTGAGCACTTCACTTCGTATGCAGGACGATGGCAAATTCCACCTGAACGTTGCCAACTGCGAACTGTACACATCCAGGCTTACCTCCATTCTCGACCAATACCTGCCCAAGGAAATCAAATTACCCAGGGAGATTAAGGCTAAGGGCTCTGCTGTCATTGATTCCGCATCCGGCCGGGTTGAATCCTGCCAGTATGAGCTGACGGCGGCTCCGTTTGTCCGCGTCTGCCACAACGTGCATGTACACAAGGGCATGGAAATCCCGCTGACATTGACGGTGAAGGGAGACTTCACCACCAGCGAGGACGGCAACATGCACTACGCAGCCGATGTGGAAGCCCGGCACCAGCTGGGCGAGCTGAAGGTGCATGTAGGCGGAGACCCGTTGAAGGAGTGCCACATCACCGGCAGCAACACGATTCCGGTAAACATCGTCAACGCCCTTATTGACGACGAGGATGCCCACTGGATTATGCGCGATTTCCGCTGCCAGGACGGCATCACCCGAAACAACATCACCAATATCGACACCACTATCCGGTACGACAAGGGTGTTTATGTTCATGCGCGCTGCAATGCCGAACTCCGCGACATGGACTTCCTGCTGGGAGCCATCCTCGATAAGGAGGATGCCCAGGGCGCCCCCACAGGTGAGGAATATCTGCGCACCGACCTGGGTAAGGATCCCTATTCCCGTATCAAGCATGGCACTTGTGAGGTGGATGTGCTGGTACAGCTGGATTGTGTAGATACCAACGGAAAGCCCCTGGCAGATCGCATTGATATCAACCTGCTTAACCCGGATCTGCTATACGACAACCGCCCCTGGCTCAAACGTATGGGTATCAAGGGTGGCGCTCTTACCAGCCGCATTTCCGGCGAGGCAGTCCGCTTCAACATCGAGGATTACACCATTTCCCTGCACAAGCTGAAGGGCACCTGCTACCCGGCCTACTCCATCGGCATGTATTATGCCCCCATCCAGCATTTCATGGAAGATGTCAAGCTGGATGAGCCGGCCGACATCGAAACAGACTACTGCATCTTCCCGCTTTCCAGACGCTGCGAGATTCCCATGAAGGGACTTATCCGCGCAGAGGCTGCAAAGGGAGCCGGCTACCGATTCCTGGGTACCACCATTCCCTTCACCAATTTCAGCGGGTTCATCAACATCAGCGATGTCGATGTCTACCTCGATCGCATGAACGCCCAGTGCTGGGGTGGCAGGCTTGATGGTTCCCTGCGCATCAATTTTGCAGGAAAGCACACCACCCTGGATGGCTACTTTGTTGCCAACACTTTAAATCTTAAAGACATTGTCGCCTCCTACGGAGAGCAATTCACCCCGGCTACCTGCAGCGGATTCATTCGTTTTCAGGCTGCAGAACCCACCTTGGAAGCCATTCGGGGGTATGGACAGGTGCACCTCACCGATGGCGACCTCATGCAGATTGGTCTCTTCCGTCCCATCGGAGCTTTCCTTGCCGACGTACCGGGCAACCTGAGCAGGCTGCAGGAATCCGTACACCTGAAGAAGGAGAACGATCAACCCTCCTGGGTGGATAAGTTCATCCGCAGTATATTCAGCACCGGAAGTGACGCCATTGATGCCGTGCAGACATCTGCATACAAAATTCCTTTTGCCAACCATTTCCTGCGCTATGGCATAGACGAGGCCTTTGCCCGTTTCGACCTCGTCAACGGGCACCTGATATCCCGGGATATGAAGGCACGAGGCTACAATCTGGATGTGGATATGAAGCTGGACATCGATCTGGATAAACTCACGCTCAATGGCGATTTGTGGCCGCGCATCTCCAGTGTGCCCACCCTCATCATTTCCCCTATCACCATCCTTTCCGACTTCCTCATCGATATCGAGGTATACGGTGACCTCACTTCGCCACAGTGGAAATTTGGCCTGAGCAAGAAACTGAAGGGCTCTGCAGACAGCGTTTCCTCAGGACCGCAGAAATCAGAACCACTCAAGACAGAATAACCCCATGGACGCAGCGGCATACATATCCGTCTTCCTCCTGCCGCTACTGTACACAGCCGGCATATTGTTTGCGCTGCATGCGCTGTGCCGGCCGCACTCACCACAAGGAACCATAGCCTGGATTCTCGGGCTCACCCTGCTGCCGCTCATCACCATTCCGCTCTATCTGATACTGGGAGCAGCGCGCATCCACCGCCACACCACCAGTCGCCACAGCCGGGAGAGCATCCAGTCCTTCCTGAAAAGCCACCACGCCTGGAGCCAACCGGAAACCCGATTGAGCCGCACACTCACACGCTGCACCGGGTATGCTCCCTGCCCCGGCAATGACATACGCATCCTGCACGATGGAAACGAAACCTACCGCGACATGCTACAGGCAATCCGCGGCGCTCAGCACTCCATCCTGGTGCAATTCTTCATCATACGCAATGACCGTGTGGGTAACACCCTCCGGAAGGTACTGGAGGAACGGGCTCGAGCTGGGGTAAAGGTCTACGTGATATACGATGAGGTCGGTTCCATCAAGCTTCCTCCCGGTTACCTGCGCAGCCTGCGACATGCCGGGGCTCACGTCAGCTCGGTGAACGGCAAACGATTCTGGCTGAGTTCCATACTGCGAGCCAATTACCGGAACCACCGCAAACTCGTCGTCATCGACAGCAGACGCGCATACCTCGGCAGTCTGAATGTGGGGCTGGAATACACACGCGCCAGGCACCGGCCATACTGGAGAGATACCTTCATCCACCTGCAGGGACCTATTGTGACACAGTGCCTGCTCAGCTTTGCCGATGACTGGAAACGAGCCACAGGCAAAAATATCACCCCATTAGCAAGTCCGCAGCCGGAACACGGCAGCTGCGTATGCCAGCTCATCCCCAGCGGGCCGGAGGACGGACCGCTGAACAACTGGCAGCTCACCCTGCTGGAAACAGCAGCTGCTGCAAGGGAACGGCTCTGGCTGGCAAGTCCGTACTTTGTACCCGATGAGGCGGTAAAATCAGCCCTCTGTGCCGCCGCCATGCGCGGTGTGGATGTGCGCATCCTCATTCCCCGCAAGGGAGACAACTATGCAGCCCAGCTCGCCATGCTTACTTATATTCCCCCCATGCTGGCGGCAGGAATTCGCATGCTGGCCTATACTCCCGGATTTCTGCACGAGAAAATCTGTGTTGTCGATTCCGCCACCAGCAGCATCGGCACCGCCAATCTGGATGAACGCTCCCTGCGCCTGAATTTTGAGCTCACCCTCCTCATGCAGGACGAAACCGCCACAGCGCAGGTGGCCGCCATGCTGGAGCAGGATATGCAGCAGGCTACGCCAGTGACCCACGCAGATTGGTACAAACGAGCTCTCCTTGTCCGCATGCTTGCAAGGTGCTGCCGACTTCTTGCGCCGGCGCTTTGAGCCATTGAATCTGAGGAGGAACATTTAACTGCACGAAGATATTTTTCATCTGTACAAAGCACCGGAAAATTGCTGAAACAGACAGTAGGTATGAAGTATTTTCTTGCATCGGCACTCACGTTCGCGTTCTGCGCAGTCAGCACCACCGTGGCAGAAAAATAATACACCAAAAAGAAGAAATCCAAATAGCCATTTCTTTTTTTCCGGGCGGCACCAGAACGGTGCCGCTCCTTGTTTTCTGAGCCACGCCTCAGCAGGCAAGAAATCTATCTGCCAGAAGTAGATTTGCCTTGCTTGTAAAGCCGAATCGTATATAATATCCCCTAGTAGATATGATTGAGCAGTTACGCAAAAGGCTTCTGGACCGGGACAATCCGGTGCGCATTCATCTTATCGGTGTAGCAGGTGCCGGCATGAGCGGCATCGCCCGTATGCTCCTGGAAATGGGGCATCGCGTAAGCGGTTGTGACCGAGTAACCAGCGAAGAAACAGAGCGCTTACAGCAAAGCGGTCTCACCTTCGCCTGCCCCCACAGCGCAGATGCCGTGGCCGATGCAGAAATCGTCATTTACTCCAGCGCCATCCGTGAGGACAATGTAGCCCTGGCCGCCGCCCGTCAGTGCGGCAGTCTCTGCCTGCGCCGCGCTGAGTGTCTGGCCGCTATCCTCAACAACAAGAAGGGCGTAGTAGTAGCCGGCACTCACGGCAAGACCACCACCTCCGCCCTCACCGCCCACCTGCTCCGCGAAGCACGCCTGCGCCCCTGCCACTACGTGGGTGCAGAAATCCCGGTGCTGGGTGCCAACGCTCACTGGAATGCCGACAGCGATTATCTCATTGCCGAGGGCGATGAATCCGACGGCACGCTCGTAAACTACATCCCGGAGCACAGTATCGTTCTCAACGTGGAAGCCGAACACCTGGACTTCTACCGCGACCTGGACCACATCAAGGAGGTATTCCACACCCTCTGCCGCCAGACCCGCGGCACCATATTCTACTGCAAGAGTGATGCCGGCGCGGCCGATGTGTGCAGCCAGTATCCCAACAGTGTTTCCTACGGCTGGGAAGATGCCGACTATACCGCCACTAACGTGACTGTCAAGCGTGGCCGCACTCTCTACACCATCAATCACAAGGGTACTGAACTGGGCCGAGTGGAGCTGGGCATTCCCGGCCGCCACAACGTGCTCAACTCCCTGGCCGCCACCGCAGCAGCCCTGGAAATGGGCGCAGACTTCGCCAGCATCGGCCGAGGCCTGGCGTCCTTCGCCGGTGCACGCCGCCGCTTCGAAACCAAGTACCTTTCCAAGGACTACCGCATCGTGGATGATTACGGCCACCATCCCACTGAAATCGAGGCCACAGTGCAGACCGCCAAGAGCCTGAATCCGGATCGTCTGGTCATCTTCTTCCAGCCCCATCGCTACACCCGCACCCAGCTGCTGCGCGACGATTTCGGGCGTGTACTCCACGGCGTGGACAAGCTCTTTGTGGCCGATGTATATCCGGCCAGCGAGTTGCCCATCCCCGGTATCTCCGGCCAGACCATCGTGGACGCAGTGCAGGAGAACGGCCCGTCCGATGCAATTTTCCTGCCGGAAATGCCGCAGGCTCACCATGTGGTGGGCAACCAGCTGAAACCCGGTGACCTCTTCCTGACCCTGGGTGCAGGCAATGTGCACGAAGCCGGCACAAAGATTGCCAAGGACCTGCGCATTCTCACTGAAATGCAGGCTGAATGCGGCAAGGATTTCCCTGCCCGTCTGTACGAACCCATGCGCCAGCACACCACGCTCGGCGTAGGTGGCGTTGCCCAGTACTGGATTGAACCGGACTCTGTGGAGGCCATGCAGGACGTGGTCAACTACTTCAAGGACCGCAACATCCCCGTGCATGTCGTGGGCCGCGGCTCCAATCTCGTGGTGCGCGAAGGCGGCATCCGCGGTGCAGTAGTTCACCCCTGCGGCGGGGAGTTCGAGAAGCTCGAACTCATTGATGCCACCACCATCGTGGCCGGAGCCGGCGTGAAGCTCAAGAAACTGGCGGCCTTTGCAGCTAAGAACGGCATCTCAGGCTTTGAATGGATGGACGGCATTCCCGGCTGCGTTGGCGGAAGCCTTCGCATGAATGCTGGCTGCATGGGCGGCGATATGTGGCAGGTATTCGTTTCCGCTACGGCTCTGGACGAAGACGGCGATGTGGTCGAATACTCCAAGGACACCATGGAACCTGCCCGTTACCGCAGTATCCCCACCTTCGAACACAGCATGGTGGTACAGGCTACCTTCTGCGGCACCCCCGGTAAGCAGGAGGAAATTGAAGCTGCCATGGAGGAATACCGCAGCCGCCGCAAGAACAGCCAGCCTATCCAGCCCAGTGCCGGCTGCACCTTCCGTAATCCGGAGGAAATACCCGCCGGCAAGCTCATCGAGGAGCTTGGGCTCAAGGGCTACACCATCGGTGGCGCACAGGTATCCACCAAGCACGGTAACTTCATCATCAATACCGGCAATGCCAAGGCTACGGACGTGACCGAACTTATCAACCACATTGTGCGCGTAGCGCAGAAGGAACGCGGTATCACCCTGCACGAGGAAGTGCAGGTCATCGGTGACCGCGAGCCCCAGTTCTAAAAATTACTCCCATTATCATGAAAGAACTTAAGAAGGATACGAAGATTGCCCTGCTGATGGGCGGTCCTGGTTCAGAACGCGATGTTTCCATTGCCTCCGGCAACGGCGTGCTCGAAGCCCTGCGCAACGAAGGCTTCACCCATGTCACCCCTGTGCTGGTAGACAGCGAGCGCCCCGCCATTCCTGAGGGTACGGAGCTGTGCTACAACATGATTCACGGAACCTACGGTGAGGACGGTGGTCTGCAGACCTACCTGGAGGAACTCGGACTGCCCTATACCGGCGCCGGCTCCGTGACCAGCCGCAACTGCTTCGACAAGGTTCTGACCAAGAAGTTCTTCATTGAGGGCAACGTACCCACCCCGCTCAGCGAGACTATCGCGGCAGGTGAAATGCCCACCCTGCCCGTTCCCTGTGTCATCAAGCCCCCGTGTGAAGGCTCCTCCGTGGGTGTACACATCGTGTACGATGCTGCCGAGCTTCCCGCCGCAGTGGCCGATGCCGCCAAGTACGGCAAGGAGATACTGGTGGAGGAATACATCAAGGGCAAGGAACTCACCGTAGCCATCTTCAATGGTGAAGCTCTGCCCGTGGTGCATATCTGCCCCCGCAGCGGCTTCTACGACATGAACAACAAGTACCCCTCCCTGTATGGAGGCGTCGGGTCCGACTACATCTGCCCCGCCGATATCAGCGAGGAGGAAACCCTGGCTGTGCAGGCTGCCGCAGTGGCTGCCTACAAAGCATTGAATGTGGAAGTATACGGCCGCGTCGATGTACTGCTTACAGATGACGGCAAGCCCTATGTGCTGGAGATTAACACCATCCCCGGCATGACCAGCGCATCCCTCTTCCCGAAGGCTGCAGCCGCCGCCGGCATCACCTACGGTGAACTCTGCACACGCATTGCGGAAGTTTCCCTGAACCAGCCGCGAGGCTGATTCCCGCCCGCGCCCCCTGCATGAAGAAACGCAACCAATACCGCTCTCACTACAATATCGAGCGCGCAAGTTCTGCCAACGTGAAACTGCTGGAAGCAGCACTTTCACTCAAGCACCGTTTCTTCAGCATGGTGGCGCTGCGCCGCGGCCTGCGCCGTCTGCGCCGCTGGACACTCGTACTACTCCTCATCGTGCCGATGGTGGCAGGCATCATATGGGGCGGTCGTGTTGCTGTAGAGAAGGCCTCCAGCCTCAGCATTGACAAGGTGAGTTTCGATGCCCGCCAGAAACTCATCACCAAAGAGCAGGCCATGCAGATTCTCGGCATCGGAGAAACCATCAACATGACCTCGCTCGACACCAGCGCCATGAAGGAGAAGCTGGAGGCGCATCCCTGCATCGAATCCGCCCTCATCCGGGCCGAACTGCCGGATACGCTTTACATCGAAATCAATGAGCGAATCCCCGTCGTCTATGTAGAGCAGGAAAGCGGCACCGATACAGGCAACCGCGTGCGCTTCTTCATGGATCCCAGTGGGCACCTCTTCCCTGTGATGCCGGAGTTCCACCGCAACTTCATGGGCGTACCGGTCTGGTATCTCCAGCCCGGAGACGTGGAGGAATTCAAGGCAGGTTCCGTCATCAGCGAGGAGAAGCGCCGCCCCATCACCGAACTTGTTGCCGCTGCCAACATGTATACACTGGTGGAAATCCCCGCTATCCGTGAGATTTTCCGCCCCAAGGAATGGAAAATCATCTTTACTCTTGAAGGCGACGCCGAAGTCATGATGCAGGTATACGACCTGAAAGCCCAGATGGAGCGACTCTCCATGATTCTGGAGCACTGCCGCGCCACCCAGCGCCGTCCCCGCAGCATCAACGTCATTCCCCGCATCAACCCCACCGTCATCTACGCTCAGTAACAGTGGGTGTATCCATCTTCACGGCAGGCGGTTTGTCGGAGCTCTAAAAACGGGAGTTCATTCCCTCACCGGTTACAAAAGTCCTGTACTCCGAAGGCGTTTTGCGCTCCCACGCAGCGCCGAAGAATAAAAAAGAAAGGAAGGTATGCCGACCGACATACCTTCCTTTGCTTTCTCTACCACAGACGGGACTCGAACCCGTACGGTATTACCTACCGGGAGATTTTAAGTCTCCTGCGTCTACCATTCCGCCACTGTGGCACAACTGCGGGGGTAATTGAAGCATATTCACCGTAGCATTGCAAGGAAAAACTACGGCTACGGGGCAAAGCTGACAATGACCACCCCTTCGGAAGTCTCCGGCCCCGTCCAACTGATGTGTCCGGGCATCTCCGGGCAGGCGTGACGCTGCAGATTACGCTGAAACTGCTCCGGGCTGCCGTACTGGGTCAGGTAGCCCTCAAAACAGGTATAGCCCTGCCCGTAGTTCGCCAAGGCTGCATGTAGAAAACCTGCGAAATGAGTATAGTAGTTTCCCTTTCGGCGGTAATACATTGCAGTCTGTCTGCCGCTGGACGGATAGGCGGCACGATTCCAGCTGTGTGTGCGGGATATCTCGGCATCCGACAGACAGAAATAGGCATGGGTAAGCACAGGCTTGCTGCCATTGCCTACAACCGGGTCATTCCAAGTGGCATCTACATGATACCATTCCGTACCGATACGTACCAGGTTCCAGGCATGCGGTCCGCCAGCATCGCCAGTAACGATGCGAGCCGGAATTCCTGCGATTTCCAGCATGACAGAGAGGGCAGCACTGTAAGCCTCACAGCTTCCGCTACCCTTCCGCAGAATATGCTCTACAGTACAGCCCCCGTTTTCCTCGTACTGCGCACCTTGCACCAGAGAATCGTGGATAGCCACGAGCTTCTCGTAATCCCCCATCCCGGGCTTCACAATTTCCCTTACGCGCCGCTCAGCCAGCTGCAGAACGGATGCCTCCGCCGCACTCAGAGAGGAGCGGAATGCAGAATCACGCAGTGCTGCGCAGAGTCGCACATAGTCCCGGTATTCAAGGGTGAGAGAAACCTGACCTGTCTCCAGAAAGGACGTGGAGCAACGACGCGCATATTCTCCCCAGGTACTTTCACCGATAAGCTCACGCCACTTTCCCTTCAGTTCGCCGGAGAGTCTGAAATTAATGGGATTCTGCGCGGTGCGGGCCCATTCGGAAAAGGAGGCATCCAGCTGAGCCTGGGAATACACTACGGGCTCAGGGCTTTTCTGGATACGCGCCCTGCTCTGCTGCGGTACACTCCCCACAGAAACAGCCGGGGCGCACTGCACCAGCAGTGCACCCGGCAGAATGAGAGGTAAAATGCGACGCAGCATGTGCTCAGGGAGTGTTTTTACACTTCCTCACCATCACCCAGCAGCTCCGCCATCAGACCGTTCGGCGAAGCATGCATGGATTCACGGGTCGTCATGTTCTTGAGCTCGAGCTCCGGGTATTCGGCTCCGATGATAACAGCATAGCGGGCGCCAATCTTCTCAGCACGCTTAAGCTGGTTGCCCATCTTGGCAGGTGCGAGCGGCAGGTCCACACGCAGGCCGGCATCGCGCAAGGCGGAAGCCAGGGCCAGCATCTGCGGGCGCTTCTCCGGAGCAGCCAGAACCATGCAGACATCCACGTTGCTGGTCTTGAGGGCGGCATCGCGCAAAGCACGTGCTGCGGGACATGCCTCGATGAGGTGAGCAATCACGGCATCACCCATGGCAAAACCGGTGGCAGGCATGTCCACAGCACCATTGGAAAGAGTGGAGACGAGACCGTTGTAACGACCACCACCAGCCACTGCACGCAGGGTGTGTCCCTTGTCGAAAATCTCGAACACGAGACCGGTATAGTAGGCAAGGCCTCGCACCACGGAAAGGTCGAGCTTCACGTAAGCATCCAGCCCACGGGCCTGCAGTTCCTCCAGCACCGCATCATAGCGGGGGGAGCAGCCGGCAGGAGGATTGGCGATGAAATTCACCAGGTCCTCACGCTTCATACCGAAGGCATCCAGCTTCTCCTGGCAATATTCGGGACGGTCACGCTCAAACTTGTCGATGATGGCCAGGAAATCCGGCACACGGTCCTCAGCCACACCGTTATCAGCGGCGTACTTAAGCCACACCTCGCGGTCAGAAATGCGCACCACAAAGTCATCTGCCGTAAAGCCGAACTCGCGCATGCAATCGATGGCCAGGGAAATCAGCTCAGCATCGGAGCCTTCTCCAGCCTCACCCAGGATATCGGCATTGAACTGAACAAACTCGCGCAAACGGCCTTTCTGCGGCTTCTCATAGCGGAAGCAGGAGCCGATTTCAAACCACTTGAGCGGCTTGGTATACTCGCGCTGGTAAGCAGCAGCAATACGGCCAAGGGAAGCGGTGAGTTCCGGGCGCACGGTGATATCGCGCTCACCCTGGTCCTTGAATCGGAAGAGCTGGGTGGGCAATTCACCGCCGGACTTCTTGAGATACAACTCCGTGGATTCGATAGTGGGTGCTTCCCATTCCACAAAGCCGTAACGATGTGCCACACGCCGCCACGTATTGAACAGATAGTTACGGAAAGCGCATTCCTGCGGAGCAAAATCGCGGAATCCGGGCAGCGGTTGGAATCGTGCGTCAGGCATAATCGTGTGAATCAGGGATTAGAATTTTGTTGTTACGCGCATCATTATACCTGATTCCTGAACCTTGGCAAGTGCAGAGCGTGTTCACAGACGGTTTATGTGCGCCACGACAAAACAGGGGGAGGGATAATTGAACGCACAGCGAGTCATCTGCGTCAACTGACATTGTACGAACTTGCCAAAACGCGCCCAGATGGTAGACTGGTGCGCAATCCACGACCATGAACACACAGGAATTCAACGAACAAATTGCGCAGAAATCCGCTTGGGTAAGCGCGGTAAAACAGGAGATGTCCAAGGTGGTAGTAGGCCAGCAAAAGCTGGTGAACCGCCTGATTCTGAGTCTGCTCTGCAAGGGACACGTGCTGCTGGAAGGTGTGCCGGGTCTTGCGAAAACCCTTTCCGTCAAGGCGCTTGCCGGCACCATGCAGGCAGCATTCTCCCGCATTCAGTTCACGCCGGACCTGCTGCCCGCCGACCTGCTGGGCACCATGATTTACAACCCGGAGGAACGCCAGTTCACCGCCAAGAAGGGTCCCGTGTTTGCTAACTTGATTCTGGCAGACGAAATCAACCGCGCCCCTGCCAAAGTGCAGAGCGCCCTGCTGGAAGCCATGCAGGAACGCCAGGTGACCCTGGGTGAGTGCAGTTACCCCCTGCCCAATCCCTTCCTGGTGCTGGCCACCCAGAACCCCATCGAGCAGGAGGGCACCTACCAGCTGCCGGAAGCTCAGCTGGACCGCTTCCTCTTCAAGGTGGTGGTAGATTATCCCAGCCGCGATGAGGAATTGAAGGTTCTGGAGATGATGAGCACCACTACCGCCACCCCCCGCACCAGCGCTGTGGTGACAGTGGAGGACATCGAGGAATCACGCGCTCTCATGGACCAGATTTTCATCGATCCCGCCGTACAGCGTTATATCGTGGACCTGGTTCGCGCCACCCGTACCCCGGAAAAGGTGGACTCCCGCCTGGAGGGCATGGTTCGTGCCGGTGCATCTCCGCGTGCCACCATCAATATCGCGCTGGCTGCCAAGGCGCTGGCTTTCACCCGCCAGCGCGGCTACGTGACTCCGCAGGATGTGAAGGACCTGGCACACGACATTCTGCGCCACCGTATCCTGCTTTCCTACGAAGCCGAAGCCGCCAACAAGACCAGCGACAACGTCATCGACAGCATTCTCTCAAAGGTTCCCGTTCCGTAATACCGCTATGGACAAGACGCAGGAAATCATGGAAAAGGTGCGCCGCATTGAATTGCAGGCTCGCCGCATGTCAACCGCTACCTTTGCCGGGCAGTATCGCTCCGGCTTCCGGGGTCAGGGGTTGGACTTCGATGATTTCCGCGAGTACCGCGCCGGAGATGAGCCGCGTTTCATTGACTGGAAGGTGACAGCCCGCACGGGCACGCCCTATGTGCGCACCTTCCACGAGGAACGCGAGCAGGTGCTGCTACTGGCCGTGGATATAAGCGGCAGCATGGACTACGCCAGCGCCGGTATTGAGGACACCAAACGCGAATACGCAGCCCGCATTGCAGCCGTGCTTTCGTACAGCGCTGCACTGAATGGCGACAAGGTGGGTCTGTTGCTTTTCGGCCACAAACCACATTTCCACCTGCCCCCAGCCAAGGGGATGAAGCAATGCCAGCGCATTGTGCGCGAAATTCTGAGTGCCCCCACTTCCGGCAGCGATGATACGGTGGATGAGGTCGCTGCAGAGATTCTGCGCACACAGCGCAAGAGCGCCATGGTATTCCTCATCAGCGATTTCCTGGCGGATATCGACAAGCAGGCAATCGGCAAACTCAATTTTCGCCACGAGCTTATACCCGTCCGCGTAAACGACCCGGCAGAAATCGAGCTCCCGGCAGCGGGCCGGATCTGCTTCCGTGACCCGGAGAGCGGAGACCTCTACGAGGGCGACCTGAGCGACAAGCAACTGCGCCAGGAGCACCACAAAGCCATGCAGCATCACCGCGTGGAGTGGCAACGCGTATTCAACCAGCTGGGCATTGATTCGCTCGATCTGCTCACTACACAGGATTTCATTCCGGCTCTGCGCAAGCTGTTCACCCGCCGCAGCCGGGCCTTTGCACACTAAAGCACCATGGGCAACGATATTTTACAGGCTATTCCCGTTCTGGAAAAAGATATTCCTGCAGACCAGTTTCTGGTGCAGGATTTCTGGATTCCTCTGGCCTGGGCATGCGCCATCCTCATTCCCTTGGCGGCACTGACCGCCTGGTGGATATACAAGCGCAGGAAGAACGCCGTAGTGGCGGGCACCACCCCGCTGCAGGAAGCTCTGAACGCATTGGCTGAACTGAATGCCGAGCTGCCGCCCATGCGCGAATGCTCATTGCGACTGTCCATGATTCTGCGCTCCTTCCTGGCGGGGCAGACCCAGGATTCCGCCCTGTATGAAACGCACGAGGAGTTCTCCCAGCGCATTGATTCGCTGGCGAATGTACCGGTAAGCTGCCAGCTGGAAACTCGCGATATGCTCGAAGAGCTGGCGGAATTCAAGTATGCAGGCGCAATGGAACACAATCCGACCCGCGCCCACTCGCTCATTGAACAAGCCCGGGAACTGGTGTGCCGGATCAGCATTGCACAGCAGGAGGAACAAAAGAAAAGGGAGGAGACCCGCGCATGATGACACTTGCCGCTACAGCTCCCGCAATTGAAGCCACACGGGAATTCACCTTTGCCCAGCCGGGATGGTTATGGTTCCTGCCAGCAGTATTGCTCTTTCTGCTTCTACGCCGCCGCCGCGGCACCACTGCCAGCCTGGTGCACCCCACCATACGCTTTGCTGCAGCAAACCTCAGGCGCCCCTCTACTCTGGCAGGCCGCATTGGTCCCATCTGTCTGGTTCTGGCCATGGCCTCTCTTATCGTGGCACTGGCGCGCCCGCAGTGGAAAAACCAGCACACGGAGGACACCGTAAGCGGCATTGATATCATGATTGCCTGTGACCTCTCCGGTTCCATGGCCAGCCAGGATATGCTCTTCACCACCAGAGACAGTCTGGGGCGACAGCAGCACGCTGCCATCGACCGACTCACTGCTGCCAAATACGTTATCAGTGAGTTCATTGCCGGACGCCCGAATGACCGAATCGGGCTTGTGGCATTTGCAGGTAAGGCCAAGCTGTGCAGCCCGCTTACGCTCGACCACGGCATCGTGAGCTATATCATCCGCGAATTTTATCTGGCGGATGACCGACGGCCCGGTTACATTGCCGAGGACGGCACCGCCATCGGCACAGCCATCGCCTCCGCAGCACTGCGTCTGGATGAACGCAAAGAAACTAAGAGTAAGGTTATTATCCTGGTAACAGACGGCATGAGCAACCGCGGCAGCATTTCCCCCATCGATGCCGCAAAGCAGGCCGCCGAACTGGGTATCAAGATTTTCACCATCGCTATCGGCAAGGATGAACGCCTGTCCCGCTACACCGCAAATGTGGATACATTCGATGAAAAGACACTGAAGGAAATCGCCAGACTTACCGGTGGCCAGTTCTACCGTGCCAGCAGCGGAGCCCGCCTGCAGAAAGCCTTCGAAAGCATTGATAAACTGGAAAAAACAGAGGCCAAGCGGCGAACGCTCATCAGCTTCGATGAGCTCTTTCCCTGGCCGCTGGCTGCAGCCGGACTTTTCCTCACGCTGGGAATCGTGCTGAACTTTGCTCGTCCTCGCCCTGCCCCCTGATTCATACCATGAGCTTCCTTTACCCGAATATACTGTGGTTCCTCCTGCTTGTTCCCGTGCTGGCAGCGCTGGTTATTCTGGCGTGGCGCAGTACAGGCCAGGGCTGGCGACGCCTGATTTCTGAGCAACACCGGGAACTGGTAAGGCGACGTCCCCTCTGGCGCACGGCGCTACCCGCAGCACTTGCGCTGCTCGCGCTTGTCTGTACCATCATTGCCCTGGCAAGACCTATCAATGGCTACCGCGAAGGCGGTGCCACCACTACAGGACGCAACCTGTTGATAGCTCTGGACATATCACGCTCCATGGAAACAGAGGACGTGAAACCCTCGCGCCTCGCGGAGGCACGTGCCGCCGCATATGAACTCATCGATGCCTTGCCGGGCGACAAAATCGGCCTGATTGTCTTTTCCGGAGAGGCGGACCTGGTTGTTCCCCTTACCTATGACCACACAGCCCTTCGCGACGCACTGGAGCAGGTAAACCGCAACTGGGCAGGCGTGGGTGGCACCAATTTTGGACTCGTACTGCGCAAAGCCATGCAGGATTTCAAGCGCAGCACGCCGGAAGGCAGTACAAATGCCCTGGTCATCCTCAGCGATGGCGAGGATACAGTGAACTCCTCCCTTGAAATAGCTGAGGAGGCAAAGGAAAGTAAGCTGCTGGTCATTACAGTAGGTATCGGCACTGCCGCTGGCGGTCCCATCCCGGATGAACGCGGTGAGAACGGTCTTTATCAGGACGCTCAGGGCAAGCACGTCATCAGTAAGCTGAACACCGAATCCCTGAGCCAGTTTGCCAGAGCCACAGGCGGCGATTTCTTCGTGATGGATTCCAACGCCGACCTCACAGCTTTCACTCAGGCTGCTGTCAACAAGCTCGACAAACATGAGGAGGCTTTCTCTCTGAATAAGGTCCCGAATGATCTCTTCACGCCCTTCGCGTCAACGGCTCTCATTCTACTCATTTTTGCAGCGCTCAGCAGCACCGAATGGAAACAGTATAAATATCTTATCATAATAATCACCATAGGTGGCATGACACCCACCACACAGGCTGCGCCAGCAGCAGAATCAGCGGCATCCTATAAACTCGGAATTGAGCATCTTCAGAATGGGGAGGCAGATAAGGCCAAGGAAGCATTTTCAGCAGCGCTGCTGGATGAGGACACAGCCCTTCAGGCTGCATCTCACTACCAGATTGGGCAGATAAACGCCACAGCGACCTTCAATGAACTGCGTTCCCTCTACGGCGAAGGTACCACCGAAGGAGTGGACACCGACAGCACAACAGCCTCACAGGTCACCCCTGAGAACCTGCAGAAGATTGTGGACTCCCTGAAGCAGGATATACAATCCTACCACGATGCTCTGAAACTTCAGCCAGGACTCGCCCGCGCACGTGCGAATATAGCGTCCATCGAGCAACTCATCAAGAAGCTGGAGGAAGAGATTGAACGCCTGAAGCAGCAACAGCAGCAGAACCAGGAGCAGCAACAGCAGAATCAGGAGAAGAATCAAGACCAGCAGCAGGACCAGCAGCAGCAATCTTCCGAGCAGGACAAGCAGGACAAGCAGGACAAGCAGGATAAGCAGGATAAGCAGGAGCAGCAGAATCAGGAGGACGAAAAGAACGACCAGAATCAACAAAATGAGCAGGACTCCAAGGAAGACCTGAAGGAGTCCGGGGACCAGCAGCAGGATAGCACCAAAGACGAGCAGCAGAATCAGCAGAACCAGCAGCAGGATAACCCGCAGCAGGGCAAACAAGGTCCCCAGCAGGAGCAGCCCCAACAGGGCGACGAGAATAAGGAGCAACAGGATACCCAGGTTTCACCCCCCCAGGAGGCACAGCCTAGTGATGAGGAAAAGGCCCGACGCTATGCAGCAGCAGTTCTCCGCAGCCATATGGACGAGGAGCAAGGCTCTCCGATTCCCCACTCCAATGTGCAGGTGAGGCCTCCGGATAAGGATTACTAAACACCCGATTTATCTTTTTTTTCATGAAAAATATCATTAAAGCCATTTGTACACTGTGTCTCTGTCTGACTGGACTGAGTATGGCCGATGTTGTACCGGTCTGGTCGGTGGATGTAGCTGTACCCGGTGAGAAAGTGGCACTTTACCTTGTAGACACTGAGGTGGGTGAGGATTTATTCACGGTACCAAAACGCCCCGGAGTTGAAAATGCAGCTCTGGAGCTCATGCAGCACTACGCCGGAGCCAATCCGATGGATCCGAATCGCGCTGCCATGGAAGTATACCCGCTCCAGATTACACCGGATGCCCCCGGTGAAGTCCGCATTAAGAATCTCGAGGTAGAATATAACTCCGGGCGCAAGGTAAGCATCGAGGTACCGCCTCTTCCTGTACTCTCACAGAGTGCCATTCGCTGGCTGAAGAAGCCGGTGAACTTCGGCGTTCTCTGGTACACAGATATCAAGGATGGCTACGTACACCAACCGGTCAGAACCTCTATCAAAATCTTCCTGCCCGGTGGAGTGGATACCATCGGCGCTCCTCAGTTGAGTGCAGTGGACGTAAAGGTCGGCAATTTCCAGTCCTCCCTGCAGGGTGTACTGGCCATGGTACACAACCAGGCCATGGGCGCAACAACAGCCTACGCCAAGGGCCAGACCTGGCGCACCGTTGACTACACAGGAACCCTCACTCCTTTCCGCGAGGGAAATTCCGATGTGGCAGGCAAGCTGATTCTGGAACAGAGACAGGGATTCTTCACCATTATGCGAGCTGAGGCGGAGCTGCCAGTCCTCTCCATCGGTGCCCTGCCCCTGCCGCCCGGCGCACCTGCCAATTTTGCAGACATGGTAGGCGAATACACTATCTCCGCCACCACATCGGCCACTTCTCTGGCCATGCATGAGGCTGTGGAAGTTGAAATCACTGTAAAGGGTTCTGGAAACCTTGACCAGCTGGAATGCCCCACCATCAGCAATTCGTCAGACTGGAAACTTGTGCCCGCCACACGCAAGCCCATCGTCGGCGCAAATGGAGAAACCCTCGGCATGGTGTTTAGTCAGCTCCTGCGTCCCACAGCCGAAGTTGGAGGGATTCCCTCATTCTCCTTTGCCTATTTTGATCCGAAGCGCATGGAATACCGACAGGCAGCAACAGCCCCCATACCGCTGCAATGGAGAGAGACAGAAGCCACGGGCAGCGGCCTTCACCACACTGCAGCCGCAGAGCCACCTCCTGCCGGTACGATACCGGTAGCAGAAATGACTGACATATACGGATACATGCCGCGAGCCATGTATGGACAGGTTATTTCGATTCCTCGCTGGGTCTGGTACCTCCTTTATCTCCCGTCCATCATCATCCTGGGCACCCTGACAGCAAAGGCGCTTAGCCAGCGTATGGCAGCAGGTGCAGCCGACCGCGCCCGAGCCCGTGAGCTCAACAAGCTCGCAGCCTGCAAGGATGGTCTGAGTTTCCTCAAAGGAGTGGGTGCCTACATCGAAACGCATGTATCACCTAATGACATGACACCCGAGCTACAGAAGATTCTTGACCGCCGAGATGAGGAGGCATTCCGTCCGGATGCCCGCACCAGCATCTCGCCGCAGGAGCGAAATATCATGATGAAGGCTCTGCGCCATATCGGTACCACCGCCGTAGTTCTACTGCTTTGCCTGGCACCTCACGTTCGTGCAAACACAGCCCAGGATGATTATATCGGCGGACAGTACTCAAAGGCCATCACCACTCTTGACAACACCGCGGATTACCCGGAGGCATTGCGCCAATATAATGAGGGCAACTGCTATTACCGCCTGAACCAGCCGGGACGGGCAGTCCTCTGCTACGCACGAGCCCTGCAGGCAGACCCCTCGCTCAAGGAAGCCCGGGCCAACCTGCAGTTCATCCAGCGCAAGGAAGGAGCCTTGCTTCCTACCGGGTCCGTCACTGATGATATCTTTACCCTGCTTAGTCCGTCGCAGCTCTGGACCGCCACCATAGTAAGCACAGCTCTGCTCTCGCTCTGTATCGCGCTGCTCATTGCGCGCAGGAAGGAAAACAAGCCCTGGTTGCAGACCTGCACCGTGCTTACTGCTGTGGCCAGTCTTCTCTGCGCCGCCGACTGGGGCTATTACACCACCCGCCAGACCCCGGATTTATCCTCACTTCCCCCGGCAGATGTGGCCTATGTAATGCAGGCGTCTGAGCTGCGAACTACTGCAGATGCAAAGGGCAGCAGCATCATGAAGCTCACCGTCTCCACACCGCTGCACCTGCTTTCCACCCGCGGCAGCTGGTGCTACGTTGAAACCTTCACCGGGGTGCGAGGCTGGATTCTCGCAGCAGATGTCGAGACCATCATGCCAGGAGGGGAAGAACCGAGGCTCCCGCTCATCATCCAGTTCCGATGAAAAAAATCCTCTATGTCGGTGCAGGTATATGCTCCGCCCTGCTGCTGATACTGCCACTGCTATGGTGCTGCGGACTGTGGTATTATCAGCCCGTCAGTCTTCTTCCGACCGGTCTGTTCCTCTGCGGCATTGCCCTCTACAGGTTCAAGAAGGGTCACATATCAGTACACCTTAGTCTCTGGCTTCTTGTCCTGCTCAATACCATCACCTACCACTGCATTCCAGGCCCGACCCCGGAGCAATGGCAGAAGCCATGGACTCATGCTCCGGAGTTTGAGCAGAATGGCGACATCCTCACCATTCACAACATACGAGACTTCCGATACAGAACGGAGGAGGACAGTGATGCACGGTATCGTACCGAGAGCTATGATCTGAATACCCTCCAGGGCGTGGACTTTGCCAGCTGCCACTGGGATGGTATGACGGCCATCTGCCACACCATGCTCAGCTTCAACTTCACGGACGGCCGACGCGTGGTTGTCTCTGCCGAAACACGCCTGCCCGAGGGGGTGGAACAGGGCGCTATCCCCGGTCTGTACAAAAAATACGGTATTATATACCTGTTCGGCACGGAGGAAGACATTTTCGGGCTGCGCACCAATATCCGCCACGAGGATTTGTATATCTTCCCCCTGAAAATCAACCAGGAGGGCGCGAAGAAGCTGCTGCAGCACTACATTGACTTGTCGCGCCATGCCGAGTCAACCCACCAGGACTACAACACCATCGCCGATAACTGCTCCACAGGCATTGTCAGCGGATTCCGTGTACTAGTCCCCACCATGGCAAGAAAATATGATTTTCTTCCGCTGCACAACGGCAGCATAGCCGACCTGCTCATCGAATACGGTGCCGTTCAGGCTCACCCTGGAGAAACGCCGGAGCAGATTCGTAAACGCTGCTATGTCGGCTATGACCTGCCCATAAATGACTACTCTGCAGCCCTGCGCCGCAGAATCAGCAAGTAGAATGCGCATAATCTACGCTTGTGCGTCCTGCCGGCATATGGTAGAATGCCCGCATGATTAGCGAAAAGCCTGTGGTGCAGGAATTGGTGGCGCTGATGCTGGCGCATGGGGTAACAAGAGCCGTGCTCTGCCCCGGCAGTCGCAATTCTCCCATTGTGGCCACTCTGTGCAATCTGCCGGAAGTGGAATGCCGCAATGTCATCGATGAACGCAGTGCCGGATTTGTGGCCCTAGGCTGGGCGCAGCAGGTGCAGGCTCCCGTAGCGGTGGTGGTGACCTCCGGCAGCGCCGTGCTGAATCTGCACCCGGCTGTTTCAGAAGCCTATTATCGCAAAACGCCCCTGCTCATCATCTCCGCCGACAGACCGGCAGCATGGATTGGACAGAATGACGGCCAGACCCTTCCCCAGCCCGGTGTGTTCAACACCCTGGTGCGATTCTCCGCCCAGGTGCCGGAGGATGATGCCTGGTACGCGAACCGTCTCATCAATGAAGCGCTGCTCGAGCTGCGCCACCGCAGCGGCGGCCCGGTGCATCTCAATGTGCCGCTCACAGAGCCGTTTTTCGCCATGGTAGATGAGGAACTGCCGCCCGTGCGCGTCATTCAGCGCACCGAAGCAGCCCGCATGAATGCCGATGAGGAAGAAGCCCTGCTGGAGGAAGCCTCTGCGCTTCCCCGCCGACTCATTCTGCTGGGGCAGCAGCATGCACCCTCCCCCGCACTCATCCAACTGGCAGAGCAAAAGCAGTTCACCCTGGTGGGCGAGCATATTGCCAACGCACCCTTTGCGGACTGCATCCGCCCGGATACCCTGCTTGGCGCAGTCCCCGAGGCGAACTGGAGCCCGGATTTGCTCATCACCTGCGGCGGAGATGTTATTTCCAAGCGGCTGAAGAGGCTCCTGCGCGCGCATCCGCCCAAGGCGCACTGGCATATTTCCCCAGATGGTGAGCTGGTGGACAACTTCTGTGCCCTTACCCGGGTTCTGGAAGGCGAGCCAGATGAGTTCTGGGAACTACTGGGAGCTTTTGCCGAGGGGGGCGATGCCGACTACCGCAAACGCTGGCAGGCGGAGCCGGCCATGCTTCCGGAGCACGAGTTCAGCGGCATGAAGTTTGTGGGCGAGCTGATACAGAACCTGCCGGCCGGCAGCGTGCTGCACCTGGCCAACAGCTCAGCCGTGCGCTATGCGCAGCTCTTCCCCCTGCCGCAGGGCGTACAGGTGGAATGCAACCGCGGTGTCAACGGCATTGAAGGCAGTGTATCTACCGCCGCTGGGCACGCCCTTGCCACCCCCGACAGAATGCACTTCCTGATTATCGGGGATTTGAGCATGTTCTATGATTTGAACGGCCTGCTCATGGCTCAGCACTGCCCGAATCTGCGCATACTCATGCTGAACAACCACGAAGGCGGTATTTTCGGCACACTTCCCGGCATGCCGGACAGCCCGGCTATCCGCGCCCCGCATGGTGAAAGCATTATGGACTGGCTCGGGTGCCTCATCCGCTGTTGTCAGGTAATCAAGGAATCCCAGTGGGCATTTGCGCAGACGCTGCTGCTTTCCGATGAACCGCATCCGCTGCTGGTGGAAATCTACACAGAAACGGAACAGGATGCCGCCATCCTGAAGGAATTTTATAACATGCACTAAAGATATGAAACGCGAGTGGACCATCATCAAGGAATATAAGGATATCATCTTCGATAAATACAACGGCATTGCCCGTATCACCATCAACCGCGAACGCTACCGCAACGCTTTCACCCCGCTGACAACGGCAGAAATGAGTGATGCACTGCGGCTCTGCCGCGAAATGCAAGATATCTCCGTCGTCGTGCTCACCGGTGCCGGAGATACGGCATTCTGCGCCGGAGGTGACATGAACGTGAAAGGCCGCGGCGGCTATGTGGACACCGAGGGCATTCCCCGTCTCTCCGTGCTGGATGTGCAGAAGCAGATTCGTTCCCTGCCCAAACCGGTTATCGCAGCAGTGAATGGCTTTGCCATCGGCGGCGGGCATGTGCTGCACGTGGTATGCGACCTGAGCATCGCCTCTGAAAATGCGATTTTCGGACAGACCGGTCCACGAGTAGGCAGCTTCGATGCCGGGTTCGGCTCCTCCTACATGGCACGCTGTATCGGTCAGAAGAAGACACGTGAAATCTGGTTCCTCTGCCGCAAATACAACGCCCAGGAGGCGTTGGAAATGGGCTTGGTGAACAAGGTGGTGCCGCTGGCACAGCTGGAGGACGAATATGTGCAGTGGGCGGAGGAGATGATGCAGCACTCTCCCATTGCCCTGCGTCTCATCAAAGCCGGACTGAATGCCGAGCTGGACGGCCAGGTCGGTATTCAGGAACTGGCGGGTGATGCCACCATGCTTTTCTACATGTGCGATGAAGCTCACGAGGGGTCCCAAGCATTCCTGGAGAAGAGAAAGCCGGATTACTCCAAATATCCGAAACTGCCCTGATGCAGCAGATTGATGCAGCACCGCTGATGCACTTTCCGCAGGCCTTACAACTGCGGTGGCAAAGACGTGTGCTGCATTTCAAAAAACCGGCAGCCACCTCCCGCGGTGCGTTGACAAAACGCACCACCTACATCATCGAAGCCAGAACCCAGCAGGGAAGCGGGTACGGCGAATGCTGCATCATGCCCGGCCTGCTGCCGGAACCCACGGAGCAGGAATTGAATTACTGGTGCAACCTGGTGGAGAGACAACAAGGCATGCATGGCATTCAGGCTCCCTCGCCCATCCAATTCGGGCTGGAATGCGCGCTACAGGGGGCTCTGCGCCCAGGGAAGCCTCGCTGGAAAACTTCATTTTCCGAGGGAACAGCAGGTATTCCCATTCATCACCTGATCTGGATGGATTCGGCAGACAGGATGCTTGCAGCCATGGCTGAAGGGGTGCAACAGGGATTCTCCTGTCTTAAAATGAAAGTGGGGGCCCTTCCCTTCGAACAGGAGCTCGAAATGCTGCGCATCGCGCGAGACGCATTCCCCAAGGCAGAATTGAGACTGGATGCCAACGGGGCATTTTCCCCTGAGGATGTGCTGCAGAAATTAGAAATGCTGGCCTCAACCGGTGCCAGCTTCATTGAACAACCTGTACGCCCTGGACAATGGGAAAACATGGCCATGCTCTGCCAGCAATCCCCCCTCCCCATCGCGTTGGATGAGGAATTGATTGGCGCCCCTCCGGAACGACTGCTGGATATCATTCATCCGCAGGGTATCGTCATCAAACCGTCACTGCATGGCGGGCTGCTGGCGGCCGAACGCTGGGCGCTGGAAGCTGAGAAACGAGGGATTTCCTGGTGGGTCAACTCCGCACTGGAAAGCCATGTCGGGCTGGAAGCCCTGGCAGAATGGTGCGCCTATGCAAGTCCTGGCACCATGCAGGGCCTGGGCAAAGGGAATTTGTACGCAGATGACGCCAGCACACGACTCAGACTTCACAAAAACAGCATCTGGATGCATATATAATTGATAGAAAAGTTGAACAATTCACGTACTAATGGTGTCATTAAGTATAATCATGAGCAGAATCATCACACTTAGCTCCGTCATGGCCCTGGCCATGAGTACTCCTATGCTTCTGGCAAACACGGTTCCGGTGCTGCGCGCCATGCCCAGCGGTCTTGTGCCTGTACAGACCCGCGGCAACTGCGATATAATGGCTTCCAACACCGTGACAGCCCAATTCATAGGGTTGCGAGACCTCGCAGTGCAACGAGTGGACCAGGAAGAGCCGGATATGGTACAGGTGGCCGTGTTTCATGTAAAAAATAACCTGGCCTACCGACGCTATAACCGCATCGGCGATGGTCAGCTGGTGCCAGACATGCAGTTCACCATTGCCATGAACCGGGAACTGCCCGGACAGCCGGCGGCGAATGTTGATACCATTGCAGCAATGCAGCCCGGCGAGGAAGTAGTGATGCGAGTGGACCATCTCTACCTCATCACAGGACAAGAGGGTGAATCAATCCGCGTGTGCGCACGTCTGGCCCGGCGCAATGCCGCCGCCACCACACCAGGCACTCCTGCTGCAGCCCCTGCTCCGCTCCCCATTCCCGGAGCACAGCCGACCACAGGCGGCGTTCAGATTACCAGCAGTAGCTCCTCCTTCTCTTTCAGCTCCGATTCGAACGGTCAGGTGCAGAGCATTCAGACCAGCCGCTACTATGATTCCGCCACAGGAGAAATCAAGACCCGCATGTTCATTAACGGAGTGGAAGTGGATCCCGTAACCCGCCAGCCGCTTGCCACGGCAGCAGCACCGGCACCCACCCCGGTAAGCGAAGCACAAGCCCAACAGGATGCCGCCAACGATGAGGGCGATGACACCATCGTGGAGCACAACAACAATCCCATTGTCCAGCCCGGTGATGCGCCCATCCCCACGCCGGAGACTACACCGAATCCTGCCCCGGCTCCCGAAGGTCAACTGAGCGATTCG
>JAZQVE010000064.1:0-13698 GCA_045631705.1 Akkermansia sp. | reverse complement strand
GGGTACACCCCAGTTTGCCGCGGCGCTTGCCTGCCACCTCCAGCGCAATTTTGGGCAGCTGGGTGGTCTTGCCGGAGCCGGTTTCACCCACGACCACGATGACCTGGTGCTCGCGCAGCGCTGCGGCAATCTCCTCGCGGTGGCGGGAGATGGGCAGATCCGGGTAGCGGAAGCGTGGAGTGGTTTCGCTCATGCGGGAAAATCAGAAGTGTTGCACTGCGCCGCCCGCAAGGCGTGATTTCTCTGCCAGGAACACCATACGGTGACCCACGATGCTGTCCTCCAGTGTGGGACATCCGGGGGATGTGCGCTCGCCGCGCAGCAGGGCTATGAAATCGAGCACGATGTTGCGGTCGCCACCGCCGTGGGCATCGCCCTGCTGGAAATCGGATATATCCAGCGTGCGCTCGGTGTAGCCGCCGGGGGCATCAGGGTCAATCAGGCGCACGTGGAAGCGCTCGCGTTCAAAGTCGCCGTGTATCTCGCCGCGGGTGCCGGTCACGTGGATGATGCGGCGGGGCATGGTGGCGCCGCCATTCATGGAGAAGGTGCCGGTGGCGCCGTCCCGGAAGTGGATGAGCACGGATTGGTGGTCCACGATGTTGATATCACAACGGTAGACGCAGCGGCTGAAGGGATTATCCGGCCGGCGGAGAATTTCCTCCTTCTCCTCATCGGTTTCCGGGCTGCTGTGCGTATCGTGCCACACGTTATTGGCCCAGCGCATGGGGTTCTCGATGTAGAGTCGGCGGGCAGAGTAGAAGCATTCGCGCTCCAGCGGACAGTTGTTCAGGCAGTGCGTTCCGGCACCCTCCGGGGCCTTTTCTTCCTTGAACTGCAGTACGCTGCCCACGCTGGAGATGGTGACGGGGGTGTTGTCGCCCATGAGCCAGGACATGATGTCCAGGTCGTGGCTGCATTTGGAAAGCAACATGCCTGAGCCGCAGATTTCCTCGCGGGCATATTTGCCGCGTACGAAGGAAACGGACTCGTGCTGGTAGCCGACCTGATTAACCATGTGGATGTTGATGACATCGCCGATGGTGCCCAGGGCAATCACGCGGCGGAGCGAGCGGTAGAAGGGTGTGTAGCGCAGCACATGGCACACCATGACCTTGCGGCTGGTTTCGCGGGCGCAGTCGATGATGAGTTTACCCTCTTCATCATTCAATGCATAGGGTTTTTCGAGCAGCAGGTCATAGCCATGGCGCAGCAGGGGCAGGGAGGTTTCCACATGCAGACGGTCCATGGTGCAGTTGATGGCGGCGTCAGCAAACCTTGGCACGGCCACCAGCTCCTCCACGGTCGTGAAGCAGTGGTCGTCCGGCAGGTCAAACATGAGCTGAGCCTGCTTGATGCGCTCCGGGTTGATATCCACCACGCCTACCACCTGCAGCAGCTCCGGATTGGTGAGCGCCACGGCGGAGTAGATGGAGGCACGCCCACCCATGCCCACAATAATCACGCTGATGGGGGAGTCTGCCGGTTCCTGTGCTTCGGTGCTCATGGTTTATTTGCCCCAGCGGCGGGTGATGCCGCTGTAGGAATCGATGCGGCGGTCGCGGAAGAAGGGCCAGATGCGGCGGTGAGCCTCCAGCGCTGCCAGGTCTACATCGGCGTAAAGAATGGTGCGGTTCTCCACAGGGGCCTTGGCCACAATCTGGCCGCAGTAGTCGGCCACAAAGCTCTGGCCCCAGAAGGTGGTTTCGCCCTCCACGCCGCAGCGGTTCACGGCGCATACATAGCAGCCATTGGCCACGGCGTGGCCGCGCTGCACGGTTTCCCAGGCGCAGTGCTGGGCGGTGTAAAGCTCCTCCTCCCCGGGAATCCAGCCGATGGCGGTGGGGTAGAACAGGATTTCGGCACCCTCCATGGCGGTGAGTCGGGCGGCCTCCGGGTACCACTGGTCCCAGCAGATGAGTACGCCGATGCGGCCGAAGCGGGTCTCAAAGCACTTGTAACCCAGGTCACCAGGCGTGAAGTAGAACTTTTCTTCGAATCCGGGGTCCTGGGGGATGTGCATCTTGCGGTACAGACCAAGGAAGGTGCCATCTGCGTCAATGACCCAGGCAGTGTTGTGGTACAGCCCGGTGGCGCGCTTTTCGAAGCCGGCGGCCACGATGACGATGCCCAGTTCCTTCGCAAGTTCGCAGAGCTCATCGGTCCATTCTCCGGGAATCGGGTCGGCGGTGTTGAAAAGCTCGCAATTCTGTGTGCGGCAGAAATACAGCGTGGTGCACATCTCCTGCGTGCATACAATCTGGGCACCGCCGGCAGCAGCCTCGCGGATGGCGAGCATCTGGCGGCGCTTGTTCTCGGCGGGGTCGGCTACAGCCTCCTGCTGAATCAGGGCAATCCTCGGCATAGGCCAGATTGTATCATATTATCGCGCGCGTTGCAAGCCTGTGTGCGCGAAATGCGGCATAGCTGCGTTTTTGCCCTTGATTTTTATGCGGGTGGGTGGTATGGTGCCGCGCATGGCTACTGATAAGAAGATCACGATGAAGACCAGCAAGGGCGATATCAACCTCACGGTGTTCGCCTCCAAGACTCCTATGACCGCCGCCAGTTTCCTTAATCTGGCCAGCAAGGGATTCTATAATGGTCTGACCTTCCACCGTGTGATTGCTGATTTCATGATTCAGGGTGGTGACCCTGAGGGCACCGGCTGCGGTGGTCCCGGCTACAAGTTTGATGACGAGTGCCGCCCCGACCTGAAGTTCACCAAGCCCGGTCTGCTGGCTATGGCTAACGCCGGCCGCACCTGGACGGGGCAGGGTACGAATGGTTCCCAGTTCTTCATTACCCACGTGCCCACCGAGTGGCTGAACGGCAAGCACACCATCTTCGGCGAGGTTCTTTCCGCAGCAGACCAGGATGTGGTGAACGCTGTGCGTCAGGGCGACAAGATTGTTTCCATTGAGATTCATGATGATTGCGCCGACCTCTTCGAGGAGCAGGCTCGCAACATTGAGCGCTGGAACAGCATGCTCAGAAAGTAAGAACTCTTAATCACACGCAGGCACTCCCGATTCCGGTGGTGCCTGCGTTTCCTTTATATACGCATCCCCTCTGCATATGGTATTCGCTGTTCAGGACCTGCATATAGAATTCGGCCCGCGTGTGCTGTTCGATTCTCTTTCCTTTGTGGTGGAGCAGGGGGACCGCATTGCCTTTGCCGGGCAGAATGGTGCCGGTAAGTCTACCCTCATGAAGTGTATTGTGGGCAGCATGGAGCCCGATCACGGTAAGGTGATGCTGCCGAAGCATACCCAGGTGGGCTATCTGCCGCAGGATGGTATTCATATCTCCGGCACGCCGCTGCTGGATGAGGTGCTGGGTAGTGTGGGGAATATCGTAGAGTTGCAGCAGATTGTGGATGAGCTTTCTGCAGATTTGCAGAAGTTGGATGCTGCCTCGACAGAGTACAAGGATACGCTGGAGGAAATCGGGCGTCTGGAACTCATTCTGCACGATCGCGACGCTACCCGCCTGCGCCCGCGCACGGAGTCGATACTGCGTGGCCTTGGTTTTGCTGATAAGGATTTTACGCGCGACTGCGGCGAATTTTCCGGTGGCTGGCAGATGCGTATCGCGCTGGCTAAGCTGCTGCTGCAGGAGCCGGAGGTGCTGCTGCTGGACGAGCCGACCAACCACCTCGACCTGCAGAGTCAGCGCTGGCTGGAGCAGAGCCTGCGCACTTATCGTGGTGCCATCTGCATCATCAGTCACGATGTGGCTCTGCTGGATAGCCTGGTGACCCGCACCATTGCCTTTCATCACGGCAGGGCCGAGGAGTATGCCGGCAATTTCTCGTTCTACCTGAAGGAAAGCAAGGCCCGCAAGGAGATTCTGCTGCGGCAGGCCAAGGCGCAGCAGCGCGAGATTGCCAAGACTCAGGAGTTTATCGATCGCTTTCGCGCCAAGGCTACCAAAGCTACTCAGGTGCAGAGTCGTATCAAACAGCTGGAAAAGGTGGAACTGATTGAGGTGGAAGATGATGATGCTGTGATGAGCTTTCACTTTCCGCCGCCGCCTCCCGGTGGTCACACGGTGGTGAAGCTGGAGAAGGCCTGCAAGGCCTATGGCCCCATCACCCTGCTGAATGGTTATGATTTCACTATGGAGAAGGGAGACCGCATTGCTATTGTGGGTGTGAACGGCAGTGGCAAATCCACCTTTACCCGCCTTATTTCCGGCACTGAGGCGCCGGATTCCGGCGTGTTTTCCTTCGGACATCACACTCAGGTGGCCTTCTTCTCCCAGACTCACGCGGATGTGCTGAATAATGAGCAGACGGTGCTGGAGTGCGTGGAGGCTGCCGCCAGCCGGGAAACGCGCCCTATGGTGCGCAATATTCTGGGCTGCTTCCTGTTCCGCGGGGATGATGTTTTCAAGAAAATCGGGGTGCTTTCCGGTGGTGAGCGTTCGCGTGTGGCCCTGGTCTGCATGCTGCTCAAGCCGGCTAACTTCCTGATTATGGACGAACCGACCAACCACCTGGACTTCCAGAGCCAGGATGTGCTGCAGCGGGCCCTGGCTGAGTACCCTGGTTCGTACTGCATTGTGTCGCACAACCGCCAGTTCCTGGATCCCATTGTGAATAAGGTGCTGGAGTTTCGCCCGGGGTATGCGCCGCGCTTGTTCTATGGCAATGTGAGCGCTTATCTGGAGACGGTGGAGGCGGAGGAAAAACGCCTGAAGGCTGAGGCTCAGATGCAGAACTCTGCCGCGCCGACAGTGCAGATGCAGAGTGGTAACAGAAAGGATGCGCGACGTGCCCGTGAAATGGCGCGCCAGCAGCGGAATAAAGTCCTCAAGCCGCTTCAGATGGAGCTTGAACAGGTGGAGTCGGATATTGCTGAAAAGGATGAGCGTAAGGAAATTATTTCTGCGGAGCTGGAGAATCCTGCCAATATGAGCGATAACCAGAAGCTCATGGAGCTTACTCAGGAATATCAGCAGTTGGAGAGGGAAAGCGAGACTCTCTATACTCGATGGGAGGAGCTTAGCGTGGAAATTGAACTCAAAACTGCTGAGTTGGAGGCGGAATACGGTCCTCTCGGTTGAAGTAAAGAGTTTTCTGTGTCATAATCTGACTCTGCGGGTTGACAGGTGGGATAATGCGTGTATAATGCACGCACATTTTGCCAAATACTTGACAAAATGTGTAAAGGGTGGAGTATGCCCTCAATTCTATCCATTATTATGTCGACTCCCAAGAAAGATTCTGTAAAAGCTCCTGCTAAATCAGCTGCAAAGCCTGCTGCCAAGAAGACTTCTGCTGCGAAGAAACCCGCTGCCAAGGAAAAGGCTCCCAAGGCAGAGAAGGTGGAGGAGAAGAAGGCGCCTGTAGCTAAGTCTGCTGCTCCCAAAGCGGTGAAGAAGGCTGCGCCTAAGGCGGAGAAGAAGCCTGTTTCCAAGCCTGCTCCTGTGGTGGAGGAACCCGTTGCTGAAAAATCCTCTGTTTCCGAACCGGATGTGTTCGATGTCATGATGGGGCTTGTTCCGGAGCCGCCGGTGGTTCCCGTGGAGGAGGATGTGGAAGAGACTAAGTCAAAATCTTCCAAGTCCAGGGAGAAAAAGAGCAAACATTTCACACCGCAGGTGACGGCTGCTGAGATGAATGAATTCTTTGCCGATGACGCCACACTCAAGGCTGCATTCAAGTCTCTTCTGGCTATAGCCAAGAAGAATAATGGCTATGTGACATCTGAGGATATTGAGAATTCGCTGCCGCCGGATGAAACGGAGGATGATGACCAGGCTCGTCTGTTTGAGCGTCTGCATGAAGTGGGTGTCGAGGTTCGTGACGATGAGGAATATGCGGTAAAACCCCTTTCTGCTGAGGAACTTACTTCGAAGGATGGCCGCCTGGTGAATAGTCCTGTGGTGCAGGAGAAAATCAAGGAGCTGATTCGTCAGGCTCAGGAACAGGGCTACCTGACCTACGACGATATTAATGATGTGCTGCCGCATGATGTGATTGATCCCTCGGACTATGAGGAAATCATGGAGCGTCTGCGTGGTATGCAGTTTGATATTATTGACGCTTCGGACGTGGATACCTACGGTGAGCGTCAGCGCCTGAGTGAGTCCGGCGAGGAGGACGAGGCTGAAAAGATGGAAGCCAAGCTGGATATCCTCGATGACCCGGTGCGTATGTATCTTAAGCAGATGGGCTTGAAGGACCTGCTTTCCCGTCAGAAGGAAGTGGAGATTTCCCGCAAGATTGACCAGGCTGAGGAGGATTTGCAGCGCTATCTGCACCGTTTCGGTGTGGTGGCTATCTACTACTGCGACACAGCCGACAAGGTTCAGCACAATGAGGAGCGCTTCGATCGCGTGGTTGTGGATAAGAATATCGACCGTCGCGACAAGTATCTGAAGGAACTGCCTCCCTTGGTGACCAAGGTGATGACCCGCCATGCTGAGGCTCAGGCTGCATATGCACGCCTGTGTTCTGCCCGCAAACGTAAGAAGTCTGTGGCCGGTCCGCAGAAGGAATTTGAGGAAAAGCTTGAGGTTCTTTCCAGCCTGTATGCCGGTTTCTCCTTCAAGGGTAAGGTGTATGAGGACTTTGTGAAGGAGCTCCGCGATCTGCGCGTCCGCATCAAGAAGGTGCTGCGCCAGCGCGAGGCTGATCCGGAGAATCCGCTTTATCGCGATGCTCTCAAGGAGTTTGAAATGGAACTCTGGATGCCGATATCTCAGTTCATGGATAATTACAAGCTCATGAGCCAGAGTATGAAGGATGCAGAGAATGCCAAGCGCGAAATGATTGAGGCTAACCTGCGTCTGGTGATTTCCATTGCCAAGAAATACACGAACCGCGGTCTGGCGTTCCTTGACCTGATTCAGGAGGGCAACATGGGCCTTATGAAGGCTGTGGAGAAGTTTGAATACCGCCGTGGTTACAAGTTCTCCACCTACGCTACGTGGTGGATTCGTCAGGCTATTACCCGTTCCATTGCGGACCAGGCTCGTACCATTCGTATTCCGGTGCACATGATCGAGACGATTAACAAGCTCATGCGCGTGCAGAAGAAACTGGTGCAGGACTTTGGCCGCGAACCTACGCCGGAGGAAATTGCTCAGGCGCTGGCTGAGGAGCCTAACAAGGGTGCCGTGATGTCGGTGGAGAAGGTGCGGAGCGTGCTCAAGATGGCTCAGCAGCCTATCTCTATGCAGCAGCCTGTGGGTGATTCGGATGATACCTCCTTCGGTGACTTCCTGGAGGATAAGAGTGCCGAGAATCCCATGGATGGCGCATCTTATAATTCTCTGCGCGATAAGATTGGTGATGTGCTTAACACTCTGAATGCTCGCGAACGCCAGGTGATTGAACAGCGCTTCGGCCTGAAGGATGGTAATCCCCGGACTCTGGAAGAAGTGGGCCGCCAGTTCAATGTGACTCGTGAGCGTATCCGCCAGATTGAGGCCAAAGCCCTCCGCAAGCTTCGTCATCCCACGCGAATCAGCAAGATTAAGGGCTATCTGCCTGACTCTGCAGAAAGCTGAGATTGGCGGCATAGCGCTTTTTATACAGCGGTTCCCCCGGCGGGGAACCGCTGTATGCTATAAAATTTGAACATGCACTCACTTTTAGAGTGACTTTGCTTGTGGGATTTGGTAGTATGGTTGCACTTGCTATGAACGGCTCTATATCTCGCACTGTACTCTTCTCTCTGGTGTTCTCGGTGGCTTCTGTCCTGTCTCCTCATGTGCTGGCTCAGGAGGCTGGCGGAGCTGCAGTTGCAACCAGTGAAACGGCTCAGCGCCAGCAGTCCGTGCGCGATGCCATGCAGAAAGTTCAGGAAGCCAGAACGGCTTACACTGCAGGTCGTTATAGTGAGGCTGTTGAATTTTATCAGGAGGGTCTTGCTCTTGTGTCCAAGGCTCCGGCCTCGGAGAAACTGGTGAAGTTCATCAAGGACAGCCTGGCAGATGCCCTGGTGGCCAAGGCGATGGATTACCGCAAGGTGGGCCGCACGGATGAAGCTGTGGAGTTTCTGGAGGAGGCTATGCAGGTTTCGCCTGATCACAAGCGTGCGCTGCATGAGCTGGCTATCACCCGTGATCCGGTGCGCACGAATCCGGCCCTCTCTCCGCAGCATGTGGCCAATGTGGATGAGGTCCAGCGCCTGCTTCGCCTGGCATACGGTTACTACGACCTGGGCCTTTATGACAAGGCAATTGAAACCTTTGAGTCAGTGCTGAAGATAGACCGCTATAACTCGGCTGCTCGTCGTGGTATGGAGTTGATGCAGAAGCGCCGACAGGAGTATTACAGCAAGGCTCACGATGAATACCGCGCCAAGGCTCTGACGGACGTGGATAAGGCATGGGAGGAACCCGTGGCAGATGATGCAGTTGTCGGCGAATATGCTGCAACCGAAGCTGGTCAGGCCCTTCGTCCGGATGGCGATACGGAAAATTCCATTGCCTCTGCATTGAAGGGCATGATTCTGCCCCAAATTGCCTTTGAGGATGCCTCGGTGCAGGACGTGATTGAGGCACTCCAGGGCCAGATTGCCCGATTTGAGGCACAGGGGCAGGGCGCTGTTCGCAAGATTAATCTCGTTGCTAGTCTCGGAACTCCGGATTCTGCTCATTACAAGAATGTAATGGCCCGCAAGGTGAACCTCAATGTGAGCGAGGTTTCCGTAGCTGATTTGCTTGATATGCTGGATCGTCAGCTGGGTACCATGCACTACATTTCTCCGTTGGGTGTGGTGATTTCCTGCTCTGGTCGTGACTTCGGTCCCATGGAGGAACGCGTGTATTCTGTGCCTCCGCATTTCTTTGATGCTCCCTCTTCTTCCGATGATGAGGATGAGGAAGACAGCGATTTTTCTTCGTCTTCCCGTGTTGCGGTGAAACGCTTGAACCCGGTTGTGGCGCTCAAGGAGCTGGGAATTTCCTTCCCGGAAGGAGCCAATGCACGTTACGATGCTGCCAACCGTCTCCTGACGGTGCGGAATACGGTGTTCAACCACCAGGAGATTGAGGAGCTCATTTCTGTTCCGTTGGAGACTCAGCGTGCAGTGGTACTCAACGTGATGGCCATGGAGGTGTCTGAAACCGATTTGAATGAATTGGGCTTTGAATGGCTGTTTAACTTCAATATTGGTCCCAAGGCTCTCTTTGGTTCCGGCACGAAGGAAGAAATTCTTTCTGATATTGCCGCCGTTCCTTCCGTGGATGTGGATGTCAACATGTCTACCACCTCTTATTCCGCTACGGAGGGACTGCGTTCGGGGCGTCAGGCGTTGTCGGCAGACAATATATCCAGCCTGATTGCCAATGGTAAGGCCGGTCTCGCTTCTGGCGGCCAGAAGGCTCCGGGTATCCTGGCGTTCCGTGGTGTGTGGAGCGCGGGTGATGTCACCATGATCATGCGTGGTGCTGCTCAGAAGAAGGGGGCAGATGTTCTGACCAATCCCCGCATCATCATGAGCCCCGGTCGTGATGAGCAGGTGCTTTTCGCCAATGTGAACGAAATGTTCTATCCGGAGACGTATGCTGAGCCGCAGATTGGCACCATGCAGATTAGTCTGGGGGCGGTTCAGAATGGCAATAACAATAATCAGAATACCTACGGCTCTGCTACCGTTGCCACGGCTTCTCACCCGGAGAGCTTTATTCGCTTCGGTATTAATGAAGATACTGTAGGTGGCGTTGGTTCCGTGGTGCAGGTGCACAGTGCTTCTGTCTCGCAGGATGGCCAGAATGTCACCCTTGCCCTGACGGTGACACTGAACGAATTCGAGGGCTTTGTGAACTGGGGTACACCCATTCGCTCTTTCCTGATGATGGATGATGATGCCCGGTCTACTATGCTCACCCTGACGGAGAACCAGATTCTCAAGCCTGTGTTCAAGCGTCGCATGGAGAACACCAAGCTCACGGTAGGTGCAGGCTCTGTGGTCGTGATCGGTGGTTTGAAGGAGATGCGCTCTGTCCGCTATGAGGACAAGCTGCCTGTGCTGGGAGACCTGCCTATGGTGGGGCGTCTGTTCCGCTCCGAGGGTGAGGAAAAGGTTCGTAAAGCATTCCTGATGTTTGTAAAGGTCGATATTGTGGATCCTACAGGCCGCAGCTTTGGAACCGGTGAGCGTCCTTCGGACCTGACCGATTAAGAGAGTGTAAATCATGGGTGACGACGTAGATAAGTACGCAGATGATGGGGAGGACCTGACTCAGGTCCGTAGTATAATTAAGCAGCTCAACGAGGATAAGCCGTCGAAGGAGCGGTCTCGTGAGGTAGTGACCCGCGCGGATGGCTCCAAGGTTGTCCGCGTGACAAAGAAGCGCAAGGTAATGCTCACCTCTGCAGATAAGCGGAGGCGCTCCCGCCGGCAGATTCTTTATTTCCTGTTGGCTTTTGTGGTTCTCGTGTTGCTGTGTGGCGCATTCATGTTCTACCGCATGGCTACAATGTCCAGCTCCTCATACATGGACGAGAAGCGTGCGGAGCTGCAGCAACTCTGGGGGGCTACCAGTGTTCAGATGGAAGGTGCAGGGGTGGAGGGTACCACTCTCAGCCTGTCCAATGTAGTGGCCGAATTCCCGGAGGATTGCGTGCTTCAGCGTATCGAATTGAGTGGCGTGCAGGCAGACCTGGAGCTGGTGAGCTTTATCGGCAGGCGTCTTCGCGGCAGCAGCCTCAACGTTGAGCGCGCAGTGGTCGTGCTGCGCAATGGCAGACACATGGATATGCCGCGGCAGACCGGTGCTGATTTGTGGGACTTCGCCCGCATGGATTGCAAGGATTTCAGTGTGGTGTATGCAGAATCGGAGCAGGCTCCGGTGAGCCTCAGAAATGCTAACGCTTACATGTATTATCCGAGTCGCGCAAAGAATGCCAGCGTGGTGATGTTCCGCGGTGGCACACTGGATATCAAGGGGTGGAAGACCGTGACCATTCTTGAGGGTAAGGCCCACGTTTCTACAGATGGAGTGGATGACTTCTCCTTCTCTGGCACGACTGATACATCTCGCGATGAAGCAGAGCAGCGTCGTACCAAGGTGGCGTTTGCCGGCAAGTTGCCGAAGGATGCATCCATGGCTGGCCCATTCTCCGTGGAGGCAGACAATATGAGTCTTGCAGATTTTACGGATGGCCGCTTTGAGGGCTTTTTCACCGCGCGCACCACGGCTGTGTCTCATGGCCGGTTAAATGGCAAATTCTTCATGGAACTGGTGGAGAATGCGGCTCCCCGATTTGCCGGTAAGCTTCATCTCAGGAATATTTGCCTGAGCTCATTCCCGGCTCTTATGTCCATCACGGAGCATATGGAGCATGGTAAGCGCCGCTTGTATAATCCGCTTCTGCTGCATCAGGGTTATGTTCGTCTGGACACAGAGGGCGACTCTCTGGTGGTGGAAATCCCGGAGGGCGCTGTGGCAGAGCGAGATTTAGCCACGCTGACAGGTAAGATGGTGCTGAGTGCGGCAAATGAACTTTCCGGTGAGCTGAGTTACGGTATTCCTGTGGTATTGACCCGTGTTGAATACCCGGATGGCCAGCCGGACCCGATTTTCCAGCAGAACGGCGAGTGGGCTGTGCTGCGTACGCAGCTGAGTGGGCGCGGCAATATGCCAGGGGATGATATGGCCATCGTTGAGGCTCGTGCAGAGATTGCCCGTCGAGATCGCCCGGCTCGTATCCCCTTCGACCAGCTGGATGTGAATCGCCTGACGGAGCAGATTCTCAATCAGCAGCCGTCGGAGAACCAGCCGCTGGATTCCGCTCCTGCAGCAGAGCCGGTGCAGCAGCCGTCTGTTCCCGCTGAGCCTCTTCATACTCCGTCGGGGGCATCTTCTAATCCGTTCGAAACGAGCGAGGACCCCTTTGCTCCGTCTGCCGTTCCGTTCTGATACATAGTCAACCATGAGCAGCAAAGGTATAGAGAAACGTTCCAAATGGTGGACCCGCCCCGTGGGGCACGTCGTGTGGTTTCTTATAACCCTTGTGTGTGCCACATTGCGCAAGCGCGTGATTATGCAGGGTGCCGCCGCCGATATTGTCGGAAAGAAGCAGTGCATCATTGCTCTCTGGCATAACCGTACCTTTGCGCCGTGTTATTTCTATCGGTACAAGATGCCGCATTCCGTGCCCATGTGCATGCTGACCAGTGCCAGTAAGGATGGTGCGCTGCTCACTACGGTGGCGGAAGATTACGGCATGAGCACCGTACGAGGCTCCAGTCATCGCCGGGGCGTGGCCGGATTCCGCGATATGCTGCGTGCCCTGGAAACCGGCTGCTGCATGTGCATCACCCCGGATGGCCCTAAGGGCCCTCGCTACAAGTGCCGCGCCGGTGTGGTGCGTCTTGCATCAGTTTCCGGTCTGCCCATTCTGCCTCTGTGCATCGATATTCCCTCGTGCTGGCGCGTGAAGAAGGCATGGGATGGTTTTGTGATTCCCAAGCCCTTCTCCAAAGTGCAGGTGTTGGTGAAAGAGCCTATCCATGTGCCGGCGGATATGGATGATGCCACCCAGGCTGAATATGTGGCCATGCTGGAGGAACGGCTGGCATGCGGCCGCCCCGATTTTGATTTCAACGAACAATAAGCAGATGATGACTCCTACTCTTATCGACGGAAAGGAAGTTGCCGCTCGCGTGCGCGAGGGCTTGCTCAAGGAAATCGCCGAGCTCAAGTCTCAGGGTAAGACTCCGGGGCTGGCTGTGGTGCTTGTCGGTGAGGATCCCGCCTCCCAGGTGTATGTCGGTTCCAAGGTGAAGGCCTGCGCAGAGCTTGGCATCTACTCCCAGAAATGGGCTCTTCCCGCAGAGACGACTCAGGAGGAACTCGTGAAACTCATCCACCAGCTGAATGCCGATGACCGCATCCATGGTATCCTGGTGCAGAGCCCCCCTCCGCCTCATATCGATGAAGAAGCCGTTATCCTCAATATCGATCCTCGCAAGGATGTGGATGGCTTTCACCCCGCCAATGTGGCAAAACTCGTTCTGGAGGATGCGGAGGGCTTTGTTCCCTGTACCCCGCTCGGTTGCATGGAGCTGCTGAAAGCCTATGGTATTGAAACTGCCGGTAAGCATGCAGTGGTCATCGGTCGCAGCATGATTGTAGGCAAGCCCATGGCTAATCTCCTGGTTGCCAAAAATGCCAACGCCACCGTCACCATTGCCCATTCCCGTACCAAGGACCTGCCCGGTCTCTGCCGCTCGGCAGACATTATCGTGGCTGCGGTCGGCCGTCCGGAAATGGTGAAGGCCGATTATGTGAAGGAGGGTGCCGTGGTGCTCGATGTCGGTATCAACCGCATCGAGGATGCCACCCGTCCCCGCGGCTACCGCATCGTGGGCGATGTTGATTTTGAGGATGTGAAGGACAAATGCTCCTACATCACCCCCGTGCCCGGCGGTGTCGGCCCCATGACCATTGCCATGCTCATGGCAAACACCGTCAAGGCCTGCCGTCAGCTTACCCGCTGACCTGCCAGTGCAATTTCTATTCTTTCATGCTGCGAGAGCCGGAAAGCTCTCGCAGTTTTTTATATGGGCCTTTTCTAACCTGCGTGAAAAATATTTTTTCGCTCTAACACGTACGAAAAAGCGTGGGTTAGATGGTGCATGCAGAAATGCTGCACAAAAAATCTCAAAAATGAGCTTGACGTGAAATCGCGTTTGTGATAAGCTTTGCCCCGCACCCCGTCACGGGGTTGCC
>JAZQVE010000063.1:0-22929 GCA_045631705.1 Akkermansia sp. | reverse complement strand
CAGTGAAATCGGTAGTCTGGCGACTACCGGCGAAACTTCGCTGCCGCTCAACGAAACCTCGCCCCCTGACAGGGGCTCGACGAAACTTCGCTGCTTCCGCAGCTCAGAGAGAGACAAACTCCAATTTGGCGCAGCATTCTTTGGGTCACATGTGGAAGAAGGATTAGGGGGTGAGGTTTAACTGGAATTTGACAGTTGATGCTTTTCGGCATATCAGGAAGTACAATTGACAAATTCCCTGCGACTTTGCAGCAGCTGAATTAACATATCCAAAATCAGAGCAGCTTGCTGCTTTTCCTTGCTATCCGCGCGGCTTGTGGTAGAATGTAAGCATGACCACTCTCAGGCAGCTGGCGGTAGAGACCCTCACCCACATGGTGGAGGGCGGGCAGGAGCGTCTGGCGGTGGA
Organism: Akkermansia sp.; assembly: GCA_045631705.1. Classification (GTDB taxonomy): domain Bacteria; phylum Verrucomicrobiota; class Verrucomicrobiia; order Verrucomicrobiales; family Akkermansiaceae; genus Akkermansia. The sequence goes on along the minus strand of JAZQVE010000063.1, from coordinate 22,520 downwards.
TGACGAGGCGCGCGGTATTCTGCGCCAGTGGATGCTGGATGCCAGGCAGGGGAAAAAGAATCCTGCACCTGTGGTGGAGCCGGCTCCGACTACTCCTCCGCAAGCGGAACAGCCGCCGGAGATGAGCGTGGAGGAGAAACTGGACTTCCTGCGGCAGAAGGCGGCGGACTGGAAGCCCGCCCGCCGCCTGGGTACGCTGCGCGAGAAGATGGTTTTTGCTGTGGGTAACCCGCATGCCCGGCTCATGCTGGTGGGTGAGGCGCCGGGGTATGAGGAAGAGCGCCAGGGCGAGCCCTTTGTGGGGCCGGCAGGGCAGTTGCTCACCCGTATTCTGGGGTCGATGGGGCTGCAGCGCAGCGATGTGTATATTTCCAATGTGTGCAAGTTCCGCCCGTCCATGGGGGAGAACCAGGGCACGGCGAATCGTGCGCCATCTCCAGAGGAGCTTGCCGCGTGTCAGCCGCTTATCATGGCAGAAATCCGGGCTATTCAACCGGCCTGCATTGTGTGCCTGGGCGCTAGCTCGGCCAAGGGGCTGCTGGGAGCTCAGCAGGGGGTGAGCGCGCTGCGGGGGCAGTGGTTCGAATGCCAGGGGGTACCGGTGCGGGTGACGTATCATCCCAGCTACCTGCTGCGCAACGAGGCGCTTTCCGCCCGTCGCTCGGTGTGGGAGGACATGCTGGAGGTGATGCAGCGGCTGGGCATGCCCATCAGTGAAAAACAACAGAATTACTTCCGCTGATGCGTCTTCCTGCCATAGTTTGCTGCGTGTTGCTGCTGACCGGGTGTCACGATATCTACCAGCTGCGGAAGGCTGCGGTGAAGGGGGACCCGGAGGCTCAGTATGAATATGGTCGCCGCCTGCTGACCGGCCAGAAGGGCGCAATTCATTCCTCCGGTCTGGCATTCAAATGGTTCTCCCGCGCTGCGGAAAAGAAGCAGCCGCGCGCCATGGCTGCCATGGGGCTTTGCTATGAACGCGGGCTCGGGGTGCCCCGCTCCATGCAGAAAGCCCGGCAGTGGTATGCTGCCGCGGTGGATGCCGGCAATGATGATGCCTGCCAGACTCTGGTGCAGATGGAGGCCAGGGCGGGCAATATGAGCGGTGCGCTGCACTGGCTGGAGCGCATGGCGGATGATGACTCCATTCCCGCGCAGCTGATACTGGCCCGCATGCATCTGAACGGCACGGCGAAGAATGCCAGCACGGCTGAGGGAATCCGCTACCTGCGCTACGCGGCCATGCAGGGCAATGGGGATGCCTGCCTTATGCTCAGCACCTGCTATGCCACGGGAAAGGGCGTGCCCCGCAATGATGAGTTGATGATGGGCTGGCTTGTCAATGCGGCTGAGGCCGGAAACCAGACGGCTGTTGAGCTCCTGAAGAAGGCGGAGAGCAAGGATGATTGACGGGGTGGAGCCGGCGGGTAGATGGAATCTCTATTTATCCAGGTAGCGGTAGTAGGCCCGGTCTGCCAGCTTGTAGCTGCACCATGCCCACAGCAGCAGAAGGAAGCTGCCGCGGCTCCTGCGTCCTTTGCCGACGAGCCAGTCGGGTATTTCAAGCCCGGAAAGTTCAAGAAACACGCACAATGCGATGAGCCCGATGCCGAATATGGCAATGGTCAATACGCCGACTCCCCTCACTTCTCTGGCCCTGAACAGGCAGAGAAGTGCGCTCAGAATCAGCAGTGAGCACAGGAGGACTGTGATGATGCCTCCGAAGCGCGTTTCTGTGATGAATTCCTGCATGGATGATTAATCCGCCAGGTCTTCTGCGGGGGCTGCGCTGTTGTACCAGGCCTCGGGGATGCGCTGCGGGCGGCCCTGCGGCATCTGCACCAGGGCCAGGCACTGGCGCACCTTCACGCAGACCTGCTGGCCGACATCGCGGCGGATTTCAAACACGCACCAGAAGCGGGATTTCTCCACCTTCTCCACCCAGGCATGAATCTGAATCCTGTCGCCCATGAAGGCGGGACGCTTGTACTGCACCTCGTGGCTTACCAGTACCAGGTGGCGGTTTTCCTGAATAAGGCCGAGGAAGTCGATGCCGATGTCCGGGGCCATCTTGGTGCGGCATTCTTCGACCCAGCGCAGGTAGGCCAGGTTGTGCACCACGCCGCCGCAGTCGGTGTCGTAGTACATCACATCGTAGTTAAGGATGAATTGCGGGTTTTTCATATAATCTTGTTAGAAAAGAACGGGCAGGGGGCACATGTGCGCCTCCTGCCCGGGTTGATTCGCTGGAAAGGAGGATTACTTGGACTTGAGGAAGTCTTCCACCGCAGCAGTGATTTCCTTCATGTCGTCCATCTGGAGCTCGCCCATGTGGGCAATGCGGAAGGTCTTGTCCTTCAGGCCGCCGTAGCCGTTGCCCAGCTGCAGGTTGCGGGGGGCAAGGAAGGCGTTCAGCTCGGGGATGGAAATCATCTCCTCGCTGCCCTTGGGGCGGGAGTCGATGACGGTGAGGGTCTTGGAGAGGTACTTGCGGTTCGGGTACACGGTGAAGTACTCATCGGCCCAGGCGCGGGTGTAGGCGGCCAGTTCCTCGTGGCGGGCAAAGCGGTTCTCGATGCCTTCCTCGTTCACGATGTGCTGGAGCTGCTTGTCCAAGGCATACATGAGGGAGAGGCAGGGGGTGGAGGTGTACTGGTAGTTCTTCTTGTCGATGAAGTCCCAGAGGGTGCGCAGGTCGAAGTACAGACCGCGGTTTTCCACCTCGGCGGTGCGGTCGTAGGCCTTCTTGCTCATGGCGCAGATAGCCAGGCCGGGGGGCAGGGCAAGTGCCTTCTGGGTGGAGGTGATGAGTACGTCGATACCCAGCTTGTCGGTCTCAATCCTGGAGCCGGCAGCAGAGGATACGGCATCTACGCACCATACCACATCCGGGTACTTCTTCATGACCTCGGCGATTTCTTCGACCGGGTTCTGGATGCCGGAGGAGGTTTCGTTGTGGGTCACGGTGAGCACGTCGTACTTGCCGGTGGAGAGGGCCTTGTCCACCATTTCGGCGGTAGTGGGCTCGCCCATCACGCTGTCAAACTTGTCTGCGGGAATACCGTTGGTCCTGGCCATCTTGTACCACTTGTCGCCGAAGGCACCGATGGAGAACACGGCGGCGCGCTTGGCGGTGCAGGAGCGGATGGCGCCTTCCATGAGACCGGAGCCGGAGGAGGTGGAAAGCAGGATGCGGTTTTCGGTGAAGAGAATCTTCTGCATGTTGTCAGAGATGCGCTTCTGGATTTCGGAGGCCTTCTTGGAGCGGTGGCCAATCATCGGCAGGCACATCTCCTTGAGAATGTCTTCGGAAACAACGGTGGGACCGGGAATGAACAGTTTGATTGCCATAACTGGTGGGATTGAGATTGTTTAACTCTGGCATTCTACCATGCTGCCGGAACTATTGCGAGCATAAAGTGAGCTTGTGACAAAGAAGAATGTTGCATGGGCCGGTTTCTTGCAGTATACTGGTGATATATGAAACTAGTACGCCGTTTTGCTGTTCTTCTGCTGGCATTGCTTACGGTGCCCGTGGCGCTGGCTGCTCCCAAGGCGGGGGTGGTTAATCGTGTGGCCGCCACTGTGAATGGCCGTCCGATTACCTCCAGTGAGGTACGTGCCCGCCTGGCTCCCTATTTCCGTGAGCTGATGATGCTGTACCCCCGCCAGGGCCCCCGGTTCAATTCCGAGCTGGTGGCTGCCAAGAAGGCCGTGCTGAATGATTTGATTGAGCGTGAACTGGTGCTCAGTGATTTTGAAACCAAGGGCTATTCCATTAAGGAAGACCAGGTGGAGGATGAAATCAACCGCCGCATCCTTCTGCAGTATAATGGCGACCGCTCCGAATTCCTGGATAACCTGCGCAAAAGCGGCATGAACTACACCGAGTACCGCGATTCTGTGCGTAAGGAGATTACGGTTTCTGCCATGCGCGGTATGCGCTATGAGCGTGGTATTCCTCCCACCCCGGATGAAATTGCCGAGGAATACAAGGCTACCAGCTCGGAGTATCGCAATATCATGCGCGATTCCATCACCTACAGCAAGATTTTCATTCCTGCCATGGATCCTGAGGACCCGATGGTGACGGCAGAGGAACGCTATAAGCAGGCTGTGCGCCTGAGGGAGGACCTGGATGCCGGCAAGCTGACTTTCGCAGAGGCTGCCCGCAAGTATTCCCGCGATTCCCATGCAGAAGACGGCGGTAAGTGGCCTGCTATGCGCCGCGATGAGCTGGCGGTGGAGTTTGCCAATGTGGTGTTTGCTGCCAAGCCCGGCCAGATGGTGGGCCCGCTGCTTGACCCCGCCGGTTTCACCATTGTCAAGGTTCATAGCAAGCGACTGGCTGCGGCTCCTTCCCTGTCATCTCCCGAGGTGAAGCAGAAGGTGGACGACGCCGTGCGCCGCAAGAAGAGCGAGCGCCGCTACCGCCAGTGGGTGGACCGCCTGCGCGACAAGGCTGTCATCCGCACCTTTATCTGATGCCTTTTTGATACAGACGCCGCAGTTCGACACCCGAGCTGCGGCGTTTTTTTATGGAGATTTGGCGAAGGAATAGGGATTAATGATTAATTGGAATACAGGCGGGCGGAACGCCCGCGGAATTGAACACATCCCCAAAAATCAAAATTCTACATTCCCCACAAACCGCCATCTATCGCGCGGGTTTTCATTTGCGCAGAAAAGGGGGGAGGCCGCGCTATTCTGCTCCTCCTCCGGAATCGCACCCCGCATGCGCGGGGCGGTTTCTTGCAGGCAGGCCACCTGTGGACGCATGGGAATCTTTACATTCGGGCGGAAATGTGCTAGTGTGGGGGCGATATGATGAACCTGCCGATTCGCCCCCGCCGCAACCGTAAGTCTGCTGCTGTTCGTGGTCTCATGCGCGAGACAACGCTCTCTGCTGCCAATCTGATTTACCCCATGTTTGTGCAGGAGGGGGATGAGGATACGCCCATTGAGTCCCTGCCGGGCTGCACCCGCTGGAGCGTGGCGGGTATTGCGCAGGAATGCAAGCGCCTGTATGCCCTGGGAATCCCCTGTGTGGACTTGTTTGCCGTGGTGCCCGAGGAAAAGAAGGATGCAGCCGGCAGCGAAGCCTGGAACCCGGAAGGGGTGGTGCCCCGTGCTATCCGTGCTATCAAGGCTGCAGTGCCGGAGCTGTGCGTGATGACGGATGTGGCGCTGGACCCCTTCAATACTTACGGGCAGGATGGCCTGGTGCGCGAATATGAGGACGGTTCCTACGAGATTCTGAACGATGAGACCGTGGAGGCTCTTTGCCGCCAGGCTCTTTGCCATGCCCGGGCTGGTGCAGATATCATCTCCCCCAGTGATATGATGGATGGCCGCATTGCTGCCCTGCGCGCTGCGCTCGATGCCGAGGGTTTCACGAAGGTCTCCCTCATGAGCTATACGGCCAAGTACGCATCTGCCTTCTACGGCCCGTTCCGCGGGGCTCTGGGCAGTGCGCCGAAGTTCGGCGATAAGAAGACTTATCAGATGGACCCTGCCAATGTGCGCGAGGCTCTGCGCGAGACTGCGCTGGATGCCGCCGAGGGCGCCGATTTCCTGATGGTGAAGCCCGCTACGCTGTATCTCGATGTGATTGCCGAGATGCGCCGTGCCACCACGCTGCCCATTGCCGCGTACCATGTGAGCGGTGAGTACCTGATGGTGAAGGCTGCCGCGGCCTCCGGCTGGCTGGATGAGAAGCAGTGCATGCTGGAAGCGCTGCTCTCCATTCGCCGCGCCGGGGCAGATATGATTCTGACCTACGCCGCTCCGCAGGTGGCCGAGTGGCTGGATGGCGGCTGCCTGTAATCCTTTAGTCTCTGCCGGGCTTTCTTTTCTGCTATGGCCAGTTGCCGCAAGCTTCTGCGCAAGGATGCGCTGCTGGTTTTCCTGGTTCTGCTGGTGGCCGGATTGCTGGTGGAGCGGTTCGGGGGTGATGATACCATTCTCCGCTGGCTGGGGGCTGCTCCCCCGGTGCAGCAGGAGGCGTATGTGCCAGGCCCGGGGGCTGAAGCCCTCCCTGCAGAGGTGGCGCACACGGCGCTGCTTCAGAAACAGGTGGATATTGCCGCCATTCCCAGGCCCGGCAAACCGGTTCGCTTCCTCATGCACAATGTGCAGAACTATTTTGTGGAGGGGGAGACGAATCGCTCGCGTTTTGTGCTGACCCCTAAGCCCCGGGAATCCCGCGATGCGGTGGTGGAGGTCATTGCCTCGGCTCAGCCTGCCATAGTGGGGCTGGTGGAGGTCGGAGGCCCCCTGGCGCTGCAGGATTTGCGCCAGCGACTGGCCGGGCAGGGGCTGGAATACCCGTATTTCCGAGTGCTGCCGCGCCAGGGCGAGGACCGCGCGCTGGCGCTGCTTTCCATGCACCCCATTGTGCAGGAGCACTCGCAGGAGAATGTAAAGCTGTACCAGCAGAGACGCCGCAGGATGCTGCGTGGTATTCTGGATGTGACCGTGCAGCTGGACGATGGCCGCATGTTCCGCATCATCGGGGCTCATCTGAAGTCCCGCGTGTCGGATAACGCCGGTGCGGCCGCAGCCCTCCGCAAGCAGGAAGCCTATACCCTCGCCCAGCACATCCAGCACGTCTCCCGCACTCAGAAGGGGATGCCGCTCCTGGTGTTTGGCGATTGGAATGACAGTCCGACCGATGCCGCCCCGCAGATTCTCCTGCAGGGGGTATCAAAAGACTCCGCTCTCCGCCGCCTCACCCCGAAGGATTCCCGAGGGGAGGAATGGACCCTCTATTTCAAGCGCGGCAAGGTTTATAACATCTTTGACCAGATTTTTGTGAATGCCACTCTCCGCGAACGCATGCGCGGCCAGGGCGGTATCGTCGATATCCCCGCTGCCGCCAAAGCCTCCGACCACCGCGCCCTCTGGTGTGATCTGCGGTGAGTCGACTACGCAATCCTGTGGAATGAGCTCTGCCTGCATGGCAGCCGGTCAGGCCGTGGTAGATAGATACAGCTCAACGATGGAATCCAGCTGTTTAGCAATATCTTCAAATGGGGCATTGAGATCCAGAGTGCGCGCTGCAAACATGTCGTGACTGGCATTTGGCTGGACTATGGCGTCCGTTTTTGCATACAAGAGTAGCCCGTATACATTCTCATCGGGATGCAGCTTTCTGTAGTTATTGATAAACATCAACCCAATCGTAGTTTGCAGTATTCATTTCAGAAGAAACAGTTGCTTGCATGGTCTTATGCTAACATTTTAAACTGTTGGCGTCAAGGAAAGTTAATTTGTGGAGTCGATGTCGAAAAATCATTGAGAAAAAACATCTGAGATGGCCGTCTGGGACTGCTCAAATTGGTGGCACGAGGGTAAGGCTGGCGTTTTATATTGCGTTTTATATTGCTGTTAGTTCGGGGGAATAATATGCTGGTAATGATGAGCGTATAGTGGTATAATACACGCGCAGTTATGGGAAGCTATGTTCCTCCTTTTACGGTGAGTGCCAAGGCTATTTCAATGGTGGCCGAGATTTCTGCACTGATTGAGCGCTACTCTATTCGGTTGGAGCAGGCGGATGGTTTGTTGCTGCGCAAGGTTAACCGCATCAAGACGATTCATAGTTCACTGGCGATTGAGGGCAATGAACTAAGCGAAAGCCAGGTGAGTGATGTGCTGGAAGGAAAGCCGGTGCTGGCACCGCCGGCGCAGTTGCAGGAAGTGCGCAATGCCATACGGACGTATGAGGAATATCCCACGCTCAATCCGTTCAACCTGGATGATATGCTGCGGGCTCATGGCCTGATGATGGCGGGACTTCGTGATGATGCCGGGCAGTTCCGCCGTGGTGGGGTGGGCGTATTTGCTGGTGAGAAATGTATTCACATGGCTCCGCCTGCGCACATGGTACCATCGCTGATGGCTGATTTGTTTGATTGGCTGAACCGGGCAGAAGATCACCTGCTTATCCGCAGCTGTGTGTTTCACTATGAGTTTGAGTTCATTCATCCGTTCAGCGATGGCAACGGCCGCTCCGGGCGTTTGTGGCAATCTCTGATTCTGGGGCGTCTTCATCCGGCTTTTGCTTATCTACCTGTGGAGAATATGGTGTATTCGAATCAGGCTGAGTATTACCGAGCTATCGAGCAGAGCAGTAAGAAGGCTGATTGTGCACCGTTTATAGAGTTCATGCTTGGTGAGATATTGTCTACACTGAAGAAGCACCGAGATAAATCCTCAGATGTCGGAATAAATGTCGGAATAAATGTCGGAATAAGTTCCGATAATCCGGAAGAAATGGTGTTGCAGGTAATTCGTCAAGACGCCTGTGCATCTGCTCGCCAGATTGCGGAAGTGGTTGGTCTTACATCGCGCCAAGTGGAGCGGATTATTGCCAGACTTAAAACGCGTGGCATATTAGTTCGCTGTGGAGCTCGTAAGAATGGCCGTTGGCAGATTGTCGGGAAATAAATAGCTTGCGGTGGGGTGGGGGCAGGATTATAATGCGGGCATGAGTGAGCAGCGATTGGCGATAGCGGTGGATTTCGGGGGGACTAGTATCAAGATTGGCGTGACCCGTGGGGCCGAGCTGGTGGATAAGGCGGAGCCACTGCCGACACCGGAGTTCGATAGTCCGGAGTCCATTATGGCCGCCATGTGTGCCACGATGAAGGAGCTGCAGCGCAGGCACCCGCAGGTGGCTGCAGTGGGGCTGGGAATGCCCGGCTGGGTGGATTTTTACAAGGGCGTGCTCTACCAGCTCACCAATGTGCCGGTGTGGAATCACCAGGTGCCGGTGCGTGAGGTGATGGAGCGTGAGCTGGGGCTTCCCGTGGTGCTGGATAATGACGCCAACTGCATGGGCTATGCTGAGTGGAAACTGGGCGCGGGCAGGGGGCTGGAGAGTCTGCTCTGCCTGACTCTGGGCACGGGGATTGGCGGCTGCATTGTGGTGCACAATCGCATGCTGCGCGGGCGCAATGTATCCTGCGCGGAGCTGGGGCAGATCAGCGTGGATTTCAAGGGGCGCGTGGGGCCGTTCGGCAACCGCGGAGCAGTGGAGGAATACATCGGCAACAATGAGTTTGCCGCCGATGCGGTGGCGCGCTATGCTGAGGCCGGTATACGGAAAACAGTGGCGGATTGTACGCCGTACCAGCTGGAGCTGGCTGCCCGCGCGGGCGATGCCATTGCTCTGGAGATGTACCATTCCTTTGCAGAGAAGCTGGGATGCCTCATCATGAATATGATGTATGCGCTGGTGCCGGAGGCGTTCATCATCGGCGGCGGCGTGGCGAAGGCAGGAGATTTACTCTTTGACCCGCTGCGAGCTTGCCTGAAGGAGCAGCTTTTTCCGGTGCATTATGATAACCTGCGCCTGCTGCCTGCTCAGTTCGGGGCAGATGCTGGTATCATCGGCGCCGGGCTCATGGCCGCAGATTATGCTGCAGGCACATTGAGGTGAAGGTTTAGTTATCGATGCTGTCTTCTTTCCCTTCCAGTGTGGTCAGGTCATACCGCATGACCCGCACTCTGGTTCCCGCGGTGGGGAAATGGTAGACCACCAGGGTGTCCGAGGCATCTATGGTGGCGAAGACTCCGGGATAAACGGCCTGCTGCTTCAGGACGTAATCCAGGCGGAACTTATTGCCTTCTGTATACTCCAGCTCCTTGGATATCAGGTGTAGAGACATGCCATCCGCCGAGATCTGACCCAGGGTGGCTCTTCTCTTGAACCCGTGCTTCCCGCGGGTGCCGACGATTTTTGAGATGTAGAGGGTACGTTGCGTGGCGTCCCATTGCGCGCGCTGTTCTTCGGGTCTGGTGGCTGCAAATTCTGTAATCTGCTGCTCATGCTCAGGCTGGAGCTCTGATATTTCGAAATTCTCCTTCAGCGAGTCAAAGCTGAAGCTCCGTTGGTGCACATTGAGCAGCTGTCGGCTTTGCGGTTCTACGTGCCAATGCGTCATGTAAATGCGTTGGGATTCTGTATCCACGTTCATGAACACATAGGGGGCAACGGCTTTCTGTATCCGCTCCCGGAAATTCCGGCGAACACTGCTGGCGCCCAGCTCCTTCTCACAGGTGAGGTAACGCAGCGTCATGCCGTCCGGTGATATCTGTCAGATGGCCTCGTTCAGCAGTCGGGTGCCCGGAGTTCTGCCGCGAGTGGTAAAGGCGAAGTAGCGCAGTCCGGCGGTTGCATCCCATTGCTCCCGCATGGGTCCTTGATTCTTCCCGAAAGTCTGTTCAAACAGGGCTGCGTCTGCCGCCGGTATGGAGTTGCCCCAATCCTTGTCTACGCATGCCTTTTCCACTTCCGCTGCGGGGGCCAGAGAGGAAGCAAGCAGAAACAGGGTAAGGCAGAGTGTTTTATGCGCGTATGGGAGCATTTTCTGATGATACATTACAAGCAAACCTTTAGCAAGAAAAAAGGCCTGCATGTGCAGGCCTTTTCTGAGAGCGGATGATGGGATTCGAACCCACGACATCAACCTTGGCAAGGTTGCGCTCTACCACTGAGCTACATCCGCGATGTTTTCTTTAGAGAGCGGATGATGGGATTCGAACCCACGACATCAACCTTGGCAAGGTTGCGCTCTACCACTGAGCTACATCCGCGATGTTTTCTGGAGAGCGGATGATGGGATTCGAACCCACGACATCAACCTTGGCAAGGTTGCGCTCTACCACTGAGCTACATCCGCGTGTTGCTTTTCCTTACTCGCTCCGTTTCCGGTGCGGCGTGGAAGCGGGGCTATTATACTCATCCTGACGCGGAGCGCAAGCCTTTTTTTGTAGAAAATGCGATTTATTTGCAAAAAAGTCGTCGTTGCGGTGCCTGGGGGGATGAATTTGTTACCTCTCAGCGCCGGGGCCTCAGGAGGCGCAGCGTGGTACAGGGGACAATTCTCAATTGTACACGGTCATTTGCAGCTTGTACTTCCAGATGTTTTTCCCTTCTCCGTTCTGCGGTGTCATTGATTCCGCTTGCCTTGTGGTTCAGGTCATAGTATGATGCGTGTATGACCTTTCTTGAGATACTCAGAGCTATTTTTGAGATTCTGGTGCTCTGGGCCTTATTTTACCAGTTGTACCGTGCGGTGAAGGATTCCCGTGCGGCCGCCATTCTTGCGGGCCTGATTGCGACGGTGATTCTGGGTTACTTTGTGTTGGAACTCACACATGCCGTGGTGCTTAAGCAACTGGCAGCCCTTATCATCGGCCCGGGTACCATTCTGGTCATTCTTTTCCAGCCGGAGCTGCGCACAGCGCTGGCCCGACTGGGCTCCAACAAGATTATTGCCCGCCTCATCAACACCCAGCAGGAGAATCAGGACTTCGTTTCCCTGGTGCGCGAGTCAGTTTCCTATCTGGTTTCCAAGCGATATGGTGCGCTCATTGCTATCTGCCGTTCAAACAAGCTCCAGGAATACGCCAAGACCGGCACGGAGCTGGATGCCCAGTATACCCGCGAGCTCATCGGCACCATTTTCATGCCCAAGACCCTGCTGCACGACGGCGCTGTCATTGTGAACAATGAGCGTATCGTGGCGGCAGCGGCCATTCTGCCCGTTTCCAATCGCGAGCTGAAGGACCGCAGCATGGGGCTGCGCCACCGCGCCGGTATCGGCCTGGCAGAGGCATCGGATGCTGTGGTTATCATCGTTTCTGAGGAAACCGGCTCTGTTTCTCTGGCGGTGGGCAATGTGGTACAGCGCGATATTCATCTGGACCTTCTTTCCGAACGTTTAACTCAACTTCTTTATTCACATGCGACGCAGGACTCGATTACAGAAATTTCTGAGCTCTAATTGGCAGGCCAAGCTGCTGTGCCTGGCGGCGGCAGTGGTGGTATGGCTCATGGTGAACCACTTGCTGGTGCGTGGCTCCAGCCCGGGGTGGAGCATTGATGATATCCGCCTTTCCATGCCTGAGTAATTCCGACAATTATGAATGCCTATTTTGTGACCGGAACAGATGTGGGCGTGGGCAAGACCCACGTGGTGTGTGCGTTGCTGCGGGGGTTGACGGACCGTGGCGTACGTGCCATGGGGTGCAAGCCTGTTTCCTGTGGTGACCGTAAGGAACTGCGCTCCATGCGCGAAGCCGCCGGCCAGGCGACTCTGCCGCTGGATTCCATCAATCCCCTCTATCTGCGTACGGCTGCAGATCCCCGCATGGGGGCCGAGTTTGAACGCCAGAAGGTATCGCTTTCCGCCCTGGCGGGGCAGGTGCAGACCCTGGCAGCGGAGTACGATACTCTGCTGGTGGAGGGTGTAGGCGGGTGGGAGACTCCGCTCTGCCCCGGCTGCACCATGGCCGACCTGGCGGAGCAGCTGCAGCTTCCTGTGCTGCTGGTGGTGAGTAATCGCCAGGGGGCTGCGAATCAGGCCATTCTCACCGTGCGCGCTATACAGGCCCGTGGCCTGACCTGCTGCGGTATTATTCTGAATCAGCAGAGTGAGGAATGGGATACTGCTGCTGTGACCAATCGTGGCCTGATTGAGGAATACACCGGTATACCTGTGCTGGCAGAGCTGATTCAGGGCGAGGACAGCCTGGATGCCGGCGTCCTTCCCGCATGAGATTTGCAGGAGATGGATTTTGAATGTGTTAAATTTCGCAGGTTTTCTGCCCTCCTGCATTTCAATTAATCACTAATCATTAGTCATTCCCACAAGCCTCCATTGGTCGAGAATAGCATTTCTGCTGGCAAGTATAATAACGCCTGAAAAAAATCCCCGGTTCCGTTATGGAACCGGGGATTTTTCACTTGAGGAAAGAAGATTGATTTAGCCCTTGAGCGTGGAGGAAGCCTTGAAGGTCACCACAGAGCTGGCGGGGATGGTCATGGTCTCGCCGGTGCGGGGATTGCGGCCGGTGCGGGCGGGACGGTTCTTGGTTTCGAAGGTACCGAAGCCAACGAGCTGCACCTTCTCCGTGGCAACAGCCTTGGTGATGGCGGCGAGAGTGGCGTTCAGAGCCTCGGCAGCGCACTTCTTGGTGGCGTCCGGACCGAGTTCCTTCTGGATAGCGTCGATAAGCTGAGTCTTGTTCATAGTTATAAGAGGGTTACAGTGACGTGGCAGAATATATCACTCTAAAAAACTGAACGCAAGCAAGAAATGCAAATCTTTCAAAAATTTGAGTCAGAATCAGGCATTTTTCAGAAGATTTGCCAGCTTGGTGTAGCGAATGAACCGTGCATCCGCTATATCAACAACATACGGAGTAGCGTGGCGGAACCAGGCGCCGGTGTTCAGGATGCGGCGCCTGCCGAAGCGCCAGTGTCCGCTGCGGTGCAGGTGCCCGAAGATGACGGTTTCGGTTTCCGGCAGGTAGTGGCGGATGAAATATTCGCATCGGATGCCGCAGGTGAGCCAGCTCCACACGATGCCGATGGGGCGCTGAGGCGGCCAGAAGCAGTGCATGAAGCCGCGGAGCAGGGGATTCCGGATACCCTTGCGGCGCATGATGGGAGGGGTGAGCTGGCACATGGCCCGGGAAAGTTCCAGACGGCTCTCCAGCTTTTCATCCGCATCGGCGTATTCGGCTATCAGCCGCTTGCAGGCCTGCTTGTTGAGCAGGTATTCCCAGCTCCAGGGGGCTGCTTCCTTGTGCAGGGCGTGGCCATGCATGGCGACTACGCGGCCCCCCCAGAAACGCGCCAGCAGGGCGGGGATGTCCGGGTCATGGTTGCCGGCAATTTCCACCAGCTGCACACCGTGTTCGCGGCACAGCTGCCGCAGTTCCTCGCGGGCGGCCATGCCGGCAGCCTGCCAGTCGCATTTGCGGGTCTCTGCCGTATCGCCAACCAGCACCAGCATGCCGATGCCTTTCAGCAGTGGAGCCAGTTGGCCTACTCCGGGCACCTCGCAGCGTTCGTGGCCCAGGTGCAGGTCGGAAATGAAGCGCACGATGCAGCCCGGCGGAGGTTCGATATCGATGATGCAGCTCATGCTCGGGGACGGTGTGGGCTTACAGCGCGCGCTGGCGCACGGCTTCATACAGGCACACGCCAGTGGCTACAGATACATTCAGGCACGGAACCTTTCCCTCCATGGGAATGCGCACCAGGAAATCGCAGTTCTCCTCCGTCAGACGGCGCATGCCGTCGCCCTCGGCTCCCATCACCAGGGCAATACCGCCCTTGAAGTCGATATCGTAGAGCGAGCGGTCACCGTGGTCGGAGGTGCCCACGAACCAGATGCCGGCATCCTTCATCTGCTTCATGGTGCGAGCCAGATTGGTCACCTGCACGAAGGGGACATTCTCTGCGGCACCCACGGAAACACGCAGCACTGTCTCGGTGATGCCCACGGACTTATCCTTCGGGGCAATGACGGCAGCCACGCCGGCGCCATCAGCCGTGCGGAGAATGGCGCCCAGGTTGTGCGGGTCCTGAATGCAGTCCAGCACCAGGTAGAGCCCCTGGGGCTGGGCCTCCAGAATATCCAGCAGCTCGCCTTCGGGGCGGGGTTTCACCACGATGGTGGCAGCGGGTTTCTTTTCGAACTTGGCTTCAGTGCGGGCGGTGTGCTTGTTGGCACGTGCAGTGCGGTCGTTGAATTTCATGCGGAATTTTGAGTTAGAATGTTCAGGGCTTCTCCGGCCATCATGAAGCCGAATGTGCCGGTGATGTGCGTGGCGGAACCAAAGCCGCTGGCGCAGCCGATGCCTCCTTTCTGGTGGGCTTCACGTTCGCAGCTTACGGTGCCGTCGCATTTCGGGAAACGTGGGCGCTCGGGGGAATAGACGCAGCGAATGCCGATTTCCGGGCATTTATCCTGCAGGGGCAGGTCATATTCCCGGCGGAGGGTTTTGCGGAGCTGGGAGAGCATGTTGTCCCCGCAGCTGCGGGCTAAATCAGCCACGGCAATGGCGCCGGCATCAATGCGGCCGCCTGCGCCGCCGCAAGTCACCAGCGGGATGCCTCGCTTGTAGCATTCCGCAATCAGGTGTGCCTTCGGGCGCATGCTGTCAATGGCATCAATCACTACATCCGGGGTGGTATCAAACAAGCGCTCCGGCCTGGAAACAGTGTAGAACGCCATGACTTCCTCCACCTGCACAGCGGGATTGATGGCGCGGAGCCGCTCGCCCATGGCCTCCACCTTGGCCCGGCCGTAATTGCCGTCCAGTGCGTGAATCTGCCGGTTCGTGTTGGTGATGCAGAGATCATCCATATCCAGCAGGATAATCGTGCCCACCCCGCTGCGGGCCAGTGCCTCAGCAGCCCAGGAGCCTACGCCGCCAATGCCTACTACCGCTACTCGGGCTGCAGACAGTCGCTCAGCCGGGGCTACTCCATACAGGCGGGCGATGCCGCCGAATCGTTCCACATCCATCATTTTTCGTCGTATGCGCGCATTACGCGTTCAATTCGTAAAGCTTTGCCAGTGTTGGTGTCCACCTCCACAATGACACCGTTCACCATGGCGGGGAATCCGGCAATGGGGAAGCGGTTCGGCATGTTGGTGATAAGTCCTTGCAGTACGCAGGCCGCATCGCGTCCGATGACGCCATCGCGGCTGCCGCACATGCCGGCATCTGTCAGGTAGGCCGTGCCGCCGGGCAGAATGCGCTCATCACCAGTCTGTACATGTGTGTGTGTGCCGATGACGGCGCTGGCTACGCCATCCATGCGGTAGCCCATGGCAATCTTCTCGCTGGTGGTCTCGCCGTGGAAATCCACCAGCACAGCCTGGGCTCCGGCTTCGCGCAGCCGGTGGGCCTCATCGTAGCCCTGGGTGTAGGGGTTTTCCGCGCCCGGGCGCATGAAAGTGCGGCCCTGCAGGCAGAGTACGCCCAGTTTGCCCGCCGGCGTGTCGATGATGCAGCTGCCATTTCCGGGGGTGCCGGGTTGCAGGTTGAAGGGGCGCAGCACATTCGGAGCCTCGGGTAACCAGGGAATCAGGTCAGATTGATCCCACACGTGGTCACCCAGGGTGATGACATCCACCCCGTGCTCCATGAATTCGCGTGCCAGTCGGGGAATAATCCCCTTGCCGCCCGCAGCATTCTCGCCATTCACAACAACGGCATCCACCCCGTACTCCTCACGCAGTTCGGGTATAGCGCGGAAAAGGGCGCAGCGGCCGGGCTCGCCCACTACATCTCCCAGAAAAAGGATGACCATCAGCTATGGGCTTTGGAACCACAGGGAACCACTGTCACCGGAATACTGGAGGCACGCACCAGTTTTTCAGCGGTGTTGCCCAGCAGGATGGAGGTGAGCAGGGAGTGGTGACGGTTGCCGATGACCAGCTGGGTGATGTTGTGGCGGTGGCAGAACTGGTGTACGCAGTCCACAATATCATCGCTTTCCTCAGCCTTGGCATAAATCGGGATGCCCCACTTCTTGCTTATCTGCTCGCCGAGCTGCTTGGCGCGGGCATCGGCAATGGAAAGCACTGCCTGGCAGGCATCCAGACGCTGGTAGTCCACATTCGGCAGGTTGCCGGGAATGTCGCCCGCGCCCAGGCTGTCGCCGGAAAGGCTGCCTGCGGCATCAATGATGCAGGGCTCCACGGCATGCAGCAGGTACATCTTGCCACCTGTCTTGCACACCATTTCTGCGGCAAAGTCGAGAACGGCCTGCCCTTCTTCTGTAAAATCGGTTGCTGCTAATATTCTGACCATGCCCACATATTAGCACCTTTTACTACCATAGCCAAGAATTATTTGTTCGCATTTTATGCATGAGTGGCAACGCCAAGCTTTCTTACCGCCGCAGGCGGTATTTCAAGAGCAGCGCATGCTGCACGAAATCCGCAGGCGTTGCCAGTGTATGAAATCCCCGAGCTGAGCTCGGGGATATATAGCTTAATGAACAAGCAGCCCCCGGGCGTGGGCTTCGGCGGTGGGGCCGCTGGTGCCGAGCATGCGGACGAGTTCGGCGATGCGGGCATCGGAATCCACTTCCTCCAGTCGGGAGACGGTTCGGCCTTCGGTGGTCTGCCCCTTGGAGATGAGGTAGTGGTGGTCCGCCAGGGCTGCAACCTGCGGGAAGTGGGTAATGGCGATGACCTGGTGGTCGCGCCCGAGTTCGCGCATCTTCATGCCCACGGCGCGGGCAATTTCGCCACCCACATTGGCATCAATCTCATCGAAAATGAGCAGGGGTGTGTCGTCCTGTTTGGCCAGGGCGCTCTTCAGCGCCAGCATGACGCGGGCGAGTTCGCCGCTGGAGGCGATGAGACGCAGAGCTTTCTGTGGTTCGCCCGGGTTGGGGCCGAACAGGAAATCCACTTCCTCCATACCCTGTGGACCGGGCTCGGGCAGGGGCGTGAGCTGGGCGGTGAAAAGGGATTGGCGGAAGCCCAGGTGGCGGGCATGGGTGAGAAAATCCTCCTCCAGCCGCGGGGCTGCGGCAGCACGGGCTGCGGTGAGTTCCTGGCCGGCCTGCAGCACCTTGCGGCGGCAGTTTTCCTCCTCCGTCTGGAGTTCTTCCAGCTTCTGCTCTCGGTTTCCGATGGCATCGAGCTTGGCGCGGCAGGCTTCCAGATGCTCAGTGATGGCCTCGAAATCGGTGCCATACTTGCGCTTCAGATTATCCAGCAGAGCGATGCGATTCTCCAGCTCTGACAGTTCGGCGGGGTCACATTCCAGTGTTTCCACATAGTCCTGGAGATTGGCTGCCAGGTCTTCTGCGGTGTCGATGATGGATTCCAGACTCTCCAGCCAGGGGGCGCAGGTGGCATCCAGACGCTCCAGGTCGCGACCGCTGCGCACAAGCTGGTGCAGGGTGGAAAGCAGAGAGCCTTCCTCGCCATCCACCATGTGGGCCATGGGCAGGGCGGTATCGCGCAGGCGGCTGGCATTGCGGGCGCGCTGCCAGCGGGCTTCCAGTCCTTCCACCTCCTCGGCGGTGAAATGGGCGCCTTCAATCTCATCCACCTGGTGTTGCAGGAAATCCAGCTCACGCTCGTTGGCCATTTCGCTTTCCAGCAGGGTGCGGTAGGCGTGGCGGGCATCGAGCCAGGCTCGGTAGGCGGTGTGATAGGCGGCCAGGGCAGGGCCATCCTCGGCAAAGGCATCGAGCAGGCAGAGCTGGCGCTCCTGCGAGGTGAGGGAGCGGTGCTCCTCCGGGTGGTGCATATCAACCAGTCCGGCGCCGATGCGCTTGAGCAGCTGCAGGGTGACGGGGCTGCTGTTGATGAACTGGCGGTTGCCGGTGGCGGTGACCACGCGGCGGATGAGGAGAAGTCCATCCTCGCAGGGCGGCACACCGCTATCCTCCAACAGGGTATTCAGGGAAGTGGTGTCCTCCAGTTGGAATACAGCTTCGATGCTGCACTGGGTCTCTCCGCTGCGGATGAGGCTCTTATCGGCTCGTTCACCCAGGGCCAGGGAAATACCGCCCATGATGACGGATTTACCGGCGCCGGTTTCGCCGGTGATGCCCAGAAAGCCCGCGTGGGGTTCCCAGGTGAGTTCATCTACCAGAGCCAGATTCCGTATCTTGAGCAGGGAAAGCATAATTTATCTTTGCGTTATGCGGTGGATTATGCCATAATGCGCGCGGAAATCAAAACTAAAAACGGATGCTGAACGTACTTTTCCTTGGCAGCGGCACTTCCACCGGGGTGCCTGTGATTGGTTGCGAATGCGAGGTCTGCCGCTCGGATGACCCACGCAACAGGCGGCTGCGTTCCTCGATTCTGGTGCGTTCGGCCACTACCACGCTGCTGGTGGATTCCTGCCCGGATTTGCGGGTGCAGGCGCTTCAGCACCATATCACCGCCATTGATGCTGTGCTCTATACTCACGAGCACCTGGACCACACCGCGGGCTTTGATGAGATGCGCGCTTTCTGCTGGCGACGTACCGACCGCCTGCCACTGTATGCCGGCACCGGCTGCCTGGCTCACCTGAAGCGCATGTTCGGCTGGGCGTTCGATGAAAATAATACCTATCAGGGGTATATCCGCCCGGCGGCTCATGACCATGCCGGTGCGCCTTTCATGGTGGGTGATATCGAAGTGACTCCCGTTCCTGTGATCCATGCCACGGTGGAGACTTATGGCTATGTTTTCCGGAGTGGCGGTGTGAGTTTTGGCTATATCCCGGATATTCAGGAGCTTCCGGAGACATCGGTGCCCCTGCTGCAAAACCTGAATGCGCTGGCAATCGATGGCCTGCGGTACCGCCCGCACCGCACGCACTTCTGCGTGGATGATTCTGTGCGCCTGATGCAGCAGGTGCAGCCGAAGCGCGGCTTGCTCACCCATGTGGGCCATGAGGTAGAGTACAATAGCCTGTGCGATTACCTGCCGGAGTTTATTTCTCCGGCTTATGATGGGCTGGAACTGGTGCTGCCCTGACCCGGAACACGCTTCCGGGAGAAACGGTGTTCCACCTTCCGCCATTTTGATGACAAACACGCCCTGCTATGTTTTAATGAGCCCCGGCAAGAGTAAGCTGGGGCCTTAATTCTGTTTTGTCAGAACGGTTGCGCAGCTTGCCACGCGGCCCGACCCCACTTCATTTCCGGGTAATCCCATGCAGCCGATTTGCCGAACCAACTCAAACAACAATTACCACTATGGCTGATATTGAAAGCAATTACCAGATTAAGTATTCCGAGAAGTGGGGTTCCTACCTTCAGCAGGAGGTCTCCCGACTTGATAAGTATGTAACCGTGGAAACCGGGCTCACCGGCAAGATGGCAGCCTTCGACCAGTACGGCCTGCTCGCCTTCACGGAAAAGACAACCCGCATGCAGAGCACCTCCCTCGATGAAGCACCCACCACCCGCCGCGTGATTCATCCCAAGATTTTCACCAAGGCCGTGGGCTTTGATGAGTTCGATGCCAAGAAACTGGCCAACATCGATGTGCCGGTGAGCAAGACGATTGAGGGGCTGCGTGCTGCTGCCGGACGCTGCATGGATAAGGTGATGATTGATGCCTTCCTGGGTACCAACTATACCGGCGAAAACGGCACCTCTACGGTGACTCTGCCTGCTTCTCAGACCGTGGCCAAGGATTTCGTGGAAAGCGGCACGGCTGTGAGCAGCAACCTGACCGTGGGTAAGCTGCGCAAGGCGCTGACCATTCTGCAGAAGAATGAGGCCTGGAGCGATGAACGCCGCGCCTATGGCGATGAGCTGGTGCTGGCTTGCTCCAGCAGCCAGATTAACGCCCTGCTTCAGCAGCAGGAGGTTTCCAGCTTCGATTATAATGCCGTGCGTGCGTTGGCAGAGGGACGCCTGGATACTTTCCTTGGTTTCCGCATTATCCGCACCGAGCAGCTGCCCATTGATTCTTCCGGCATCCGCTCCTGTATCGCCTGGGTGAAGAGCCGCGCCCAGTTCGGTATCTGGGATGATTTCAAGGTGAAGCTTTCTGTGCGTGATGACCTGGAGGAAACGCTTCAGATTCGCGCCAAGTTTGCCTGCGGTGCCACCCGCCTGCAGGAAGAGGGCTTTGTGAAGATTCTTTGCGCCGAATAAGGCGTGAGCAGAGAGAAAGGGAGAAAAAGGAGCCCCCGGCGGAGAAATCCGCCCGGGGATTTGTGCTTTTAGACTTGCCAAATGGTTTAGCTGGCGTTAGAATGCCTACGTACAACTGTACTCAAAATTTCTAATATCATGAAACCTACACTTCTTGTTCTCGCAGCCGGTATGGGCAGCCGTTACGGTGGCCTTAAGCAGCTTGACCCCATGGGCCCCAATGGTGAAGTTATTCTCGATTACTCCGTGTACGACGCCATTCGCGCCGGTTTCGGTAAGGTGGTGTTCATCATCCGCAAGGATTTTGAGGAGATTTTCAAGGCTCAGGTGGGTTCCCGCTTTGCCGGAAAGATTGAGGTGGACTACGCTTTCCAGGCTCTTGATGACCTGCCCGAGGGTTACAGCGTTCCCGAGGGTCGCGTGAAGCCCTGGGGTACTGCCCACGCTCTGCTTGCCGCCCGTGATGTGGTGAAGGAACCCTTTGGTGTGGTGAATGCCGACGATTTCTACGGTGCTGACGCTTTCCAGAAGGCTGCTGATTTCCTGACCTCCACCCCCGCCGCTGATGGCAAGGAGCACTACGGCATGATTGGCTATCCCCTGAAGAATACCCTCAGCGACCACGGTGATGTGAACCGCGGTATCTGCGGCATCAAGGATGGCTACCTTGACAGCGTGGAGGAGTACACCAAGATCAAGATGGAAGAGGATGGCGTATGCCGCGGCGACAGCCTGAGCGGTGAGCGCAATCCGGTGGATCCTGAGGAGCTTGTTTCCATGAACTTCTGGGTCTTCCCCGCCTGCTTCATTGACCAGATCAAGGATCATTTCACCCGCTTCCTGGCTGCTCACGGCGGCGAGCTGAAGAGCGAGTGCTACATCCCCACAGTGGTGGACGAGCTTATCCACAACGGCAAGGCTGATTGCAGTGTTATCAAGACCACGGCCAACTGGCTCGGCGTGACCTATCCCAGCGATAAGCCCGCTGTGGTGGAGAGCATTGCCAAGCTCGTGGAGGACGGCGTGTATCCCGCTAACCTCGGTTAAGCATATGTTCGACCTTCAGCAAATCGCCAGCCTGTTCGATATCCGCGCCGACTACGTGTTCGGTGAATCCTACGGTTCTGGCCACATCAACGACACCTTCCGCATCGAAGTGGAGCAGGCTGGCCTGCGCCTGCGCTACATCCTCCAGCGTGTGAACAGCAACGTGTTCCGTCAGCCTATTGGCCTGATGGAGAACGTGAAGCGCGTGACGGATGAAGCCCTGCGTGTGCTGCTTGAGGAAGGCTGCAAGGAAGCTTATCGCCGCACCCTCACCATCATCCCTGCTAAGGACGGCAAGCCCTATGCTCAGGATGCCGAGGGCAACGTGTGGCGCGTGTATCCCTTCATCGAGCGTGCCCGCACCTTCGATATGATTGAGAACCCCGGCCAGTGTGTCGAGGTGGCCCGTGCTTTCGGTAACTTCCAGAAGCTGGGTGCCAATCTTCCCGGTGCTCCTCTCTTTGAGACCATTCCTGACTTCCATAACACTACGAAGCGTTTCCAAAACTTCCAGAAGGCCATCGCTGCCGACCCTCTGGGCCGCGCTAAGGATGTGCAGAAGGAAATCGACTGGTATCTCCCCCGCGAGGCCGACTGCCACAAGGTGGTGAACTACCTTGCCAGCGGTGAGCTGCCCCTGCGCGTGACTCACAACGACACCAAGCTCAACAACGTGATGCTTGATGACGTGACCGGCGAGGGTATCTGCGTAATCGACCTGGATACCACCATGCCCGGTTCCGCTCTGTATGACTTCGGTGATATGATCCGCACCTCCACTTCTCCCGCTGCTGAGGACGAGAAGGATCTCTCCCTGGTCACCATGCGCATGGAGTACTTCGAGGCTCTTGCCAAGGGCTACTGCGAGGCTGCTACCTTCCTCACCCCGCTTGAGAAGGAGCTGCTTCCGTTCTCCGGTAAGCTCCTCACCATGGAATGCGGTATGCGCTTCCTGACCGACTACCTCGAGGGCGATACCTACTTCAAGATTAAGCGCCCCGAGCACAACCTCGACCGCACCCGCACCCAGATG
>JAZQVE010000062.1:0-2921 GCA_045631705.1 Akkermansia sp. | reverse complement strand
GGCACCTGGAGCAGGCGGCCTGTGGTCTTGCAGGTGTCGCCTTCCTTCAGAGAGGCGGCGTTGCCGATAAGCACGGCACCCACCTCATGCTCTTCCAGGTTCATGGCGAGGCCCATCACGCCGCCGGGGAATTCAATCATCTCATTGAGCATGGCGTTGCTCAGGCCCTCGATGTGGGCCACGCCGTCGCCGATGGCTTTGATGGTGCCGACGTTCTCGCTGATGGAGGCGGTGGAGATGTTGCGGATCTGTGCTTCGAGTTCTTGTACGATGTTGCTCATACCGTGGTGTGTTTAGAGATTTTTAGTAAGTTGTTCAATGCGGGTGCGGATGGAGGCATCCGTCACGTTGTCGCCCACCTTCACGGTGAGCCCTGCGATAAGGGAGGAATCCACCTTCCACTCATAGTTCAGGCCGGCTTCGCGGGCATTCAGCTTCGCGGTGATGGCGGCCTGTTCCTCGGCGGTCAGCGGCACAGCGCTGGTGATGGTGGCGGTGTGGGCGGCACGCTCCAGACGCACCAGCTCGGTGAAGGCCGTGAGCAGCGCCAGATAGTTGCGCGGCTTGTCGGCGGCAATCTTGTCTGCCACCAGCCGCACGGTGGCTTCGTTCATCAGACCATCGGCACCGATGCACAACCGCATGAGGCGGCGCGCCTGGGCCTGTACTTCCTTACTGATTTTCATGGCTGATTAGAGAGAATTGATGGCTTCGGCGTTGATGGTGCGGTGGTCGGCTTCGGTGAGCACCTTGCCGGTCACGCGGGTGGTGGCCTCGGCTACCAGACGGGTGAATTCATCCTTCAGTGCATCCTTCTGGCGCTGGGTGTCCATGTCGGCCTGCTTGCGGGCATTCTCCAGCACGGTCTGGGCCTCTGCCGTGGCCTTGGCGGAAAGGTCGGCCTGCAGGCGGGCGGCGGTTTGGCGAGCCTGCTCTACTTCCTTCTTGCCGGATTCGCGGGCTTCGTCGAGAATCTTGGCGCCGGTTTCCTTCACCTCTGCGAGCTCCTGCTGGCTGCGGGTGTGCATTTCTTCGCCTTCCTGGATGCGCTGGCGGCGTTCCTCAAGCTGCTTGAAGATGGGCTTGATACCGAAGCACACCACAATGGCTGCGAGCACGCAGAACGCGATGAGGTGGGCGATGAATGCATCGGTATGCAGACCGAAATTAGAGACCAGGTCCTGAATATCAGCGGCGAGAATCGGGTTGAACATGGTTGTGAGTTGATGTAGGTTAAAACCGGATGAATGTAGATTTTATGGAGGAAAGGGGAAGGGGCATGCCGTTTTCTTGAATGGCCCGGCATGCCCGCGGGCGTAGCTTATAGCTTAGCCCATGAAGATGGCCACGAAGGCCACACCTTCCACAAGGGCGGCCAGAATGATGGAGATGGTCAGCACCTGACCGGAGGCACCGGGGTTGCGGCCGGTGGATTCAGCGGCCTTCATGCCGATAAGACCAATGCCGAGACCAGCACCGAGAACGGCCAGACCGGACTTGATGGCGGCGGTGGCAAGAGCGGGAATCATCATGATTGTTGTTTTTCTATTGTTTGTTGTTTATTGGGAAAACCCGCAGCCTCACGGTTTGCTACATGATCAACTGCGGGAAGATTTTTTCATCAGTGGGCGTGTTCCTCATCGCCCCCTACCTGGGTTTTCAGGAAAATGGCAGTCAGCATCAGGAACACGAGTGCCTGCACAAAGCCTACAAGGATTTCCAGGCACATGAAGGGCAGCATGGCGGCGGCATTGCCAAGAATACTGCCGCTTACGAGGCTCATCTGTTCCAGAATAGCCTCGCCGGCGTAGATGTTGCCGAATAGACGGGCGGCCAGAGCCACCGGACGGATGGCGATGGAAAGCAGTTCAATGAGCCCCACGAAGAAGAACACGGGCAGCAGCAGGTTCTTGAGCAGACCTTTCAAACCTCCCTTGGGCCCGAAGATATGCCCCAGGAAATGCTTGATGCCTTGTTCCTTGATGCTCCAGAAAAACCAGAGCAGGGTGTAGAACAGACCCAGGAAGAGCGTGACGTTCAGGTCGGCATTGGCACCGCGGAAAATGGGGTGGCCGTGGTAGGTGATTTCGCCCACGCCGGGAATGAGCCCCATGTAGTTGCTGGTGAGGATGAGCAGGAAAACGGTGGAGAAGTACCAGAAGTATTTCTTGGTCAGCTTCTTGCCGGCGAGCCCTTCGATGAAGTTGTACAGCGTTTCGAACACCCACTCGACAAAGTTCTGCAGGCCGCCGGGAATGCGCTCCATCTTACGCGTCGCCAGTCGCAGAACGACAATGATTGCCAGCACGGCAAGGGTGAACATGACGAGAGAGTTGTTCACCGGGATGCTGTGCCCTTCCCAGAAGGGAATCGGTATCTCCCACAGCACCGGGGCATTCATGGAAAGCCCCTCGTGGTGTCCCTCCGCCATTACCGGCCCGCCTGCAAGCATGGCCAACGCAGTCAATTTCTGTACAATGCTCTTCATCGTCACTTCTCCTAATCTATCACTCCTCCCATGCGGCGTCAAGCAGGAAATTGTGTTAAAAAAGGGACTTTTTGAAAAAATGGCGCGGTATTCGCTGATTTCAGCGTTTGAAGCTGATGGTTTGCACGGCGCTGGAGGCGATGGGCTTGCCTGCACTGGCGGCAGGGGCGAAGCGCCATTTGTGCAGGATGCATTGGCGGGCGCTTTCGGCAAAAGCCTGGTGGCTGCTGCTGAGGATATCCACCGCAGTGGGGCGTCCGGCGGCGTCGATATGGATGCGCACGCGTACTTGTCCGCTGCGGCGCGAGGCTTTCAGTGCGGCAGGATAGGTGGGGTGAGGGGCTTGCAGCAGGCGCGGTGGGGTGATGGTGGCTTGCTGTGTCTGCCGGGCTGGCTGCTGCCGGGGTTGCGGACGCGCCGCCGGTCTGGCGGG
>JAZQVE010000061.1:0-13386 GCA_045631705.1 Akkermansia sp. | reverse complement strand
CCACCTGCGGGGTGGCCTGGGGCTGCTGGGGCTGCTGGCCGTTCTCGCGGTTGCGGTTACGGTTGCGGCGGCGCTTGCGGCGGCTGTTGGAGCCACCCTCGCTGCCACCCACGGTTTCCGGCACAGCAAAGCCGGGAGCGGGGGGAAGCTGGGGAGCGACATCCGGGTTCTCGATATCGGAAGCACGGTCGTCGGCCTTCTCCACAGGCTTAGGAGCAGGAGCCGGGGCGGACTCAGCCTTGGGCTGCTGCTCAGGGCGAGGCTGCTTATTCTGCGGCTTGTTGTTCTTCTGCTGGTGCTTGTTGCGGTGTTCCTTATCCTTGCGGGGCTGCTGTTCCTGCTGTGCCGGCTGCTCAGGAGCAGGAGCCGGAGCCTCAGGAGCCTTCTCCACACGAGCAGGCTTGGCCTCTGCAACGGGAGCCGGTGCCGGAGTCTCGGCAGGAGCCGGAGTCTCAGCGGCAGGCTTGGTGGTCTTCTTGCGGGGAGCACGCTGCTTCTTGGCAGGTACGGCGGGAGCATCGGCAGAGGCGGCGGGAGCGCCGGCTTCTCCACCAGCCGGGGTGGCGGCCACCTTCTTGCGCGGAGCGCGCTTGCGGGCAGCAGACTTCACCTCAGCCTCGGGCTTGATGTTTTCTTCGGGAGCCATATATTATGGTATGGGGTTTTCTGTTTGGACAGGCGCGTTCGGATCGACATTGAATGACCATTCGGCCTTATGAGCCTTGCCATTGTTGTCCTTCCAGGTAACGTGCGCAGAGATATTCGGCATGTAGATGCGGCAGGGCAGCACCCACTGCACGGTTCGCGTGGCCTCGTCCACCTTGGCAGGCACGCTGCCAAATCCGCTCACTTTCATCTGAACGGTGGTGATATCCAGGTCAGCAACTCCGTTCATATAGGCGGTAATGGACGGAAAATCGGGCGTCACGGTCTCCTGCGGCTGCGGGGAAACCGGAAACGAAGGAGCGGGAGTATCGGAGGAAAGTGTACCGGGGCTGGAACCTGTCGTCACGCTGGTACCCAGCTGGCTGGCACGGAAATCCACCGCACGCCGGAAGACGGAGCCATCGTTGCCAAAAATCATATAGCGGTGCACCTGCAGCGGGTCCTCACTTACAGTCACCTTGCCGGGAAGCACTGTAAAGGCCGCCACATAGCCATAGCCGGGCATACGCTCCAGCATGCCGGGAGTCACATAGCCACCGGGGAAACAGTAGGTATTCACCGGGCCGAACATCTCGCTGAGTTTCTTCTGGGATTCTCCCAGCTCTGCATCCACCAGGGCGGCGTATGCTTCAGGTCCCTTTTTCTCTGTCTTTTTCCAGCTGCTGGGGTAAAGATGGCTCACAGAGTGGCTACCCACAGTAGCACCGTTGGCCTGCATCTCCCGCACCTGTTCGGGGGTGAGACTGTCGCCCCTGCCGGTGAGGTACCTGGTGTAAAGAAAAAGAGTGAAAGGATAGCCGTATTCCTTGAGAATGGGGAAAGCATCTGTATAAACGCTCTTCCAGCCATCGTCCAGCGTAATAAGGGCACAACGGGCCGGAAGGGTGCGATTCCCCAGGCGCCATTCCAGAAACTCCTGCATACTGATAACGGTGATACCGGCACGGCGCAGGTATTCCATCTGCTCACGGAACTCAGAGGTGCGCATCAGCATCTGCGTAACCGGAGCCTTCTTGCTGAAGTTATGATACCCCAGCACCGTCACGCGGGTCTGGTCACGGGGCACATCCAGCACCTCCGGCACCTCCTCCGCATAATCTTCTTCCTCCGCAACTTCTTCCGGCACATCCACCGGAACAGTCTCCACCACCGCATCCAGGGTGAGGGGATCCAGATTCATGGGCTCCGGGGCATATTCCTGTGCACAGACCACCATACTCATGGTCATCAACAGTCCCCGGAACAGCGCCTTCATGAGCGAAAGACTAGCAGGATTCCCACGCCATGGCAAGCCTATATTTCGTCACTTTCGCGCGCACGCAACGCGTCAGCACGCGTTGAAGCGGCATTTTTGGCTATGCAGAGCGGCAGAGCTGTGGTAGAATACCGCACAGATGACCACAGAATCCCTCATTTGCCGCCCCACACGCGATACCTTTGTTCGCTTCGGTATCGTACTTCTGGCGTTTTTTGGTTTTGGCCTGTACTTTTTCTACGACGGGGCGGTGGGTTACCGCAAGGCAAACGAGGTATATTTCTCCTACCAGGCCTTTGCCGAGCTTGGCAGCAAGGCCAGTGCCATCACCCCGTGGGAGGCTGACCAGATGAGCAGGCCCCTCATCACTGCCGAACAGGTGGACGGAGAGTGGATGGTAGAAGGCAAATACCCGCTTCCCAAGGATTGCACTGCCGTGCTTTCCACCCCTCCGGAAGCGGCAGACAGTGCAGCCATGGCCAGAAGCTGGGCCGATTGCTGGACCGCCTATACCGCCCGCATGCATTTCCCTGTAAAACCGGCTGAGCATGCCTACGACACAGCCGCCATACGGGAACAATGGCTGGCGGGCTCGGTCTGCATGCTCATCAGCGCAGTCATCGTTTTCCTCATGCTGCGCACCCGTGGTCGAGTAATGGCACTGGAGGGCGACCAGGTAACGGCGGCCGGACAGCAGTTCAGCATCAGCGACATCAGCCGGCTGGATCTGCGCCAGTGGGGCAAGGGATACAAAGGTGTGGCTTATGCCACGGTGAATGGCCGCAAGGTCCGCATGGATGGCATGACCTACGGCGGTTTCGACCCGGATAATGGCCAACCGGCAGAACAATTCATGCAGGCACTGCTTGCCCGATACAAGGGTGAAATTCTGGAATATGAGCAAAAAGACAGCCAGAAGGCCTGAGCTGCCCATCGGCAGACTGGTTTCTGCAATTCTGCCCCGCGCCCGACGCTGCGGCAGAAAGCTGCTGCGTGCGCTCATTGCCCGCCGGGTAGTCATCACCCTGCTGCTTCTTGTGGTCGTGGTGGAGCTTACTGTGCTGGGGGTAGGCGTAACCCGCAGGCTGGATATGGCCTATGAACATTCACTGGAAGTATCGCGCGCTCAGCTGGCTGTCATCGAAGCCCGGGAACTGGCACAGCTGGAGCCGAACACCCAGGGTGCTGCCGGCATCGCGGCCAGCGAGCCGGTCCCCCAGACCGACGATGAAGATGCCCCACCTCCCCTGCGCGAACGAAATATAGAAGCCATTCTGGCGGAGGAAGGAATATTCAACTTTGATGACAATGAACCCCAGTCGGCAGGCGCACCGGCGACAAGCCCGGCAGAAGACCAGGCCACAGACAAACTGAGTGCCGAAGACCGGGATGAAGTGAACCGCCTCATCCGCCAGGGCGTAGCAGCCATGACTGCGGGAGACATGCGCCAATGTGTGCTGTTCCTGGAGGAGGGGTCACTGATGGCGCCCGAGCATCCTGCCCTGCTCTATTACTACGGCATGGCCTACGACAAGCTGCAGAATCCGAAGAAGGCCCGTGAGTATTACACCAAAGTATTCCAGATGCGCGACCGCGCGGGCAGCTATTTCCAGCGGGCAGCCCACCGCCTGACCTACGGATTCGACCAGGCATCAGCCCTGCGCGGCAAGCTTTCCTTTGGTCCGCACCAGATGCGGCACGAGTACAGCCCGGAAACCGGGGAAAAGGTGGACATGCTGCTGCCTGTGCTGCTGGCTCCCGGTGAAGAAGTACGCCCGGATGACATTTACATCACCATCCAGTTCTTTGACCTGGTAAGCGGCCGACGCATTGAGTTCTCCCGTATGGCCACGCCTCAGCTCAACTGGCAGAATGAAAAACCCACCTGGAGCGACTGGGAGGAAAATCTGGTCGTGAGCTATCACATGCCCCCGCTGACCCAGGAACAGCTGGATGCCTACGGCGATCTGCGCTATTACGGCTTCACCGCTAAACTTTACTACAAAGGCGAGCCGCTGGATTGTATCAGCACCCCGGCAGCACTGATTCTGCAGGAGCAGATTCTCAACCGCCGCCAGAAACGACAAAACTACATCCCGAGCAACAACCTGCTGCCGGATGACGGCCTGGTGCCGGCCTATGAGGAGGCCCTGCCCGTCAGTGATTTCCTTCCTGAACTCCCCCTGCCGCAATGACCCCGATTTTTCCAGAGCTGCCGCGCACCCTGGGTGTGTATACACTGACCCGGCTCCTGGAGGAGCGCGAGAATACTGAGCTGTACGAAGCCCGGCAGACTCACGTGGACCGTGCCGTGGTGCTGGAAGTGCTGCGCCCGGGTGCCACGAACGCAGAGGAAGTCACCTTCCTGACCCAGGCTCGCAATCGGGTGGCAACCCACGGCATACCACACGTGGCAGATGTATTCGAATCGCTGCGGGCAGAGGGTATCTGGTTCCTCACGCAGGAATACCCACAGGGAAGTTCTCTGGCCGATATGGCCGCCAGCAAGGGTGAACTCTCAGTACTGAACATCTGCCGGGTGGTTTCCGCAGCCGCAGAAATGTATGAGAATTACCTGCAGGCCGGTCACCACGCCATGCCTATGGAGCCCTCCTCGGTGTATGTGGAAGACTCCGGTGAGGTGCATTTCCTTTCCCCACTGGTGGAAGGCATGCCGAACAAGCCCAGAAGGCAGATGCGCGCCCTGGCCAGGGCATTGAAGGCGGTGTGCCCACGGTTGAAGACGCCTGGGCTCGGACGAGCCATCACCCTGCTCCACTGGCTCAAGGAGGGCGTGGATGGCACCCACCTGACCTGGCCGGAAATCAAGGAAACGGCAGACACCATCATCCAACAACTGGAAAGCAATGCCCTACCGGAAAGTCAGAAATCGGCATTCACCCGATTCCGCGAACGGCTGGGCCAGTATCCGGCAGTGCAGCGCACACGCGACTTTCTGAAGCAATGGGGGGGATATCTGGCCGCATCGGCTGCCACCATCGTCCTTCTGAGCAGCATCGGCCTCCAGTTCGGCATGGATACCCCCACCTATGCTCCGGCTGCGAACGAGGAAGCTGTGCACTGCCTGCAGAACGGCATCTCCGAGCGCGTGCTGCGCCAGCCCGTCAGCGTGCAGCAATATGCTGAATTCATGCGGAGCCTCAATACCATGAAGCCCGAGCAGTTACAGGCCCTTTTCCAGGAGCTGCCGGTTCAGGATATCAACCTCACCCCTGAAGACTGGGAGAAGCAGCTGACCGGAAGCAACGACGAGGCCCCGGTGACAGGCGTAAGCTACATGCAGGCCCTGCTCTACGCCCGGGCAGCAGGAGCCAACCTGCCCACCGCCGAAATGCAGCAGTCTGTGCGAGCCACTAATCCACCAACAGCCGAGCTGGAATGGACCCGCAGCGAAATGGAATCTCCCCTGCCCGGCATTTACAGCAGTCCCGTCTACCTGCTGGTGGATAAGGACGGCAGAATAATCCCCACGGATTCCCGCGACAAGCAGCATGCCCGCTGCGGATTCCGCATCTCATTTTCAGAAAACACCCCCTGACATATCATGAAAACCATATACCAGATGCTACTCACCCTCCTCTGCCTGCTGCTGAGCAGCCAGGCATTCGCTCAGATTGAGCTGCGCCTGCAGCCGCTGCGAAAGGATTTCATCGTGGGCGAGAATGTAACGCTCCGCCTCACTATCGTGAACCACACAGATGCTTCCGTGGCGCTGCAGAATGCACCGGGGCGTCCGTGGCTGAACTTCCACCTCGCCAAACGAACGGAACAGAACGATGTTTCTCCTATTGCCACCGGGCGTTTCCCGGAGGTGGTGCTCACCCCCGGCTCCTCCCGCTCCTTTGATTTCAATCTCAAGACGCTGTACCGACTGAACACGCCGGGCAATTACGTTGCCGTGGCCACTATACGCATGCCAGACAGCAAGAACACCTACAGCTCCAACCGCTGTCTCTTCACCCTGACCAATGGCGGAAAAATACGCGATTTCAGCATTCAGGCACGTGGCGAACGCATCACCCTCAGCCTGCGCATGGCCAAAATCAATGGCAAGGAATGTCTGTTCGGGCAGGCTGTCAACAAGGACACCAACCAGGTCATCGGTGCCTGCTATATGGCTGAATACGTGAGTTTCATGCAGCCTCGCATTCTGCTGGACAGTGCGCAGAACCTGCATCTGCTCTGCCAGTCCTCCCCGGATTTCTTCACTTACTCCATCATGAACACCTACGGTGACCGCTCCTCCGCCAAGCTCTACAAGCGCTCCGGCGGTGTGGTGGACCTCATCAGCACCGGCAAGGGCATCATGCCCGTGGGCGTCACGCCCTACGTGGCTCCCAAGCCCGGCGAAAACAAGGTACGCAAAGCATCTGAACGCCCCTTCTAACGAATTATGTCTACACCGACCATTGCCATTGTTGGCCGCCCGAATGTGGGCAAATCCGCCATTTTCAACCGCATGGTGGGCCGCCGCATTGCTATTGTGCATGACCAGCCCGGCGTAACCCGCGACCGTCTCTGCGCCCCGGTGCGCATCACTGATTTCGATGCTCTGGTAGTAGATACCGGCGGTATCGGCAGCACGCTGGACGACGGCTTTGCCGCCCAGGTGACCCAGGAGGCAGACATCGCCATGAATGCCGCGGACTACATCATGTTCGTGTGTGACTGCCGCGACCATCTCACCCCCATCGATCGCACCATCGCAGCCCACCTGCACAAGAGCAAGGTGCCTGTGCTGCTGGTGCTGAACAAGGCCGATACCGAGAAGCAGGAACTGAACCTGGGCGAATTCGCCGACCTGGGATTTGCCGACTACGTGTTCACCTCCGCCGAGCACGGCCGCGGCTTCCCGCGCCTGGCAGATAAGCTGAATGCCATGCTCAAATCCCTTGGCGCCACGCCCAAGAAGGCCGAGGCCGCAGCCGATGCCACCCCGGAGGATGAGCCCGAGCAGGAGGAAGTGACCAAGGATTCCCCCATCAAGGTGGCCATCGTGGGCCGCCCGAATGCCGGCAAATCCTCCCTGGTGAATGCCATTCTGCAGGATAAGCGCACCATCGTTTCCAACGTGGCCGGCACTACGCGCGATGCCATCGACGTGCCCTACACCCGCGAAGAGCAGAATTACGTGCTTATCGACACCGCCGGCATGCGCCCCCGCAGCAAGCGCGACACCTCGGTGGAGGTATTCTCCGCCATGCGCAGTGAGCGCGCCATCCGCCGCGCCGATATCTGCCTGCTGGTCATCGACATGGCCGCCGGTGTCACTCAGCAGGACCGCCGCATCGGCTCCATCATTGCCGAAGAGAAGAAGCCCTGCATCATCATCGTGAACAAGTTCGACCTCTACTGCCCGGATGCCCCCATGAGCGCCCGCAAGGAGGCCGTAAAGGAACACATCAAAGAGAACCTCTTCTTCCTGGACTACGCTCCCGTGGCCATTGTCTCCGCGAAGGATTCCTGGGGTATTGATTCCATCTTCAAGAGCATTGCCCGCGTGCAGCAGGAGGCCCTCAACATGCCCGGCACCGGTGAGCTGAACCGCCTGCTTCAGCGCGCCATGGAGATGAATCCTCCCGGTCAGCACCGCGTGCTGAAGAAACGCCTTAAGCTCTTCTACGCCACCACGGCGGTAAATGAGAAGTACACCACGATTCCGGTGCCCACCTATGTGCTGTTCGTGAATGACAAACGCCTGCTGGCCGACAGCTACGCCCAGTACCTGCGCAACACCATCCGCTCCCGCATCAAGGCAGCGGGTGTGCCCATCGTGCTCTCGCCCCGCTCCCGCGTGAGAAATGACTAACCCTCCGGAAGAGGTACTCCGGCAGTTAAGCCCGGAGGAGCGTGTGCTCTGGCACGCCAGACCGCGGTTCAGGCAATTGCGGCGGCGTGCCTGCCTCCTGGTGGTACTCAGTCTCATCGCCAGTCTGCTGGCCTGGATGGGACATCACAGCACGGGAATCAGTTGCCCGGAAGGCTGGGTATTATGCTATCTCCTTCTCCTGGCTCTCCCCCTCAGCGAGCTTATCGGCACACTCTGGTACCTCTTCACCACCGCGCAGACCCACTACACCCTCACCAACCACCGCGCCATTGTGAGCAGAGGCTCGCAGCTGGAGGAATACCCGCTGGCTCCCGACATGCTGGCGCAGGTCCGGCACTGGGGCAGCAACTGCGCCTCTGTTTTCTTTCTCAGCGAGGTTAAACACTCCCTCTTTCTGGAGTACCCCCGCATTGTCGGCAAAGGCTTTGCCGACACGCCGCAGGCAGACTCCCTGCTGCAGCTGCTGGCGGAGCATGCAGCTGCCACCCACCCCCGGCAAGCTGCCATTGAAGAGGAAAACTGGGCCCGGGAAACAAAGCTGAAGCAGCAGGCCAGGAAATCCCAGCTGGGTATCAGCATCATCCTCTTCCTCGGAGGCCTCATTTCCCTCTCCAACAGCATCGGCGAAGTCTGTACAAACGTCAATTTGCTGCAGAATGGCACCCGCACCACCGGTATGGTGCTTGATTCGTATCCGGGCAGGGAACTTGATCTCTGTGATATCAAGATGGGCAAGACCATCGAGGTTGATATCCTTGTACGCTATCGCAATGAGACTCTGCGAATCACGCAATCATGCTACAACGGAACAGATGAGCGCTATTTCACCCCCGGCGCTACCCTGCCCCTGGTCTATCTGGACAATCCCGCCTCTGCCAGAATAGCCCTGCCGTGGGAAATGTACCACAAATGCATGTGGTCCACCCTGTTCCTCCTGCTCTATCTCACGGCGGGCATCTACGTTCTTACAGTCTACCTCCGTGCTCATCGCAAGCTGAAACATTTTCCCAACGCATGAAAAAGCTGCTACTCTATATCTTGCTCTGCTGCCCGCTGCTGGCAGAAACTCTTACCGGCACCTGCAAACGCGTGGTGGACGGCGATACCCTTCACCTTGACGATGGTACCAAGGTACAGATATGGGGCATCGACGCCCCGGAAAAAGGCCAGCCCTATGCAGCAAAGGCTACGGCCTCACTGGACAAGACCATCAAGGGAAGAAAGCTGAAAATCACGGTACGGGGTACAGACCAGCTTGGCCGCACACTGGCCGATGTTTCCGTAGGTAATACCGACCTGGCCCTCTTCATGGTGCGCACAGGCATGGCCTGGCACGATGACTACAATGCCCCGGAAGCCACCAACCTGGCCGAAGCCATGAAGAAGGCCCGCAAGGCAAAGAAGGGACTCTGGGCAGATAAGAACCCGGTAAAACCCTACCTCTTCCGCAAGGGCGGCCAACAGCAGCCGGAACCGGCAGCTGAGCCGGCAGGCGACGAGGTCATCTGCCACTATGTGCAGGATGGTGATACCTTCAAGCTGTCCGATAATGAGACACGGGTACGCCTGTGGGGTATCGACGCCCCGGAAAAGGGCCAGGCCTATGCCGATGAGGCCCGCGACCGCCTGAAGGAGCTCTGCGAGGGTAAGACTGTGCGTATGGAAATAAAGAGCACCGACCGCTACGGTCGCAAGGTGGCCATTATCTGGCTGGACAGGAAGAACATCAACCTCCAGATGGTAAAGGAGGGGTTGGCCTGGCACTATGCCCACTATGCGCCGGATGCCAAGGACCTGGCTGCAGCTGAAAAAGCCGCCCGCAAGGCTCGAAGAGGCCTGTGGAAGGATAAGAACCCCGTCAATCCCTACGACTTCCGCAAGAAAGAAAAATGAAACTGGCTATCATAGGAACCGGCAACATGGGCGGAGCCATCGCCCGCGGTCTCATTGCCTCCGGCTCATGGCAGGCAGGTAACCTCATCTGCACGGCAAAGACGAATGCCAGCCTGACACGCATACAGGCCACCCTGCCCGGCGTGCAGGCCACGCAGGACAACTGGCAGGCCGCAAGCGAAGCAGATATCATCCTCCTGGCAGTCAAGCCCTGGCTCATGGCCGGGGTCATTGAGGAAATACGCCCTGTACTCGACCTCAAACGCCAGCTGATTATATCGGTCGCTGCCGGTATCAGCCTTCAGGAAATGGAGCAGCTCCTTGCAGCACCAGGGCAGCCCGTCCTGTTCCGCGCCATCCCGAACACGGCCGTGGAAGTGATGGATGGTGTCACTTTCATCTGCCAGAAGAACGCCACAGACGAGCAGACGGCACTGGTCAACAATCTGTTCACCGCACTGGGATACACCGTCATCACCGATGAGCAGCACCTCAATGCCGGCACGGCGCTCGCATCCTGCGGTATTGCCTTTGCCATGCGCTACATTCGCGCCGCCATGGAAGGAGGCGTGGAACTGGGATTCCGCCCCGAAGAAGCGGCCCGTATCGTGGAGCACACGGTGCATGGAGCCGCCGGTCTCCTGCTGCAAAGCGGCATGCACCCGGAGGTGGCCATCGACAAGGTGACCACCGCCGGTGGCATCACCATCAAAGGCCTGAACGCCATGGAGCGCAGCGGATTCACTGCCGCAGTCATCGATGGCCTGAAAGCCAGCCACTGAAGCCCCTGTCTATCTCACAAGTGCCGGAGCGCGGGACTTTAGTCCCGAAAAACCAGAAAGGCCGCCCGGGGGCGGCCTTTCTGGTGAAAAACTTACAGGCGGGAAATCGCCGAGAGAATGGCCGCGGGATACAGGATGTGCTCCTGCACCTGGATGCGGGCATGCAGAGTCTGCGGAGTATCGTCCGGCAGCACAGGCACATAGGCCTGCATGAGAATCTCACCAGTGTCCATACCGGCATCCACATAGTGCACGGTGCAGCCGGCCTGCTTTGCGCCGGCATTGAGTGCCTGGGTCCAGGCTTCCACACCCGGGAATGCGGGCAAGAGCGCGGGATGGATATTCAGGATGCGGCGAGGGAAGGCCTCCAGCAGCGGAGCCTTTACCAGGCGCATGAAACCGGCCAGGCAGATGAGGTCGATATTGAGCTCCTGAAGCTTCTTTGCCAGGGCTTCCTGAACCTCCAGCGGGAACTTGTTCTTGAAGCCGCCGCAGTCCATGTATTCAGCGCGTACGCCATGCTGGCGGGCACGCTCGAGAATGTAGGCATCCTCATGGTCGGAAAGAACAATCACCACCTCGGCATCGAGGCGGCCATCGGCAATGGCATTGAAGATGGACTGGCAATTGGAACCAGACCCGGAACCCAGTACAGCAAGACGGAGACTCATAACGCCGCCCATTCTACCTGATACGGCAGATTTGTCAATGCAAATCGGGCGGGGTTCGCCTGAACCCCGCCCGGTAGGAAAGATATCGTCCTGCGTTATCAGCTGGCGAGCACGATGGCGCCGGCAAGAACGAAGATGGAGATAATCACCCAGAGGATGACCACGCCACGGCCTTCGGCAGCGTTGCCGGTGCCCTGGAGGTGGCTGTACTTGCCACGGATCTTACCCTTCTTCATGAAGCCATCGTAGTTCTTCTGCAGCAGGGTAGCCTCTACCTGGCGCATCATGTCCAGCAGCACGCCCACAAGAATGAGCAGAGAGGTACCACCGAAGAACTGGGTCACCAGCATAGGCAGACCACCCCATACGGAAAGGAGGCTCGGCAGGAAGTAGATGAGGGTCAGGAACAGAGAGCCGGAGAAAGTAAGGCGGGACATAGTGTCGTCCAGGAACTTGGCCGTGGGGGGGCCGGGACGCACGCCGGGAATATAGCCACCACTGCGCTTCAGGTCCTCAGAAATCTGCTGAGGCTGGAACATCGTAGCCACCCAGAAGTACGAGAAGAAGTAAATCATGATGGCGGAGATGATGTAGTAGGGGAAATCGTTCGGGGAGAGCCAGTTGGCCACCAGACCCACAATCCAGCTATCCTGGGAGAACATCTGCTGCACCAGCATCTGCGGCAGGGCCAGAATGGCAGTGGCGAAGATAACGGGCATCACGCCGGAGTAGTTGAGCTTGAGCGGCAGGTACTGAGTGCCACCCTGCATCATCTTGCCGTGGCCCACAACGCGCTTGGCATACTGCACCGGAATACGGCGCTGTGCCTGGCTCACAATGATGACCAGAGCCACCACAAGCACCATGAAGAGGATAAGAGCAACCATGCCGAGGGAGCCCAGCGGGTTGATTTCCGTACCCTTCATCACGCAATACTGCCATGCCACGGCAAAGGCACCCGGAAGGGCGTGAATGATGTTCACGGAAATGATAAGGGAGATACCGTTGCCCACACCGCGCTCGGTAATCTGGTCACCAATCCACATGAGGAACATGGTGCCGGTCACGATGATGAAGATGGTGGTAAGGGTGAAGATAATGCCGGGATTCATCACCAGGTCATTGGCATCCAGGCCAATGGTGGAGGGGTTGCGCAGAGTCTGCGTCAGGAAGTAGCCCTGAATGACGGCGATGATGATGGCCAGGATACGGGTGTACTTGGTCATCTTCTGACGTCCGCCTTCTTCGCGCATCATCTTCTGCCAGGAGGGCAGTACGGCACCCATGAGCTGGGTCATAATGGAAGCGGAGATGTACGGCATGATACCCAGGGCGAAAATACCGCACTGCTGCAGACCGCCACCGGAGAAGATGGTGAGAATGGAGCCAAGGGCGCCGAGGGGGCTGTTGCCCTCCTTGGATGCCTCGGCCACGCAACGGGCCAGCTCGGCTACGTCCACGCCCGGCAGGGGGAGATGCACACCAAGGCGCACGATCACGATCATGGCCAGGGTGAAGAGGATGCGGCTCCGGAGCTCCGGTACCTTCATGCTATTAGCAAATGCTGAAATCATGGTTTCCTGGGTTGTTAAGATGTTATAGAAGTCTTTTGTGCAGCGGGGTGGTGCGGCAGCCCGGCAGGCAGCTGTTTAATTCACGCACCTTATTGATGCTTAGAAAAGTAGATTGATTTACAAAAACCCTCCCCTTTTCTTACACAGTGGCCGGGCAGCGCTGCGCTGCCCGGCTCTGTGTCAAGTTTTTGCAAAGGCTCATTGCTGAGCCTGAATCCTTTACTGGGCGCTGAGCACCGTGAGGGTGCCACCGGCGGCCTCGATCTTGGCAGCAACAGAAGCGCTGGCGAAATCGACGGTCACGTTCAGAGCCTTGGAAAGGTTGCCATTGCCCAGGAGCTTCACAGCGTCGGCCTGGCCCTTCACAAGGCCCATGGCGCGCAGTTCGTTCTCGGTCACCGTAGCACCGGCTTCGAAGAAGGCCTCGAGCTGGTTCAGGTTCACAATGGCGATGGTGGACTGGAAGCGGGCGTTGTTGAAGCCCTTCTTCGGCAGACGACGGTGAAGGGGCATCTGACCACCTTCGAAACCGGGGCGGATGGAGCCACCGGAGCGAGCCTTCTGGCCCTTGTTGCCCTTGCCGCAGGTCTTGCCCAGGCCGGAGCTTTCACCGCAACCGAGGCGCTTCTTGCGATGCTTGGCACCCGGGTTCGGCTGGAGATTGTCGAGAGTCAACATGATTCTTGAATATCTA
>JAZQVE010000060.1:0-8153 GCA_045631705.1 Akkermansia sp. | reverse complement strand
TCCACTCGTGCTCGGAGGAATACTTGTATTCTACGGGATTGCTCATAGTATATAATGGGGGGGGATTGAGGTTTATTTTTTCAGGAAAGGTTTCTTGACGATGATGGCGGGCACGGCCTTGTTGCGAACGATGACGTTCACCTCCACAACCTCACCGGAAACGGGGGTGTACACATCGGAAGCGGCCTTCACGGACTCCACCACGGCGATGCTGTCCTCCTTGGAGAAGGTATCGCCCACGGAGGGGAGGTCAACGTACACCACATCACCCAGCTCAGACTGGGCGTGGTCGGTGATGCCGAGGGTCACGATACCGTCAACGATGGGGCTGATCCACTCGTGCTCGGAGGAATACTTGTATTCTACGGGATTGCTCATGATATTATGATGGGGGGATGGGGGTTACTTTTTAAGGAAGGGTTTCTTGACGATGATGGCGGGAACAGCCTTGTTGCGAACGATGATGTTCACCTCAGTGCCGACCTTGCCAAGGGCGGTGGGAACATAGGCCATGCCGATGCCCTTGCCCAGGGAGGGAGACAGAACGCCGCTGCAGAGCTCGCCCAGGGGCGTGCCGTCCGGCAGCTGTACTTCATAACCGTGGCGGGGAGGAGCACCCTTGCCGGTGTATTCGATAGCCACCAGAGCAGTGGGACGGCCCTCGGCCTTCTGGGCGCGGAGCACTTCCACACCGATGAAGTCCTTGGTGAGGTCGCAGCACCAGGAAAGACCAGCCTCAAGCGGGGTCTTCTCGGGAGAAAGGTCACTGCCGTTCAGGGAATAGCACATTTCGAGGCGCAGGCTGTCGCGGGCACCCAGGCCACAGGGCTTGGCACCGCACTCCATCACCTTCTCGAACCACTTCACACCCTTGTCGGCGGGGCAGAAGAACTCATAGCCGTTTTCGCCAGTGTAGCCAGTGCGGCATACCACCAGGGCATCGCCCTCGCACTCGAACATGAGGATACCATTGCGCACAGGCAGCTCCACACCGGGGCAAAGCTTGGCGAACACATCCTCACAAGCGGGGCCCTGCACTGCCAGGCCCACGTAATCGGCGCTCTTGTTCACCAGAGAGATACCCTCAGGCTTGTGAGCGGAGAGCCAGGCGTAGTCTTCATCAATCATGGAGGCGTTCACCACCACGAAGAAGTCATCCTTAGCCACCTGATAAATGATAAGATCGTCGATGACGCCACCCTTTTCGTTCAGCATCATGGAATACTGGCCCATACCATCCACCAGCTTGTTCAGGTTGTTGGTGAACATGGAGTTGAGCCACTCTGTGGCACCTTCCCCGCTGACGAGGAACTGCCCCATGTGGGAGATATCAAACACACCGCAGGCACTGCGCACGGTGTTGTGCTCATCAATAATGCCTGTGTACTGCACAGGCATGTTCCACCCGGCGAAGGGTACCATCTTGGCTCCGAGCTCCACATGCTTATCGCACAAAGGAGTACTCTTGATAGATTCGGCGTTCATCGTGGGCATTCTACTCCCTGCAAAATACCACGTCAAGCATCTATCACGGCTCGCAACACTGTTCGCATACAAATATCTGTCATGCACACACGCAGAGGGATTACTCTGTGACAATTTTGACAGATTGGCGAATTTACTTGTCTTTTTCACCACAACATGGTAGAAAGGTGCAACTCTATATGGACACTACGTACTACGTCATTTATGGCATGCTTCTGCTGCTGTCAGTCTTCGGTCTGGTGGTAGGCGTGAGCAATGACGCCTGCAACTTCCTCAACTCCTCCATCGGCAGCCGCGCCGGCACCTATAACGGAGCCGTGGCTGTGGCTGCAGTAGGTGTGCTTCTGGGCGCCTCCTTCTCCAGCGGCATGATGGAGATTGCCCGCAGTGGCGTCTTTATCCCCGGCATGTTCACCTTCCACGAGGTAATGCTTCTTTTCCTGGCCGTGATGGTGGCCAATGTGATTCTGCTGGATATCTTCAATACCCTCGGTCTGCCGACTTCCACCACGGTATCGCTCGTCTTTGCATTGCTGGGCTCTGCACTGGGCATGGCCTACTTCAACATGGGTGATGGCCCCGGCTCCCTGGCAGACTACATCAACACCGACAAGGTATTCTTCATCGTCTCCGGTATCTTCTGCTCAGTGGCCATAGCCTTCACCGTGGGTACGTTTGTGATGTGGTTCGCACGTCTGCTCTATACCTTCCACTACCAGCGCATGTACCGCATCATTGGCCCGCTGTGGTGTGGTTTTGCCTTCACGGCCATTTCCTACTTTGCCGTATTCAAAGGTCTGAAGACCAGCCCCGTGATGAAGGGACCGTTCATGGATATGGTAGATGCGAACATCGGGCTCGCCGTTGTGATTGCCTTTGTGGCATGGACCATCATTGCAGCCATCCTGCAGTACGGCTGCAAGGTCAACACTCTGCGTCTCACCGTGCTGGCCGGCACCGGCGCCCTCGCCCTGGCCTTCGCCGGCAACGACCTGGTGAACTTCATCGGCGTATTCATGGCCTCCCAGACCTCCATGGAACTGGCTGAAGCCCACCTGGCCGCTGGTGGTGACCTGTCCACCCTCAAGATGGGCGGACTGGCCGATGTGCAACAGCAGGTGAACATGCTCTGGCTCGTGGCGGCCGGTCTCGTGATGGTAACAACACTCTTCTTCTCCAAGAAGGCCCGCAAGGTAACGGAAACCGAGCTCAAGCTTTCCTCCGCCAACACCGGCAAGGAACGTTTCGGCTCCTGCAGCGCAGCCCGCACCATGGTACGCTACACGCTCAACACCAAGCGTTTCTTCGAGCGCGTGACTCCCATGCGCATCCAGAACTTCATCAGCAAGCGCTTCGCTCCGCTGGCTCCCGAGGAAGAAACAGGCGCCATCTATGACCTGGTGCGTGGTTCCGTGAACCTCACCGTTTCCGCCCTGCTCATCTCTGTCGCCACGGAAATGAAGCTGCCGCTCTCCACCACCTACGTGACCTTCATGGTGGCCATGGGTTCCTCCCTGGCCGACCGTGCCTGGGGCCGCGACAGTGCCGTGTACCGCATCACCGGCGTGCTCACCGTGATTGGTGGCTGGCTTCTCACTGCTCTGGCTGCCAGTCTTGCTGCCTTCATCGTGGCAGTAGTCATGGCCTACGGTGGCTTCTGGGGCATGGTGACCATGCTGGTTATCGCCGGCGCCCTGCTCATCAAGTCCACCTTCTTCACCAATAGCGCCAAAGAGGAAATCCGCCTCATCAACATGCACAGCGATGCCGCTGTGAAGGATTTCGGCAAGGCTGCCAGTGGCCGCCTGGGCCGCATGGTAGGCATCTACAACGCCATGGTGAAGGCCCTCCTCAGCGAGGACCGTGAGGCTCTGAAGCGCCTGCGCAAGAAGAGCCGCACCCTGAAGCGAGACCTGGAAGTACTGCGCGAGAACGAAGTGCTGCCGACCCTGCGCACACTGCCTAAGGAACTGGCAGACCGCGGCCAGCTCGTCTTCCGCATCACCGAAATCTCCCTGAACACCTGCGAGCGCCTGCTCACCCTGGTAAAGGCCAGTTATAACCACATCGACAACAACCACCAGGGACTCAGCAAGGAGCAGGGCGATGATCTTCTGGCTCTCACCAATAAGATTGGCCGCTTCTATCCGGACCTGACCGACATGCTCAAGGCTGGCAACTTCGCGGGCATTGACGCCCTGCTGGAAAGCCGCGAGCAGCTCAGTGAGGACTTTGCCGACAGCATCACCCGCCACCTGATGCACAATACCGCAGACGAAAGCGGCATGCGCAACGGCATCCTCTATCTCACCCTGCTCAATGAAACGCGAGCCATGCTCAGCCATGCCTTCGCCCTCATCGAGCGAGTCAAGGAACTCTACGAGGACTGATATTAATCCCCAATCCTCTTCTTCAGCCCCCGTGCGTGCAGCAACAGCACCCACGGGGGCTTTCACGTTAGAAACATTCTAAGAAATTGCGACAACATCCAAGTCTGTGCTTGCGTTGAACGAAAGAATTGTATAATATAGCGGCGTGGCAGGGATTAGATTATTCCTGCAACCCATCATATAACGCAAGCCACACAGAATCTAGAAGATGATTAAGGTAGCCATCGTAGGATACGGAAATATCGGTAAGTACTCAGTTGATGCACTGCGTGCCGCTCCGGATATGGAATTGGTAGGTATTGTCCGCCGCGCCGGGAGCGCCCCTGTGCATGGCATCAAGACAGTGACCAATATCGAGGAACTCGGCCAGGTGGATGTGGCCCTGCTCTGCACCCCGACCCGCAGCGTGGAGGAAACTGCATTACCCCTGCTGGCCAAAGGAATCAATACAGTGGACAGCTATGATATCCACGGAGGCATCGTGGACCTGCGTCGTTCTCTGGGCAAGCAGGCCCAGGCAGGCAATGCGGTGGCCGTAATCTCCGCCGGCTGGGACCCCGGTTCAGACTCCGTGATGCGCACCATGATGCTG
The DNA here is from genome assembly GCA_045631705.1 of Akkermansia sp. Taxonomy (GTDB): domain Bacteria; phylum Verrucomicrobiota; class Verrucomicrobiia; order Verrucomicrobiales; family Akkermansiaceae; genus Akkermansia. The sequence continues at coordinate 3,686 of JAZQVE010000060.1, read as the reverse complement.
GCCATGGCCCCCAAGGGTATCACCTACACAAACTTTGGTCCCGGCATGAGCATGGGACACAGCGTGGTGGCCCGCTCCAAAGCCGGCGTGAAGGATGCCCTTTCCCTCACCATCCCCACTGGCTCCGGTGTGCACCGCCGCATGGTATATGTGCAGCTGGAGGAGGGTGCTGATTTCGCCGAGGTGGAAGCAGCCATCAAGGCTGACGACTATTTCTGCCACGATGAAACGCACGTGAAGCAGGTAGACGACATCGATAGTCTCCGCGACATGGGCCACGGAGTCTACATGGAGCGCAAAGGCGTATCCGGCACCACGCAGAACCAGATTTTCAAATTCGAAATGCGCATCAACAACCCGGCACTCACCGCCCAGGTCATGGTAAGCGCAGCTCGTGCCAGCATGCGTCTTACCCCCGGCTGCTACACTCTGCCGGAAATTCCCCCCATGGATTTCTGCCCCGGCGACCGGGAAACGCTTATTGCCCAGCTCGTGTAAACTAAGTACCAGCAGATAAATCCCTACTTACATAATCGGGGCAGGCCATCGCGCCTGCCCCGTTTTATTTCTCCCGCAGAAGTCCTTTGGCAGCTTTGAACGTGAGTTCCCGTTTTTCCGGGATATGGCGCATAGCACCGGAGTTGATATCAAAGCCCTGCCGGGCAGCACGCAGCACATGCTCAAAGGTACCGAAATGGGCCAGATGCAACTTACCGCCGGAATCAGTAGCCAGGCGGATAGAAGCAAGCACCGCCTCTACAGCAGCAGAAGCGGAGGCTCGCGTAGCACCGGGGCCCATGTAGCGCTGAACCCGGGCAATTAGTTGCTTTTTATTCACTTATTCTTCAGAGCATCGCGAATTTCACGCAGAAGCAGTATATCCTCCGGAGTGGGAGCCGGAGCAGGAGCCGGTGCGGGTTCCTCTTTTTTCGCACGCAGCTTGCACACCAGGCGCACAGCCCAGAAGATAGTAAGAGCAATGATGAGGAAGTCCAGTACGGTCTGGCAGAAGATACCGTATTTGATGACAGGAGCCCCCTTCTCTGTGCTGAGAGCATAGCTGAGCTCGGCGAGATTCTTGGTATCACCCGTCAGCATGGAAATGGCAGGCATGATGATATCGTTCACCAGGGAGGTGACAATCTTACCGAAGGCGCCGCCGATGATTACACCGACAGCCATATCCACGACATTGCCCTTCAGTGCGAATTTCTTGAATTCACCAATCCAGGCGGGTTTCAATTTCTGCATCATAGTTCAGAAGATTACGGTTCAGATTTTCTTAAATGCCTTGGTGCCCCACTCGGAGCAGGTCCAGGTGGTGCCGTCCTCACTGGTGAAGATGCAGACACCGCCGGTGGCAACCTTGATATCATGCTCAGCACAGAAGCCCGCATAATCCCCCGTGATGACCGGAGCAAAACGAATCGTGCCGTTGGAAGAGACGCAGAGCATGATTTCGCCGTCCTTCACCTCAGCAGCCAGGCTCATCCAGTTATCGCGGATCTGCTGCACATCCACCTTCCAGCCGTCCGGCACGGTGGCATCGGCGTTCCACTTGTCGATAATGGCTTCGCCCTTTGCATCCAGCTCCTCGGCACTGAGAGTGGCAGGGTCGATTCCCTCTGCCTTGGCAGCCTCAGCACCCAGACGAGCCTTCACCTCCTCCTCGGTCTTATTTTCATCGGGGCCGTAGTCTACTTCGATGAAACGGTGGTCGGGTTCCACCGGGCAGGCACAACCGGCAGCCTCAGCGGCCAGCGCAGCGGTACCCATGGTGCGCTTGAGAGGTGCCGCCAGAATACGAGTGGGCACAAGCCCCAGCTTCTTGAGATACAGGCCTACACCGCGACCTCTCTCCTCCTCTACAAGGGGAAGATCAGTATGGCAGCCTACTCGGGTGGGAGTTTCGCCTTTGGCAAAGGTGTTGCCATGGCGGGCAATAATGAGTGTTTTCATGGTAAAAAAGCTATTCTCTGTATACTACACCAGCCCACGGTTGATGTCAAAGAAATTTACCACCAATAACCGGTTTTTGGCGATAAGGCCGGAGGGCTGTTTATTCATCAGAGATATTCCGATGCTTCCAGCTTACTGGGCATAGGAGTGCATGGATTCGATACGCGGAAGCAGGTTCACCACCAGGAAGGTGATGACCACCGCAGCAAAGCCGAGCAGCAGCAGCGGCCTGCGCCACGAGGCAAAGGCAGGATAGCGCTCCACATGCAGATAGATGAGATACAGGCACCAGGTGAGCAGAGACCAGGCTTCCTTGATATCCCAGGCCCAATAACCACCCCAGGCGGCATCCGCCCAGAGCGCCCCGCTCCATAGCCCGAAAGTCATAAATGGCAGCGAGAGGCGCACCACTTCACCAGCCTCCGCCAGCTTCTCCTCGCGACGGAACGAGGCAAGGGCAAGCAGGGCCGCCACGGTCATAAGACCGTAGGACACCACGTAGGCGGTGACATGCGGCACGAACCAGGGAGACTGCAAGGCGGGCATCTGCCGCCAGGATGCCTGAAGCGGCATACAGAGAGCACCGACCAGGGCCAGCGCAGAGGCGGCAGCCAGCCAGGAGCTAAGTTCCATTCCCCGGAAACGGCGCAGATAATGCGATGCCGGCACCATGACCAGCGGAAAAAAGGCCAGCACATGGCGCATATTGCCAAAAGGCGGAGCCTGAGCCAGTACCCAATCTGCCACAAAAAGCAACAACGCAACCACCCAGGCGGCATCAAACGCACGGCGAGAATCCCCTGCCCGGTTCATGAGCGCCGTTACCACACTACCGCAGCAGAGCAGCAGGGCAAAAATAGTCAGCGTATAGACCAGCGTCGTCATGCAAGTTCCTCCTTTCTCCACCAGCACCACACTGCGGTGCAGATAATGATACCCACCATACCACAGAGCGCGGCAAAGCGTCCGGGAGCCCGACGAGCCTGCATCAATACCTCAATCTGCCCGCCCTGCTCCCGATAGGATGAAAGGGAGAAACGCCAGTCCTTGCAGGCAAAGGGAGAATTCACCCGCAACTCTGCCTTGTGTGTCTCCGGGCGTCCGCGGTGATCGGTAAAAGCCACAATGCGGGCGCAGTAATCGCGTACAGTACCCGGCTGCTGCATGAGGACACGCGCCGGAGAACCAGAAAGCATAAGGAAAGGATACGGCATACCCGGCGCACTCTTCAGGGCGCTGAGAGGCCAGCTTTCAGCGCCCAGGTGCAGCATATCGCCCCGGCGCACCACAGGTTGGGCTGCCCCGGGCCGCCCATTTTCAAAGGAATACATGGTGTAGGCGGCATCGTCATAGTGCCGCACATCGAAACCATCAACCCGAAGCCGGAATCCCAGCGAAAAGTGGCGGCCATCATCCAGATGCAGTTCAGTCAGCTCCGTCCTGCCATCTGCCGGCAGGGTTACCGGCACACGCACCTCGTAAACCGCATCCACAAAAGCACCAATCCCCAGCAGAGCCACAGCCCAGTGAGCCCCGGCCAGCCAGAGAATGCGCCGATTCATGACCCTGTAGCACAGGAAACCGAATACGGCCATAAAGACGACTCCCGTGAGCGCCACACAGCCCATCCCCACAAAGCCGGCCCACATGGCACCGCCGATTCGGGCATATTCCAACGCCTTTGCACCGTACAGGAAGAACATGCTGAGCCCGGTAACGGTGAAGAA
>JAZQVE010000059.1:0-3960 GCA_045631705.1 Akkermansia sp. | reverse complement strand
GGGTTCGTTTCTTCGCCACCTTTGCTCGTTTTTTGCTCTGTTAAACCATTCTGGTTGGTACATTATTCCCCATACAATTGGGATTTATCGCGGCATTGCATCGCTTCGCGCGCGTGCGCGTGCGCTCACGATATTTTGTAGAGGTGTCGGCACGGAAATCTGCTTTGTCGGGCGAAAAATACGCAATTTTGTCATAAATTGCGCTTTTTGTGTCATTTTTAAGGCAAAAATGACGCCAGAAACCCAAAAATAACCAAACATGGAAGAAAAACAGGTAAAAAAATGAACAAATTTGCACAAAAGCTAGAGCACACTCTACATTTTAATCTTGACCATACTCTAATAATTAGGTAAGATGAGTGCGGAGCCGGACCTTGTGGTCTTCGGTGAACGAGGCCGCAAGAGCAGGCTGGTTCCCTTTCTAAAAACACGAAACAACACAAAACACACTTATGAAAAAGAGCCTTATTACCATGATGGCCGCCCTGATGGGTGTTGCATACGCTGGTGAGACTACTGCTGATAGCTACCAGGTAACCGCTTCCCAGGATTTCGATCGTCTCAGCGGTGCTGTGCACCTGGGTGTTGGTACCGCCTACACCTGCCACGGTTATGTTCCGACCCGCGTAGCAGTGCAGGGTGAGGGCGTGGGCATGGGCGCTATTCAGCTCGGCTACGATTTTGGTAAGGAAGGCGCCTGGAGCTACACGGGTGCTATGTCCTACAAGGTACCGTTCTCTGGTCACACCCTGTATGGTAACCCCGGTTACACCCGCGACCAGATTGCTGCGATGTATCCCGGCTATCCCGATGCTGTTGTTGACGGCATCTACGCTGAGCACGGCCAGATGGGTTCCAAGAACATCGAGAACGAGTTCATCCTGCGCAACGGTCTGAAGTACACCAAGAACCTGTGGAATGTGTCCTTTGGTTATGACTTCATCCACGGTGGTATCGCCGGTGTGGTGGCCAAGCACTTCGATGGTGAGAAGCAGTCCCGCATGCAGCAGGTCTGGGTGAACGGTGAGATTACTCCCGTGGCCTGGTTCTCCGCCGACGTGAACGTAGCCCGCACCTTCGACACGGTTGACGGCTGGTGGTTCGAATGCCACGCCCGCTTCAAGGCCCCCATCGTAGGTTCCCCCGAGAACATCACGGTGGCAGGTATCCTGGAGTTCGGTCTGAGCGCCACTTCCCAGTTCTACACCCCCGCTCACAACGCTTGCGATAACGGTCTGCAGGCCTACTGGGTAAAGCTTTCCACCCCCTGGTTCGTGAATGAGTCCAAGAGCTTCATCCTGACTCCCTCTGTGAGCTTCAACTGGCTTGCCCGCGGTGGTCGCCAGGCCAACAACCAGTCCGCTGCTAAGTTCTACGGCGAGAAGTATGAGCCCTTCCGCGACTTCGCTGTGGTGGGTGACATTACTGCAACCTACAAATTCTAATCAATCCCGGCGTTTTACGCTGGAAAAAGCGCAGACAATATGCTAGCATAGAGTCTGTGGGCAAAAAGCCGCCCGCTGCAGGATACAGTCGGGCGGCTTTTTAGAGCCAGCTATTCTACCTTTTCGAAACTTTTTACATAACGTAACATATGGTAAGTCTGCTTAGTCTGAAAGGAAACCCGGTCAATGTGACCGGTGAGGAAAATATCGTGAGCCCCGGCTTCTACATGCCGAACCGCCTGAGCGTGGCAGTGGGCAAGGCCCTGCACAAGCTGCTGGACGGCAAGGTGTGCTACCTGGTGGATCCGACTTTCCCGCCGCATCCGGAGGTGATGGAGTACCTGACGAAGAAGAAGGTGCACATCGAGTACTTTGATTTCCGCAAGACGACATCCCGCGCCGTGCGTGAACAGATTCTGGAGCAGATGCACCAGGGAAACAGCGTGGTGTTCCTGCCGGGGCTGGTGAGTAAGACCCGCGGCTGCCATGCCGACGTGCCCTCTCCCTTCCTTTCCACGGTGGGCAGCCTGCACATTTCCCCCGTGCCGGTGTTTGTGGGTTATTACACAGATACTGTGAAGGATTTGTTCCGCAGTGAGCCGAAGGCCGGTTACAGCGAGGAGCTGAGCATTCTGCCGCAGCTGCACCCCGGCCCGAAGACCGGTGAGCGTCTGATGGCTGCCTGGCTGCAGCGCAGCGCCGAACTCTACTCTGCTCAGCCGCTGCTGCGCGGCTCGCTGACCACCGCTCTGGTGAAGTCCATGAAGGCCAACCCGAAGGCCGAAATCATCGACGGCATGACCCATGCCACGCTGCCTTTCTTCAAGGTGCTGGGTGTATCCATGACGGTGGCCAAGCTGCTGAAGGAGCGCGGCGACAAGCGCATGGGTGTGATTCTGCCTCCCGGCCCGGGCGGCACCATTGCTACGCTGAGCTGCCTGCTGGCAGGTGTGACTCCGGTGCTCATCAACTACGCTTCCTCCAAGGCTGCGTTTGAAAGCACAGTGCGCCAGGCTGGCCTGAAGACCTTCATCACTGCCCGCAAGTTCATGCAGAAGCTCGATACCTTCCCCTGGCCGCCGGAGGATCAGCTCATCATCGTGGAGGACCTGCTGAAGAATCTGAATAAGAAGACCCTCATCACCAATGTGCTCATGGCCAAGGCTGCCCCGGCCAGTGTCATCTGCAAGATGTATGATACGGATGCCCGCCGCAACAATGACGAGGCTGTGATGCTCTTCACCTCCGGTTCCAGTGGTGAGCCCAAGGGTGTGGTGCTCAGCCACCGCATGCTGCTGGCCAATGTGGCTCAGTGCGCCAACCGTATTCCGCTGGGTGATGAGAAGTTCCTGGCCAGTCTGCCGATTTTCCACAGCTTCGGCCTGACGGTGACGATGATGCTGCCGCTGCTGACGGGTTACAGCTACTGCGCATACCCGAACCCGACGGATGCGCGCAACCTGTGCGAGCTCTGCAAGCGCTACGGCCTTACTGTGGTGTGCGCCACGCCCACCTTTGCCCGCGCCATGCTGCGCCGCGCCGATAAGGATACCTTCGCAGCTGTGCACTACTTCATCGTGGGTGCCGAGAAGCTGCAGCCGGACCTGGAGCGCGAGTTCAAGGAGCGCACCGGTGTGACTCTGCTGGAAGGCTACGGCCTGACCGAGGCCTCCCCGGTGTGCGCTGTGAACATGCCGAATGCCCCCATGATTCCCGAGTCCGCTTTCTATGTGCCTGGTCATCTGCCCCGCACCATCGGTATTCCGCTGCCCGGTATTGCCGTGCGCATCACCGATGTGGACGACGATACGAAGGAACTGCCGCTCACGGAGCAGGGTATGATCTGGTTCAAGGGTGCTAACGTGTTCACTGGTTATGTAGGCAAGTCTGAGCTGAATCCCACCCTCTTCAAGGATGGCTGGTTCAAGACCGGTGATATCGGCAAGATGGACCTGAATGGCTTCATTACCCTGGGTGGCCGCCTTTCCCGCTTCTCCAAGATTGGTGGCGAAATGGTGCCGCATGAGGCTGTGGAGCAGGCGCTCACGGATATCTTCCAGATTGATCCCGCTGCCGAGGGTGGTGTGCAGATTGCCATTACCGGCGTGACTGACCCGCAGAAGGGCGAGGCTATCGTGCTGCTTTCCGCGCTCGACGCTCACCAGCGCAGCTCGGAGGAAAAGGAAATCCTGCAGCATGTGCGCACAGCTCTGGCCGAGCGCCAGATGCCCACGCTCTGGGCTCCCAAGTATATCGTGCCCGTGGAAGCTATTCCGATTCTGCCCACCGGCAAGCTCGACCTGCGCAACTGTAAGTTGCTGGCCGAAGAAGCGCTTTCTTCTGTGCTTTAAGAATGAAGCCACCGCGGCCGCGGGCTGCGGGGCTTTCGGTTTTAGAGGATGGAAGCGAGAGCTTCTTCGGCCAGCAACTTGCAGTTGCGCAGGTCGAGCTTGCCGGTGGGCAGAATCGGGATGGCTTCCACAGGCACGATGTACTTAGGTGCCCAGAGGGTGGG
>JAZQVE010000058.1:0-17716 GCA_045631705.1 Akkermansia sp. | reverse complement strand
GCGGGCAGCCTCGCCACCCGCGGGGTAAAAAAGGAACAAGAGGGAGCTTTATTCCTCGCCCATGTCGTCGGTAGCGTCAAACTCCTCGGACTCGGCATCGAAATCAGCCTCTTCGTACTTCTTGAACTTCTTGACACGCTGGTTGGCAGGAAGCGGAGCCAGCACCATAGTAACCGTGTTACCGGCCAGCTTGGCAGCCTGATCCACCTGCCCCATCGTCTTCATGTCTTCCACTACCTTGGCCATCACATCCAGGCCCAGCTCACGGTGAGCATTCTCGCGATTGCGGAAACGAAGCTGGAAACGCACCTTGTGTCCATGGTCGAGGAACTGCTCCGTACGGGCCATCTTGACGTTGTAGTCATTGACGTCCGTGCCGACACGAAGCTTCACTTCCTTCATCTTGGTCACCTTGGACTTGTTGTTTTTCTGCAGCTTGGCCTGCATATACTTGAACTTACCGTAATCGATAAGTCGGCATACGGGCGGATCTGCATTCGGAGCAACCTCGACGAGGTCGAGTCCGATTTCCTTAGCCTTAGCGAGGGCATCGCGGGTGGCCATGACGCCGAGCTGGTCACCCTTGGCGGTGACGACTCGGACCTTCGGCGCGCGGATACGGTCGTTGACGCGAATCTGCGGTGTTTTGCTGGCGCCTTTATCGCGCTGCTGGCGATTGGCGGGTTTACTGGGTTTCTGGGGGGCTGCCACTTGTGTGTGTTCTTGGTTTAATCCTGGTAGATTCAGCAGCAGAGAGGAGATTCTCGGTTCCCCTCACTGCTGCAGAAAAAGGGGTTATTGCTGTTCCTTGACTTCGGGCTGAAGTGCCGGACGGATGAGACGCTGGCCTATTTCCTGTTCAAGAGACTCGATGAATTCATCCACTCCCATGGTGCCGACGACATCGAGCTCGCGGTGACGAACGGACACCTTGCCTTCCTCAGCCTCACGCTGGCCTACCACGAGCATGTACGGCACGCGGTCCAGACGAGCGTTGCGAATCTTGGCGCCAATCTTATCGGGCGCATCATCGAGCTTCACGCGGATGAACTTGTTGGCCAGCTTAGCGCGCAGTTCCTCAGCGAACTCAGCCACCTTATCGGAGATGGGAAGCACGCGAACCTGCTCCGGCGCCAGCCAGGTGGGGAACTTACCGGCAAAGTGCTCGATGAGCAGACCCGTGAATCGCTCCATGGAGCCGAAGGGGGCGCGGTGAATCATCACCGGGCGATGCGGCTTGTTATCTGCACCCGTGTAGGTGAGGTCGAAGCGCTCCGGCAGATTGTAGTCCACCTGCACAGTGCCAAGCTGCCAATCGCGGCCAATCACATCGCGCACAATGAAGTCAATCTTCGGGCCATAGAAGGCGGCCTCGTTCTCAGCCTCGATGTAGTCGAATCCTTCCTCGGTGAGCACCTCGCGCAGAGCCTGCTCAGAGAGCTTCCAGTTCTCGATGGTGCCCACGTACTTCGGGTCGGTGTAATCCTTATCGCGCAGGGACAAACGCACGCGGTAATCGTTCATCTGGAGCGTACCGAGGATGTGCTTCACAATGCCGATGCACTGCTGCACTTCCGTCTTGATCTGGTCAGGGCGGCAGAAGATGTGGGCATCATCCTGAGTAAAACCACGCACGCGGGTCATACCGCCCAGCTCACCACTCTGCTCCCAGCGGTACACAGTGCCGAACTCAGCCAGGCGCACGGGAAGGTCACGGTAGGAGTGGGGATCATTGGCATAGATGCGGATGTGGTGCGGGCAGTTCATGGGCTTGAGCATGAAACCACTGATGGTACGGGTATCAAGCGCATTGAACAGGTCGGCGCAGGAGGCATGCTCATCGCGCAGACGCTTGAAATCATCCGGGTCCGGAATGGGCGGGAACTGGCTTTCCTTGTAGTGTTCCCAGTGGCCGGAGGTCATGTAGAGGTCCAGCTTGCCGATGTTCGGGGTGAACACCTGAGAATAGCCGATGCGGTCAAGCTCCTCCGTAATGAAATCCTGCAGTTCGCGGCGGATGATGGCACCCTTCGGCTTCCAGAGCACAAGGCCCTGGCCCACCATCTCATCGATGGTGAACAGGCCCATCTCGCGGCCCAGGCGACGGTGGTCACGCTTCTTGGCCTCCTCCAGGCGGGCAAGATGCTCATCCAGCTGCGTACGATTCGGGAAACAGGTGCCGTAAATGCGCTGCAGTCGCGGACCATTAGCATCGCCCATGTAATAGGCAGAGGCCACGCTCATAATCTTGAAGGCCTTGCAATTACCCGTGCGGCCTACATGAGGGCCGGCACAGAGGTCAGTGAATTCACCGTTGCGGAAAATGGAAATCTCCTCGCCCTCGGGAATACGGTTGAGCAAATCAACCTTGAACTTGGAGGGCACCTCACGAGGGCCGCCGGCGCCCAGCTCACCGCTCTGAGCCATAGCCATGGCTTCGTCGCGAGTCACGGTAGTTCGTTCAAAAGTCTGGTTCTCCTTGACAATCTTCTTCATTTCCGCCTCAATCTGCTCAAACTCGGCGGTAGAGATGTTGTGGTCAAGTTCAATGTCGTAATAGAAGCCATTCTCAATGGCAGGGCCGGCAGCCAGCTGAGCCTGCGGCCAGATACGGCAAATGGCAGCGGCCAGCACGTGCGCACAGGAGTGGCGCAGGCGCTCAAGGTCGCTTGCCTGGTTGCGTTCTTCCAGGGTCTTGCGTTCTTTCGGTTCAGACATATCTTACTAAGTGAGCCCCTAATATCCTCTTTTCAAGGACAATTTTCAAGCATAATCAATGCCAACGGGGCAAAAAATCTTATTTTCCTTGATTTTCCTTCCTCTGACGGCGTTTGCGGAAGCCGGGCAAACCACCACGAATAGCACGGCGATGCGTACGGATGGAGTTCAGTTTGATTTTAAGACGCCGGAATGGAGTCCCCAGGATGTGCAGAACGCCAGCTAATGTAGCGTAGCTATACGGAGTCTGCACACGGTCATAGGAGTCTGTACGAGTCACGACACAGCCGATATCGGACTGACCGTCCACATGCGCCACGAGGTCCGGTTGAATAGCATACACCTTCACCCCGGGAAGAGCTGCAGCAGTGTCGCGGTAAAACGAGTCCACCGCACGATGAATGGAAATCCACTCCCACACGTTATCTTCCGTGGGCATGAGAGCCAGCAGACGGTCATACATACCTTGCGTGACCAGGTATGCATAGGTAGACAGTACTCCCTCCACCTGCCACAGAGCATGCTCACCGGCAGACTTGATACAGCTTCCGTACGGAGTAGGACGGCTATACCCCAGATACAGCATATAATCTCCCGTCAGATTCTGCAATGCATAATCAAGCATGGCAAGCGCATCGGCATTATCTCCAGCGACTGCGTCATCCTCCATGATAAGCACGTTGCGCCAGCCCTCGGCCTTGGCCCGGGCTATGGCGTGCCGGTGAGATATGGCGCATCCTGCGGTGCCGCCCCAGAAAGGCGCACGCTCCATCGTTCGTTCTGTAAACCACGGGGCCTTACCGTATGTGGGCAGATTACGGCCCATAACAGCACTTTGCCGCTGAACCTTTTCCATGGGCAGAGTCGTTGCATTGGAGCGCCTGAAATTATCCATACGTTCCGTGCTGGTATCCAGGTTTATCACCAGAATACCATCCACTCTATCCCAGGCAGCATGTAATGACTGGCTCATTTCCGTCCTTATTTAATCGATTCGCCCATAATCATCCGTGAACCGCTCAATATCATCCTCGGAAAGATAACTACCCATCTGCACTTCTATAAGAGCGAGCGGAGCTGTCCCCTGATTACTGAGCCGGTGCATGCTGCCGCAGGGAATCATGATAGACTCTCCCACGTTCAAATGCATCACGTTATTATCGCAGCTGACGGTTGCTACACCGGCAGTGACAATCCAACGCTCTGTCCGGTACTTATGGCGCTGCAGAGAGATACGTCCACCCGGATACACAAGCAGTTTCTTGACGACGACATGCGATTGCAAATCAAGCACCTGCCACTCCCCCCAGGGACGCGTCCCCGTCTCCCCGATTGTATATGTTATGCAAGACTCCTTCATTTTCCGAGAGTCTGTCGAATACTAGTAGTAGAACGCTCCGGCAGGTTGCCATGAGGAATACGGGAGCTTGTCACATAACGAATACCCTTCGATTCAACAAACGCCTTCTTCTCATCGCTGGTACCATCCGAATTGACAAAAAAGATATCCGGCTTCACCTCATCCAGCAAGGGTGCAAAATCCAGAATTTTACCCGTATCCGGTCCAATGTACACCTTCTTGACGAAACGAATCGCCTCAAGCATATATTTACGTTCATCCTCCGAATACATCGTCTTGCGATTCTTCAACGCCATCACCGTGGCATCCGAACCGATAGAAACGTACACATCGCCGTAGCTGGCAGCCTCCTCCAGAAAGGCGATATGCCCACTGTGAAGCACGTCAAAACAGCCAGAAACAAAAACCTTAGCCATAAGAGAGCAGAAAAAATTAGAATTACTTAATAACACCACGCTTGCGCAAGCGTTCCAGGAAACGCGGCTCCCATTCCACCTGTTCGTCCTTACCAAATGTACGACAATATGGCTCGATGGGATACATATCCTCGCAAGCATCTACGGCAGCATCACGCTGTTCCTTGCTCTCATACAGATACAAGGCGTAGCCACCGTGACCACCACCACAATATTTGTGTGCAAGCTGGGCGCCGATATCCGGCAAAGGCTGCATACCCTCATCCAACTGAAGCTGGTAACTCATCTGAACGCCCACAGCCAGCACAGCTACATCCTGCTGCTGCACCCCCAGGCGGGCAATGCGTGCAGCCTTGGCTATGCGCTCAAATGAGCGCTCATACCCAGCAAAACCAGGAGTATAATGCTTCACCCGGGTATCATAAACAGCCATACACCCCGACAGGAATGCTCCGGTGTTCTTGAAATCGAGAACAGGCTTCGGGCCAGACTTCCAGACGCAAGCCCCTGTCTCAGCAATGACAGCAGGATCCTGCCAACCCACTCCGAGACCAAGCTCTGACGCAACGGGATCCCAGCCATTCAGAACACTCCAGCCACCGCTGCCACCAAGACCAGCCCCCTGGCGGTAGAGCCATTCCTTGAGCGATACAGTGGGAGATACTGAACAGTTAACTATGTACTCGCCGGGAATTGCATTTTCCGGCACATCCAGCCAACCACCAGCAAAATCAACACGCAAAGGAGCATGCGCGGGAGCTTTTACACGAGAGAGCAGCTGCGTGCTGGAAGTCTGATGATTGGATGGCAGAGTCTTGTCAAGCACCACAAACTCTATCCCTTGCTCTGCGCAAAAACGCCGTTTCTCCTCAATATACTGATCATCCGTGGTCACAGCAAGAACCTGCGGTGCAGTCTTGAGCAGAGCCGACCGAAACGAAAGCGCCACATCCTCATCAGTAGATTCAATCACCTCATCCACCATGGAAAGAGCACCAATGACAGCACGTTTATCCGCATCCTCAAGCACAGACTTCTTGTCGTACAGACTCCAAAGCAAATCAGCGGAGGGATACGAGACAATCAGATAGTCGCCCAATGCCTTTGCCTGCTCAAAAAACAAAATGTGCCCGGCATGCAGCACATTGAAGGCACCTGATACAAATACTTTCCTCATAATCAAACTTAAAAATTCATAGACTGACCGCCATTCATCCCTGCCTTATCCTGCAAAAGCTTCCGAAGATGCGGCAGCAGCATAGGCAGCAGCAACTGAACAGCCACAGCAAACGTCGACTGTCCGCCTGACTTTACAACCTTCTTCTCCGCCAGGCGCTTTCGCCGGCGAAGGCCAGAAACAGCACCAACAACCGAAGCAGCGGCACCAGCAGCAGCACCCAACCGTATCAACACCGAGGGAGACACGGGAAGAGCCCGCACGCACCCGGACGCATGTTCCTTGACAGAAGACACAGAATCAAGCACCGCCACACGGCTGGCAGCAACACGCATCAGGGCTTGCTGTTTTCCTTGCAAAGTAATTTGAGACATTGCCAATCGTTCTTAAGTTCTTCAACCGTAGCAGGAGCCAGCTGCTTACCAGCCATCCCGCGCACCTTTCTCAGCAGCAGAACAGCCACAAGCAGATTTATCGCCACTACAACCGCAAGAGCCCCGGGCATACCGATACAATAGCTCAGCAGCACGGCAACCAATGCGCAGAGAACGCCATATGCCCCCAACAGCAGAACAACAGCCACAACAGCCATTATCAGCCGTTGCAGCTGGTGGGCGACGTATTCCCTGATCTCTGCCGACAAGAGCTCTCCCAGAGCACCAGCGTGCTCCACTGCACGCTGAGCCACCGTGCAAGTCTGCCGCACAACTGCAGCAGACTCATCGCGCAAAACAGACGTGCGCTCCTTACCCTTGAACAGAGAGAACATGATACACTATCAGAAAGCCGAGCAAAAGCATCAGCGGCGGGAGCCAAGCAGCAGACCGATGAGCACACCCACCCCCAGAGCACCGAGAACGCTGCCAGTGGGGTTCTGCTTTACATAGGCCTCACCAGCCTTGTGATACTCCCTGGCAGCTTCGCAGGTCTTGTCCCAGCCCTCGTTCACCTGAACACGGGCTTTATCCCAGCCCTCATTCATCTGCACACGGGCCTTACCCCACCCTTCATTAATCTGGGCACGAGCCTGGTCTGTATAGCCACGTACACTTTCCATCTGCTCAGCAGCTGCGCGACGCAGCTTCTCATACTGCTCGCAAGCATATTTACGGGCAGCGCTGAGACGGTCACAAGCATCAACGGAAGGAGCCGGAGCAGGAGCAGCAGTTTCTTTAATTTCTTCGTTTTCCATAATCTGCAGAATGTTTTGTTAAATTCCTAAACGGAACCTATATTCAAAAAAGGTTCTATGCTGATGAGACATTATAAACACAACACAGACACAAATGCAAGCAATCTTGACCAAAATGACGAATTTTTCATCCAACACATAAAGGCTCGCACACGCGCGTGCAATTATTTGGCATGAGAATGATTATTGCCTTGCCATTTCCCGCAGCATCCTGTATAATGCCACGGCTTAAATTAACTCATGAAAGCAATTCTGGCATTAGAAGACGGGACCATTTTCGAAGGCACCTCCATTGGCGCCACAGGAACAATCACAGGTGAAGCTTGCTTCAACACTGCCGTTATGGGCTATCAGGAAATCATGACCGACCCCGCTCACAGTGGGCAGATTCTGGCCATGACCTACTCCCTCATCGGCAACTACGGCATCGTAGAGGAAGACAACGAAAGCCCTGCACCCCAGGCAGCAGCCATTGTCATTGGTGAGCTTTCCAACCTGCACTCCAGCTGGCGCGCAGACTGCGCCATGGGCGAGTGGCTCAAGAAGCACAACACTCCCGGCATCGAAGGCGTCGACACCCGTAAGCTGGCCCGCCATCTGCGCATCAACGGCAGCATGCGCGCCTGCGTCACCACAGAGTTGACTACAGAACAGGCCATTGAACAGGCAAAGGCAGCCGCTCCCCTGGCCGGAGCAGCCCTTGCCACCACCGTTTCCACCAAGAGCACATACACCTGGAGCGGAGATTCCCGTCCCTGGAAACTCCCGAACAAGACTGCAGGTGATATGACCAACTACGGTCAACTGGCTCCGGCCACCTGCAAGATTGCCGCTCTGGACCTCGGCATCAAGAACAGCACCCTGCGCGCCCTCCGCCAGGATGGCTGCGAGGTCATCGTCATGCCCGCCACTTCTACGGCTGAGGAAATTCTCGCCCAGAACCCGGCAGGTCTCTTCCTCTCCAGCGGCCCCGGCGACCCCGCAGCCCTCTGCGGTGTCATCAGCACAGTGAAGGCCCTGCTCGGCAAGCTTCCGATTTTCGGCCTTGGCCTGGGTATGGAAGTACTCGGTCTCGCACTGGGCGGCAGCACCAGCCAGCTGAAATTCGGCCACCGCGGCTCCAACCAGCCGTCCAAGGACCTCAGCACCGGCAAGGTGGAAATCACCGCTCCGAACCAGAACTTCGTGCTCGCAGCAGATTCCCTGCCCGCCGGCGTTGAAGTCACCCACATCAACCTGAATGACGACAGCGTGAACGGCATCATCTGCCGCGAGCAGAAGGCTGCAGGTCTGGAATACACCCCGGCCGCAGTGGATGGCTGCACCTTCGGCACATTCCTGGGCATGATTAACGCTGCTAACTGAAAACTTCCGACATGAACACACTAGTCATTGGCTCCCAGTGGGGAGATGAAGGCAAGGGTAAGGTAATCGACTTCCTTACAGAGACCGCCGACATTGTCGTGCGTAGCCAGGGCGGCAGCAATGCCGGACACACCGTTATCGCCAACGGCAAGAAGTACGTTCTTCATCTTGTACCCTCCGGCATTCTCTGGGACAACAAGATCAACATCATTGGCAACGGCGTGGTAATCAACCCGACCTCCCTCGTAGAGGAAATCAATTACCTGCTTGAGAAGGGTGTGAGCATTACCCCGGAGAAACTGCTCATCTCTGACCGAGCCCACGTGGTTCTTCCCATCCACAAGGAAATTGATGCTGCGCAGGAAGAAGCTCTCGGCGACCAGAAAATTGGCACAACCAAGCAGGGTATCGGTCCGACCTACGCCGACAAGGCTCGCCGCATCGGCATCCGCATGATTGACCTTGCAGACGCCGAGCGACTGCAGAGTGTCCTGGAAGCCCGAATCAAGACCGCCAACGACGAGCTGGCTCGTCTGGGCTGGCCCAAGGCCGACCCGGAGGTGACTCTCAAGGCCGTCATGGCTGCAGCCGATGTACTTCGACCGCACATCACCAACACCATCCCTGTGGTGAACAAGGCCATCAAAGCCGGCAAGACCGTACTCTTCGAGGGTGCACAGGGAGCCATGCTCGACATCGACTTCGGCACCTATCCCTTCGTGACCAGCTCCAATACCAGCGCTGGCGGCTGCTGCACCGGTTCCGGTGTAGCTCCCACCAAGATTGATAAGATTATCGGTGTCTGCAAGGCCTATACCACCCGCGTGGGCGCAGGCCCCTTCGTGACCGAGGATGATGAGATTGCCGATTACCTGCACGGCCTTGGCCGCGAGTTCGGCGCCACCACAGGCCGCCCCCGTCGCTGCGGCTGGACAGACGGTGTTGTCCTCCGCTTCTCTGCCATGTTCAACGGCTTTGACGAAATGGCCA
Source organism: Akkermansia sp. (assembly GCA_045631705.1). GTDB lineage: Bacteria > Verrucomicrobiota > Verrucomicrobiia > Verrucomicrobiales > Akkermansiaceae > Akkermansia. The sequence goes on along the minus strand of JAZQVE010000058.1, from coordinate 8,498 downwards.
TGACCAACCTGGACGGTCTGGACGAGCGCGAAACCATCAAGATCTGCACCGCCTACAAGATGGGCGACCAGATTCTGGAGTACCCCCCTGCCCGCATCGAGGACTGGGAACTCTGCGAACCGATTTACGAGACCGTTCCCGGCTGGAAGCAGGACATCTCCAAGTGCACCACCTGGGATGAACTGCCCGAGAACTGCAAGGCCTATGTAAAGCGCTTTGGCGAGGTTGTGGGCTGCCCGGTCGGTTCTGTCGGCGTTGGCCCGGACCGCGAGCAGACCATCCCGGTTCCCCACTGAAGGTAACCTCTCAATCAAACGGTATAAAACAAGGAAGGCCGCACGTGACTATGTGCGGCCTTCCTTTACTTCATTATGAATGTTATCAGGCGCGGGGAGCATTCTGCCCACCAATCAGCACCACCATCTCACCCTTGGGCGGTTTTGCTTCAAACTCCTTGAGAATATCCGCAGCAGTACCACGATGATATGTCTCAAAGACCTTAGTCAACTCGCGTGCCACACAAATGGGCACAGCAGGGTCAATCTCAGCCAGAGCCTTCACCGTCTTAACTATACGGAAGGGAGATTCATAAAATATACTCGTATGGCTTGCCTGCACAGCAGTCTGAAGCATCGCTGCCTTCCGACCTGATTTCACAGGAAGAAAGCCACCAAAGAAAAAGGCATCACTCGGCAAGCCTGAGCCCACCAGGGCAGTCACCACAGCCGAAGGGCCAGGCAGCACCGTAAACGGCACCTCACGAACCTTCAGTTCCTGGATAAGCCTGTAGCCGGGGTCACTCACGCCAGGCATGCCGGCATCAGTCACCACAGCAAAGGACTCGCCAGCCAGAGCCCGGGAGGCTATCTCCGGCGCACGCTGCACCTCGTTATGCTCATGCAGGCTGATTAGCGGTTTCCTGATCCCGTAATGAGTCAGCAGCATACCGGTATTGCGGGTATCCTCGCAGCAGATACAATCCACCGCCTCCAGCACTGCCAGAGCGCGCCGGGTTATATCCTCACGATTGCCGATAGGCAGGCCGACAAAGCTGACAGGATACTCTATCATAAAGACGTCAGGTTCAGAGTAATCTCCTCTGCCACCAGACGCGTTGCATAGGACAAGGCTGTATCCATAGCAGACACCGTATTCACCCCATGATTAAAGAAACTGCCGGTTCCATTGGCAGAGCCTTTCTGCAGAACCTTGCCGGTTTTCTGCTCTACAATCTGGTATTCCACATTCACAGTGAGTCCGATTTCTCTACTCACATAGGTATCATCAGGGTCTGTAATCAGGGACTCTCTGTCTATATCGCATACCGTACCCTTCACGATAAAATCAGCTTCATTCCGCGGAGCCATGCGATACGTACCATCACTCTGCAGAGTATTGGTCATGGCAGTGGTCATCAGCACCCCCACATTGGGCTGCACCGTGTTATTCTCAAACATCTCCACCGCAAAGGTACCCATATGCTGCATGTCAACAGGCTTCACTCCCCCCAGATGATACCCACAGGAACATACAGACAGAGCGGACAGGCAGGTTAGAAACACACGTGCTATCTTTTTCATGATCAGGATTCAGTCTGGGCTGCTTCTGCAGCCTGTTTTGCCTTGATAAGGAGGGCTTCAGCTTCCTTGGCGGCCTCAGGATTCATAGATTTCTGACGAACGACATCCTCTAGACAGAAGATAGCAGAAGTGTATTCGTGTGAGCGCTCCAGATAATAGCGCCCCACCTCCAGCTGCTGCTGCACCATGAGGCTCTCCATATTCGAAGCCTCGCTCATGGCTTTCTTTGCATCCGGATGCTTGGGGAAACGCAGGGTAAACTCCTCATAAGCCTCGCGGGCATTGCTCAGATTCACCAGATTATTATCGCCACGGGTATGACTATTTGCCCAGAGCTGGGCCACCATCAGCTGAGATTCCGGGGCGTAGCGGCTATCCGGATATTTCTCCACCAGGCGGGCATACTCCATACGGGCTTCCTCAGGGCGATCCTGGTCTACCAGATATTTGGCAAGGATGGAAGAAGCCGTGGCAGCCATATCATTGTACGGGGCCTTCTGCACAATCTCACGAAGCCAGTTGACCACTACAGAGGATTCCATGGTAGTGTTCCATGCACCCCAGAAAACCGGAACCTCCAGCTTTCCACTAGCAGCATCCATAGCCATCGTCAACTGATGATTCAGAGCATCGGCATAAAGCGGGCTCTGAGGATAGCGGTCAATCAGCTTACTGTATTCCTTGAACGCATCACGGTAATCCAGCGTTGCCTCATAGGACTGCCCCAGCAGGAAGCGAGCCTCAGCGGCATTCGGAGCGAGAGAATGATAACGTACAATCTCCTTGAGAGGGCCACGCATTTTGGTCATTTCTCCATCCTTCTGGTAAGCCTTGGCCTCTACCATCAGGCTTTCGGCCTGGGGATCCTCAGCCTTAACCTGCCCCACGGGGGGAGGGCCGTCAAAAGACTCACACATCGACAGCAGCATGGCCGATGTCGCACAAAGGGATAAGAGTAGCGATTTTCTCATGTCACTGTTAACATACCATGTTCCGCCCCTGTAGTGCAAGTTCAAATGCGAGCCAATGTGTCTTATTCCTCAAATTAGCCCGTTAATCAACGCCGGAGCTTCGCAACGCATCACACCACCCATGAATCACGCATTATCTGCATTTCTTCTCACAGGCAGTCTGGCTCTGGCTGCCGTCAATACAACACCCCAGTCAGACGTCAACCTGAAGCGATACTGCGGGCGCTGGTATGAACAGGCCCGCTACGAAAACTGGTTTGAGCAGGACATGGACCAGGTCTATACGGACTATACCCCCCTGACCTCAGGAGGCATACGGGTCATTAACCATGGAACAGACCCTCAGGGCAGAAAGCACAAATCCCGGGGACAGGCGATCGCTACCGGTCCCGGTCAACTGGCTGTGTCCTTTGTCTGGCCCTACTGGTGGTTCCGGGCTCCATACAAGATACTATACGTAAGCCCGGACTATGAAGGCGCGCTGGTATCAGGCGAAGGCGACGAATATCTGTGGCTTCTGACAAGAAAGGAAGACGCCAGTCCCCTTCTTCTGAAAAAGCTGAAACAGGAAGCGCAGCTCCGCGGTTTCGATACCGCAAAACTGCGCCGCACCACGCATCAGAAGCGGAAATCCACCGCACCGGACACAAACAGCCCAGGTTTGTAATGGTGCCCTTCTTCGCGATCCAGGTCCTTGTTGTAGCGGCAGAACTGGGCATATGTCGCAACAGTGCTGCCCAGCGAGAAGGCAGCAATGCGTTTTGTCTCGCCTTGCTTTGAGAAGTCGTACTCCGCCGTCGCACCGAGCACAAGCGAACGGACTCGAAGCATACGGGTCCCATATTCTGTGCTTACAGCCCAGGAACCACCTGCACCATCTGCAAAAAGACCGAGGGAAAAGCGGTCATCCAACTGTCTCAGCACAGAGAAACGGAATCCGCTCATCTGCACAAGCCATTCGGGAGACATCTGCCACTTGAAGGAGAACACAGGCATAAGGCCATATACCGTCGCATCCGGAGAATGTCCCACCCCCACGGAATAGGAGAAAGTCTCACTGTATTTCACGCTGTAGGAGAGCAGGAAATTCAAGTGGAAGCTGTGTGCGTTGCTCTTGAAATCTGATGCCAGGGCAGGAGAAACTACAGCCACAATGGTATCACCATTCGCGCGAGGCACAATGGCTGCTACGGGCAGGTTGATATTGTAGAGTTCATTCTTCTGCAAATCAAAAGCACCATCAGCATCCATGAATGTCACATCGGCGTTGAGCGATGCGTTGAACATCCAGTCAGAACCACCAGATTTACGCGGGTCCGCCAAGGGAACACAAAGGCCGTATTTCTGCCATCCCAGAGTAGAGCCACCATGATGACTCTCCTTCATATTAGTCGTCAGCTCAAACGAAGCAAAGCTCGGCATGAAACCACTCTCCGGAAGATTGTGGTGCCAATCGGTATACACAGCATGGGCCACAACAGCTGCATCATCAACCCAGTCATTGAACCAATCATCTGCAAAAGCCACAGGGCATACAGCCAGAAGCATTGTCAGCGTCTTCTTCATAGCGATTGCATTGTAAGCAGAATCAAGCCCTAAGTCAAGGCAGATAGGACATGATTCCCTGTCATTCCGTTATTAAAGCTTGCCACATCGATGTTATATCCCTTAGACTGCTGTTCGTCCCGATGAAACGTGTTTTAACCAGTCTGATTTCCCTGTTTCTACTCTGCGGAATTGCATTCTCTGCGCCGCTCAAGACACGCAGTGTCTCTACACGCGGGCTCACCTCTGCACCATGGTGGAAAAGCATGCAAAGTGCCATCATGTCCATGCAGAGACTTGGAGCAGGTGGCTACAGCACCGAGGAGCGAGCCAAGCAGGCACTGGTTGAATCCTTCACCTGGAATGAACAGTTACGCAGGCCTGTATTCAATCCCAGAGTAGCCCGTCCATCATTCTGTTCCTCCGCTGTCTGGGTAGCTACTCTTTCTGCCCTGGTAGACTGGGAAACAAAGAACCGGCGCAGAGTCATCACCCCCGCAGCCTGGCAGGCTCTGATGCCCAGGCTGGTCAAAGATGGAGAAGGCCCCTGGGGGTACGCCAACGCCAATGGTCCGGGCTTTGCCCTGCTGGTACACCGGCTGGGCGCAGGCATCAACTTCACCGACTGGAAGCAGGCCCGCCCCTCCGATGTGCTGAAGATATGGTGGAACGAACACATAGGCGGACGCGAACGTGGCCATCTGGTCATTCTGGTCAAGGATGAAGGCGATACCGCCTGCGTATGGTCATCGCACATAGCCCGTGATGGTCAGCCTGCGGGCTACGGACTCCGGCGCATCCCGAAAAGCGCCATGAAACGCGTGCTGTTCACCCGCATCACCAACCCGGCTGGATTCAATCGCGCGCACAGGCTTCCGGATGAGCCCTGGCTCACCAACCTGATGAGCCGGGACACCAGCTGGGCAGAGTGCGTCCAGCGCTGCAATATCCGGCATTAATCCAGAACCGGAGCGCAGGGGCCGACTCGCACAAAATCCATGCCGCCGGCAATAGCTGCCTGAATCCCGGGCTCGGCGTCCTCAAACACCACGCAATCCGCAGGATTCACCCCCATCTGCTGTGCGCAGAGCAGGAAAATATCCGGACGCGGCTTGCCGAATCCCGGCGGCACATCTGCAGGAGTCACCATCACACTGAACAAATCTGCAACATCGGCAGATTTCAGTGTTTCCATGGCACCGGCAGGCATGCTGCCCGTGCCAATGGCATAGGGAATTCCCTGCTCCCGCAGCTGGCGCACCAGAGCAATGGTCTCAGGTATGACGGGCAGCGTCTCCGTCTCCAGAAGCCAGGCATAGCGATTGCGCTTCTCTTCAGCAACCAGCTCAGGCTCCATCTGCAGTCCGTATTTCTGATTCAGGTCGGCCACAATATCCGGGGCAGCCATGCCGCCATGAGCCACAAACTCATCCCAACGGAACACCTCCTCCGGTGCGCCATGCTTCTTCAAAGCCCAGCGCCAGGCCATGTAATGAACAGGCATACTGTCCACCAGAGTGCCATCCAGGTCAAAAATATAGCCGGCATACACCTTTTCCGGCAGGGTCACGCGTGCACTCATTCTCCCTGAAGTCCGAATTTTTCCACAAATCGCTGCAAATCACCATCCTTACCGAACAGCACCAGCACATCGCCCTCCTGGAACACCAGCGTAGCATCCGGAGAATCAATCACCGGCTGCTCCGGCTCAGAGAGCACATCATCCGTATTATGAGTCTCATGCTCCTTGCCGCGTCGCACGGTCAGGAGATTCAGGCGGTACTCAGAGCGGAGCCCCACCTCCATAAGCGTGCGGCCAACCCATTCCTCCGGCAGGGGCACATCTGCCAGCGAATGCGTGGCATCCATGCGGCGTGTGCGCATCAGGCCTTCCGTCGTGAAACGGTCGGCCAACTGACGGGCAGCCACATCCTCCACTCGGATAAGGTCATTCACACCGATAAGTTTCAGCAGTTTGCCATGCAACTCATTCACACTGCGGGTCAGCAGATTGGTAACACCAATTTCCTTGAGCTGCGCGGTAATAAGAAGATTGCGCTCAAACTGCTCACCCACCGCCACAATCACATAGGTATCCTCACCCACCAGTTCCAGCTGGCGAAGAACCCGGATATCGGTGGCATCACCCACCAGCGCATAGGTCACGCGGTCCTTCAACTCCGTGACAACAGACTCTCGCTCATCCAGGATGGTGACCTCGAATCCGAGATCTGCCAGGTGCAGCGCCAGAGCGCGACCAAATTGACCAATGCCGATAATGACGAATTTCATAGCAATTTATCAGGTAAGGGGTAAACGGGTTTCGGGAAGACGGATGGGCGAAGGGTCGCGCTGCCGGATGAAGATAAGCATGAAGGTGAACATACCCACGCGACCAAACAGCATATTAAGGGAAATGAGGAGCTTGGAAAAATCGGAAACCTGAGGAAGCGCGCCAAGTTCAAAGCCGGTGGTAGTATAGGCACTCACCTCCATGAACAACAGCCGGACTACCCCATGGGGCTGCTGCGCTATAGCCGGCTCCAGCAGCATAAGGAGAAGCGTAGTGAACACAATCCAGAAAATCGAAAGCACCACCGTAGCCATGGCGCGCTCCACGGTATTGCGGGCAATGCGGCGATTGTGCAGCTCCACATCCTGCTTGCCGCAGAGCACTCGGTACACCTCCAGCAGGCACAAGGCAAAAACCGGAGCATACACACCACCACCTGTACCCGCTGGATTACCGCCCACAAACATCAGAAAGGCCAGGAACAGCTGATACACCGGTCCGTACTCACCTATATCCGACAGAGCAAACCCCGCCGAACGACCAACGGCATTCCACAACGACTCCCAGAGATTGAAGGTTCCGTGTGCCAGATGCGCCGATGGTTCAAAGGCCGCCAGCAGAGTCAGCCCGACAGTGCCGACAACCATCACAATCAACATCACACGCAACACCAGCCAGGAATTGGTGCTCCAGCGTTTGGCGCTGCGCTTACCAGCCAGGCGATTCTTCAGGCGGGTCAGACCTTCCAGATACACACCAAAGCCCACCGTACCCAGCAGAACCAGGAAAATCATGACCACCTGCACCGCGCGGCAATCCGCCACCCCCATCTGCTCCATTCCTGCCGGGAAAATATTGATACCGGCATTGCAGAAGGCAGACACAGCATGAAAAACAGCATATCCCCACAAATCTCCCTGAGGGAACCCGGGTATTCCCTTCCAGAGATAGTACAGGCAGATTGCCCCTATAGCCTCCGCCGTGAGGGTTACATAGAATACCGCACGCAACAGCGAAGGCACGATATTCACACCCTGCTGATCCAGCATACCGGAAACCGACATACTGTCGCGCACAGCCAGGCGCTTGCCCACCATCATGAGCACAAAGTAGGAGAACGTCATCACGCCGATAGCGCCCACCTGAATATCCAGCAGAAGCACCAGCTTACCCAGCGGCGTGAATGTGGAAGCTACATCCACTGTAGTCAGCCCCGTTATCGAAGTGGCGGAAGCGCACATGAAAAGGGCATCGGTGAACGAAATTGGCTTGTATGTGGCGCCAGGCGTCAGCAGAAGCAGCGTGCTCACCAGCACCAGCACCACCATGTAGGTGAAAAATCGCATGGCCGGAGACCAGCGGCTGCCGCCCTTCACCGGGCTGGTGCGACGGGCACGAAGAATGGCACCCAGCGTCCCGATGGAGAAACCACCCAGCAGGAAGCTACTCACCAGACTGGGCAGGAAGGCCCAACGGCCAATCACCTCCCATACACCACCATAGAAAATTGTGGACGCCAGAATACCCACAAGCAGCTGCACCCACAAAAAACGACCAGGCACACCATAGCGTATCCACTCCAGGCAGAAATGCAGCAACACCACCAGGGTATTGAACCAGACCAGGCCACACAGAATCAAATGAGATGACCCAATAAACGCATCGCGCTCAGCTGGGGAATTGGCTACACCCTCGAAACAAGCCTCCCACAACACCACAAAAATCACCATCATGCCGGAAATGAGTTCCGGCAATTCCAGTGCCTTATGGCGGTGTTCCTTCTGAGGCAGGTGTCTCACGTGCACGCATTATAGCAAATTATCTTCCGCTTGGCAAGAGCAACACCACCACACCGGATTTCCGCAAAAAAACGGCACTGTCCTGAGTAAGGAACAGTGCCGTGAAAAGAACAGCGTCGCTTGCGGACGTGGCCTAAGCGCGCAGCTTAGGACTTGTAACGCAAACGCTTCTTGTGGCGGTTCTGGCGCATGCGCTTGCTGCGCTTGTGCTTGTTGATCTTGGCCTTACGTCTCTTCTTAAGCGATCCCATAATGGTTTATGTGTCGTTTGTGGTTTTCCCGTTTGGGAGAATTGTCGACAGCCCTGTGG
>JAZQVE010000057.1:0-42430 GCA_045631705.1 Akkermansia sp. | reverse complement strand
GGCGCCTCGGAAAGTCATACTTGGAAAATTGCCTCGCCCGGCCGAAGAAGCGGAATCGCTTAGTTCTTTCGGGCAACCCCGTGACGGGGTGCGGGGCAAAGCTTATCACAAACGCGATTTCACGTCAAGCTCATTTTTGAGATTTTTTGTGCAGCATTTCTGCATGCACCATCTAACCCACGCTTTTTCGTACGTGTTAGAGCGGAAAAATAAATTTTCGGAATAGCAACGTCCATGCAGGAGGAAGCAAAACCCCCGCCTTTTTCTATAAGGCGGGGCTGATTGTTGAATCCTGATAAATATAGCGCAGCTTAACCAGCGGTGACAGGGGGCGCATAGGCGCCCTCCACTGCACGGAAATATTTCAACTGTACCGGCACATCCGACTCACCAGGAGAAGCATAGGCTTCCTCCAGCCACCCGTCATCATCGGTATCAGATTTCAAGGCCTCGCCAATCAAGCGCTCGCCCAGCCAGACATAGAATCCCCTGGCGATACCTGATTCCGGCTTCCCCGGATGCCATACAACACGGATTTCCTCTGTATTGGCAGACATATCTGCACTATACAGTAATTGTCCGCCCTGCCAGATGATACCAGATTCACTGATGGTGACCCCGCCTCGCACTTTTTCCTCAGACTTACAGAAGGAAACATAAAGCCCCTGCTCTCTGTTCCATCCATTCTCTGCGCCATCGCCCACGCTGCAACGAAGCACCAGCGAGAAACCGTGGGATGCACTCAACTTTCCCCACGCATCATCCGGAATGGCGGGATTCGCACACTTCGTATCACAGGAGGGATTCCACGCGTGCGGGAACTCCGCGGAATCCCGACGCTGAAGCCCGGCCGTACGCCCGGGAACCCCCAATGCGTCAGCCACAGATTCGGCAATGATGAGGTCACCCTGCGGCGTAGGGTGCAAACCATCGCGGGAGGAAAAGAACGCAGACTCCGCCACGCCCGGTTTATCCTCGCGGGTCAGATCCACAAGGCCAGCATTACTATCGACCACCTGAACCTGGTGCTGCCCTGCCCAGTGGACAATTTCTGCGTTCAGCTGACGGAGGGCAAGAAAATCCGCGCGGGAGTTGGAGTGCGGCGTCGAATCATGCCAGGTCGGGAGAGTCAGCACCAGAATACGGCACGCAGGGTTAGCCTCGCGCATCGCGTTTATGATACGCTCCATATCGCCGCCGCTGTAGCGTCCGTCTTCAGCTCTGGCACCAAGCAGGTTCTGCGTCACCTCCTTCAGGTGAGTCTCCTGCCCAAACCCACCCCGGCGGCCATAATCAGAAAACGTATCATTGGTGCCAATCATCAGCACAAAAGTATCCGGCAATTCGCTGGAAACATCTATACGGTACGGACCGGCATACCCGGGTTCCAGCCCCAGCCACTGGCGGATATTGCTATGCCCCAGGCGGCTGGAAGCATTGTTGCGACCCGATACCTCATAGGCACGCTCACTGCTCATGGCGGAGTGACGGTTATTGAACGGCACTCCACCATACAGGATACCGGCAGGCACGCTCCCCTCGCGGAATGTATTTCCTGCATGCACCCCCACTGCTGAGAAGGAGACTCCATTATCCACCAGAGTCTTATGCAATGGCCAGCGATACGACGGTGCCCTGAATCCATGCGTGATGGAATCACCCACGAACATGATGTTCCCCAGCTCCGGAGATGAATCCCCGGCGGCACTCACACCACCTGCCCAGAATGATAATGCAAGCCCCGTATAGATAAAGCGCCTGTACATGCTATCAAGGTAGCATAACTGCAATCAGAATCAAGAAAATTGTAGATGCCCCGAATGTGTTGCCCCAACCTCCCATTTCCACAAGAAAGGCAGAGATGCGGGAATCCCGCACACTCTGCCAATGAAAGAAGTCTGGAAATCTGACGAATCCGGTCTTACTTTCCGTAAATGCGGAGTTCTGCCACACTGCTGCCTACACCATCGAGCGCAGCGGTGGAGAAGAAGCGGAAATAGCGGGCCTTCCGTGCCGGGAAAGAAATTATCTGCTCTACCGGATTGGCACGCAGATTGCCGAATTCATCCTCCGCGACACGCTGCCAGGTAGAACCGTCCATGCTGAGCTCAACACGATAGCGATTGGTCATTCCCTGGGTCCTGCCGTCCTGACGGGGGAGATAAGAGAAGCCACTGACGATGACAGGCTTCTTCATATCCACCACGAAGTGAGATGGCGTGCGGCCAATCTCCCACATGGTATCGGCCTTGCCATCGAACGCAAGATGAGCCTTCTCAGCAGCAAAGCCGCCGAATGTCCAGCCCTTGCTGCTGAGCGGCTTATCCTCGCCGGACTCCACCTCCACAGCCTGGGCCTCCTCCACGGAAGGCATGCGCAGCAGCGAGAATTCGGAAATGCAGGGGCATGCCCTGGCTCGCGTAATGGTCAGGCGCAGACGATTCGTGGTCACCGGCTTTTTCAGCCAGCGCATCACCTGGTTGCCAATGGTATGGCCTTTGCCACCGCGCAGGTTGAACTGAGTCTCCACCTCGCCGGGCTTACCCGGTTCCACAATGGTCTGCCACTGGCCGTCAACCATGGCTTCCACCTTGAAGGCCTCCACACGCTGGCCGAGACGAATCTGCTCGCGCAGGCGGATGACATCGAAGGTGGTCGGCTCCGGCAGCACAATTTCGGCAGCGGGCGTGGTGGTGCCATCCTCCGGGCACCAGTAGCTCTCGATATCACCGTCCGTCAGAGCGCTCCCGCCAAAACGGGAATCGCCACCGCGCACTTCCGACACCTGCACCGCAGCGTTCAGGGCATAGTCCTTAGCCAGCAGGCGCTTGCGCATCCTGCCGAACGCCTCAAGCGAAGCCACATCAGCGGCATCCAGCTGGCCATCACGATTGGGAGCCAGATTAAGGATGAGATTGGCTCCGCGCCCCACGCTCGACAGATAGACATCCATGAGATGCTCAGGGCTCTTCACATGGCCGCCCTGCCCCGGATGCCAGAACCAGCCTCGGTGGTTGATGGGGGTGTCGCCCTCCAGCGAAATCCACTTGTTCCTGCGCGTATTCCACATGGGGTACTTCACGAAGCCCTTTTCTGAGCCGCCCCAGGTCACATCGCCGCGCTCTGCGGCCCCCCAGATAATGCAATCGGGCTGCAGCTGGCGGATATTCCTGACCACCTGGGCGTAGTTGTAGTACGTATCAGCCTTGCCGATGTTGCGGTTCTGGCGGGCACCACCGTAGTAGCCATCGCCGCCCATGGCGCCATCGAACCAGATTTCAAATATAGGGCCATACTGGGTCAGCAACTCCTCAATCTGCTTGTAGTAGACATCCAGATACCCCTTGCGACCATATTCCGCACAGTTTCTGTCCCAGGGAGAAAGGTAGGTACCAAAGGAGAAGTTGTGTTTCTGGCAGGCATCTGCAAACTCGCGCACCACATCGCCCTTGCCCCCCTTCCACGGGGACTGGGTGATATTGTGGCCGGTGGAAGCCGTGGGCCAGGTGCAGAAACCATCGTGGTGCTTGGCGGTGTAAATCATGCCGTTCATGCCGGCATCCTTGAAGGTGCGCACAATCTTCTCTGCGTCAAATCTGCCGGGATTGAACATCTTCGGCGATTCATCGCCGTACCCCCATTCGCGGTTTGTGTAGGTATTCAGGCCAAAATGCACAAAAGCATACCATTCCATGCGCAACCAATCAACCTGCTGCTTTGTGGGCAGGGGGCCATACGGAGCCGGCTCTGCTGCTGCCTGCACAGGCGCACCGGCAAATCCCAGGCCAAGGCATAACGTCGTCAGTAAATGTCTACCTGTCATGGTGTATACTCTATACAATCCCCTCCCCCATGGCAAGGAAATAATACCCCCCTGTTCCGAGGAGCTGGGATTTACATGACCTCCGATTATGTTTACGGGACTAGAGTCCCGTGCCCCGACAGATTTTCCCCCTCCACAAATGGCAGGTTGCCACGCAGCATAACATGCCCGATAAAAAAACGGCTCTCCCTCAGGGGGAGAACCGTTTTTTCTGCGTGAATTTCCCAGCTGTTACTTCTTTGCAGCAGCCTGAATCTTATCGGCAAAGGGATAGGTACGCAGGCCGACCACGCGGCCCTTCTCATCCACCGTGAAGCCATAGTGGCGGGAGCCGATGCGGACATCGGTGATGTAGCCCTTATCATTGCGGGTCAGCCAGGCGTACTCCACATTGAAGTTCACCAGCGCCGGCTTGCCGGAGCCCCAGGGATGGAACATGGGCAGCTTGTTCTGACCAGCAGAGAGGATATCCAGATAGAACACCACCTCGTTGATATTGGACTTGTAGCCCTGCAAGTAACGCAGAATGGCACCGATGAGGCGGGACTCGGACCGGGCCCAGTGGTGGTTAGCCTGCGTGGCCAGAGTCTCCTGCTGAGACGAAAGGAACCAGTCAATATCGCCGCGCATGAATACCTTGTTGCGGTACGGGCACTTCTGCCAATAGGCCTTCCAGGCATCATTCCAGGTTTCGTTCTTACCGTCCCACAGGCCGCGCTGCTTGAAACGCTCCTTGGTCAGGTTCAGGTTCCACCAGCCCGATTCATCGGCCACGATATCACTATTGGTACCGGCATTGGTGGCGGCGTAGAAATTCTGGTCACCCCAGCGGCGGCGCAGGTCCTTGTTCTCACGCCTGTTCACATAGGCATCCAGCGAGTGGCACACCTCGTGTGCCAGCACAAAGGTGTAGTAATCACCACTGGCGGCCCCCTTGGTGCCGAAGCAGTCCTCCGTGAGCTTCACCATATCGCCATGCATCTCAGCAATATTGTTCCCCACCTCCATGCTGAAGGTGTTCTTGTTGGACTCGAAAATGTAGCACATGGCCTCGCGTCCGTCATCGAAGTGCTGGCTGATGGAGATGTGGTCATCCGGGAACAGAATAGGCGCATGGTAACGCAGCAGATCCCGGGTGGCACGCAGCTGCCCTTCGGAGCAACGGTTGTTATCCGCCAGCGGCATACCCTTGTCCAGATAAATCTCTCGGTCCAGGCCGGTCATGCCCAGAGCATCGGCCACCGAGATGCGGTGCGCAGCAGAATCCGGCAGCAGACGGTGCAGCACAATCCAGTTCATGGTGAAGATACCGGGCACATGGTGCATATCGCCATAGCTCAATACTTGCCCCTTCTCGCGCTTCACCCAGGCTTCCTTCAGCACACCGCGCTGCAGGAAGGGATACTTCTGCACATGGGCAGCCAGCATATACCAGGCAGCCTTGCGCTTGGCGGGGGTATTCTGAGCCACAGCCCAGCGGATCCAGCCGCTCATGAGCTCGCGGTAACGCTTCAGCCCCTTCTGGTTATCGGACTCCAGCACCTTGCCAAGGTCCGTTTCGTGACCATCGTAAAGTTCCTTCTCAATGAGCGCCAGATTACCGGCCCAGGTCTCGGGATTCACGCCCAGCGCACTTACCAGCTCGCGGCCGGCATTGCCGCCGAGAATCATATCCGGCGTGCCATCGCCGTCAAAATCATCCACAGCCAGGTGAGCACCGTTGAGATCGCGAACAAATTTCTCCCGGGGCTGATTCTCCAAGGTCAATTCCATGTAGGAACCTTCACCGATGGTGGGCTTCGATGCATCGTTCACCCAGGCATGCAGGGTTCCCCAGTTGATACCGTGCAGCAGGTCAGTGCGGCCATCGCCGTTCAAATCACCCACACCGGGCGCAATATTGTAGGAGCGGCGGTAAATCACCTGCTTCTCCGGTGCAAAGGAAATATCGCGAATCTTCTGCACCCCGCCCTCAATACTATAGAGAGAAGCCCTGCCCTTGTAATAATATAGGCCATCGCTGAAACCGGCCACCAGGTCCGGGGTGCCATCGTGGTCGTAGTCCACCAGCGAGAAATGACGGGCGGGCAGGTTCATGGCAGCCCCAGTAGTATCCTTCACCACCGCCCCGATTTCCAGAGCAGGCACATCCTGCCCCATCACATAAGCCAGCACCAGAGAACCATCGGGCTTGCGGAGAATGAGCTTGTTATCCTCCAGCACCGCGGCACCATCCGTCTCGAAATCAGCATTGCCCGTAGTGCGCAACAGCTGCGGTACAGAGAACAGAATCTTCCCCGGCTTGGATTCATTCACACTGTACCACAGCCGGGAATCCGCCTGCGTAAGCAAATCGGGTTTCGGACCCTTGGTGTAAATCGCCATGGGATTGCGGTGCTTCGACTGCCTGCCCTTGCCGGTCGGAATCTCCGGAAGCGCCCCGAAATAGCGGAACTCCCGCACCGGGGGAGCCACCTCATGGCGGCTGTCGTGCAGGTGCATGGCAGCCTTGGTGTAGCCGCCGCGGCCATCTGTCACCACCACATCAAAGGAGGTCCGGCCCGTGCGGGCAAAGCCATCCCCGGGAGTAAAGGTGAACGTGCCATCACCATTGCTGACCACCTTACCGCCCTCCGGCTGGGTGTAATCTGCCACACTCAGCTTATCCTGGTCCACATCGTAGGTGAAGCGGTGCAGGATACTGCCTGTGACCGAGGGTCTGGCCGTCTCCACCAGATGCGACTGGTCAATCACCTGCGGAGCGTGGTTATCGTACAGAGTCGCCACAGTGGCGGCAGAAACCGGCTTGCTGAAAATATGAATCTGGTCCAGCGCGGCATTATTCGTAGCAATGGATGAGAAATTCCCCGGCAGCTTGCCCCTGGGCGTCGAGCCTGTGGCTACTTCCTTGCCGTCCTGATACAGCACCACCTTGCCCGTCTCTGCATCGCGGGTGAAGACAATGTGGTGCCAATCCGTATCCGTAATCGCTACCGGAGAAAGCACAACCGTATTCCCCCGGAGCCGCAGCCCCACCTGTCCTTTTTCATTCATCACGCCCCACAGGGTCGTGTAATTGGAGCCGATGACACCGCGTTTATTCGGCTCGCCACCCAGGCGGGTCCAGTAGGAGAAGGTCACCGAGTCATTGAGACAAGGCAGTTCCTTCATAGTAGTGAGCACGCACCCGGGGGCAATACCGGCATGCTGACGCCCCGATACCCAGGCCCCATTATCAGGCTCCATCCTCTCGTTCAGCATCATATGATCCGCCTTACCAGTCAGCTCGGCTGCCATCGCAGCATCGCACTTGTACGGCATCGGCATATTGTGCCAGTTGCGGCCTTCATCAAAGCTCCAGTGAGCCTGCAGCGCTGAGAAATCATCATCCTGCGCAGCACACACGGCGCCACAGGTCATAGCCAGCGCAGCCATGACGGTCCGGACCGGCAAAACAGTTCTTGTTTTCATACTCCACCAGTATATACCATGCCAGCCACCCGTAGCAAGATTTTCCGCACGGGCCACTCAGATTTCCTCCAGAATTTCACCGGAGGTGCCCCGGAGAAAGGACGCCTTACCTACGCTTCCTTCTCTTCGCGTATTTCTGGCAAAGCTCCTTCAGGTATTTGTGCTCACTGGGGTCTATGGCAGCTGTCAACGTACCGGTAGACTCGTCATACTCAGCCCAGGCACCAGCCGGAAAACTCATTCCCAGTTCCATAAGCATCCCCTTGATATCATCCGGGTCAAAGTCCTCCTCATCCTCACAAAAGAAATCCGGTCCGAGCTTCCTGTATTTCTTCGTGATGACAGAGCGATTCTGCTTCCTGCCTGCCTTATCACTGGCGCCGGATTCCTCCTCCGCATCACGCCGCGAAGGCCTGGCAGCAAAGGCATCGTCCTCGCCTTCCTCATCGTCGGAATCAGCATCCTCGCAGTCAGAGACCAGCATCGAGACAATACTGCTTATCTCACACGCATCATCATTAACAGACGAGTAAGCCTCATCCGTCTCTTCATCAAACACAGACACACGAGACATAAGCGACTGAAGGCGCTCAATCTCCTCATCCAGCTTCTCAGTCAGTTTCTCAAACTGCTCGGCATGCTTCCTGACCGCCATCTTCTGCTCATCCGTGAGTCCATCCACCAACACACGACGCGGAGCCCCATCGCGTTTCACGTTATCGGGCAGATTCCGGGGTAGTGGGCTCAACGCCGGATTCCTGTGCCGGGGCTTCGGCGGTCGGCTCCACGTCCGTCACGGGCTCGTTTGATTCGGGCTCCTCTGCTGCGGGCTCAACGCTTTCTTCATTGGCCTCAGAGGCTTCCTCGTCCTGAGCTTCCATCGTTACCTCTGCCAGCTGCTCAGCCTCGCGGGCTTCCTCAATCGTTGCGATGGCGGCTTCCTGTTCTTGTTCCTGGGGCTCGGCGTTCTTCTGCTTCTTGGCCTTGCTGCGCTTGGCCTTGGAACGCTTGTCTTTCTTGCCAGCGTTGAAATACTTGGCGTAGGTCTTCTGTGAATCCTCGTCCTCGATGGTGAATACGCCCTCGGCCACTAGCTCAGGCAGCGGCTGGTTGTAAATCTCATGGGCGCACCACTTACCCTTCAGGTTGTAGCAAACGCTTACGCCCAGCGGGTCGAACTTGATGCGGATGGTCTTACCCTCGCCGTTGACGGCCTTGATGATGGTCGGGTCGAAATCGGCGTTGTTGGTGGCGGTGGTAGCGGCGGCGGTTGTCTTGGTCTTGGACATAGTATTTATTGTGTTTTGGGTTAATGTGTGAATGTAGTCGAGAACGGCCTGTGCGCCTTTTCTGTATACTGTTACTGCCAGCAGTTCCTCATTCGCCCAGATGGCCCAGTTGCGGGTCTTGTTGTAGCGGGTTATGTGGAGCTTCTTGCGCATTATTTAATACGTTTAGTGTTAAGGCTTTATCTCGTTGTAAAGTATAGCACATGAGCAACCAATGTCTAGCTTTTTTACTTTTTCTTTGCTTTTTCTGCATTTATTTTCAACAACTTACACCAATCATCACATACTGTAGACTGAGCGTTTTTACCCCCATTACAAGCGGACGAGGATTGCACGCTACAGGGCAGCGGTTCTAAACCACTATGCGCATCCGCGTGCTTTCCGAGATGTCTGTCCGCTTGCAGACTATCGAGCACCGAATGGAGGTGCTCCACATGCAGCCGCCCGTAGTGACGAAAAAAAGACGAGTGAGCGAAAAATTGAATATAAACAAGCAACCTAATCATCAGGTATTCATTATCTTAATGCTTTTGCGCTTTACTAATCTGATTACTTAGTGTAAATATATTTACATGAATGCTTTTTTCAAATTTTTCGCAATATTAAGCCTACTTCTGTTAAACCAGATACAGGCCTCAGAAGTCTCGTATCGTTTTTCTTTTGAGAAAGCAGAATGTTGGGATACTCAACAGGAAAAATGGGTACCCACTCCCAAGAAACAGCAGTTCGAAGTAACGATGAAGCAACGGACTCAAAAGAAGTCTGAAAAATCAAAGAGTAAGGGTAAGTGTCGCTTCGTCAATCAGGATTTGTTTATTAATGATGCAGACATACCCACAGGCGAAGTCATACCATTTAAAGCCAAGGTCCGGAAAAGGGATGGAAAAGGTATGCTTTTATCGTTACGGTACGCAGGCGATGATATGGAAGGTTTTGCAGACATGGAGATAAGTATCAGTTTTACGGATACAAAAGGAACAGAAGGAGTCGCTAAAATAAAGATATGGCATGACGGCACCCCCAGATATAGAAATGTGACTGTGCAGGTCACACGAAGCTGATTTCAGCCCAAAGTCTTGGTATAACCATCATAGAACTCCCTATACATCGTCAATGCTGTATTTCATTTTGCCTGACCTCTTTGAGAATTATTCATAGCAAAAACATTGACAATCTTATAGTTAAACACCAAAATAAAAGCATGAAAAGCTCACTCATAGCTCTATTGATTGCACCTATAGCATGTGTTCCTGCTTATGCAACGGAGAGCGGGAATAACGAGAATGTGGGAGTGTCGCCATCGGCGTTTCCTGAGCTCAGCGAGGAAGAAATCGCAGAACTGATGCAAGAGCTGGAAAGGGTGAAAACTCCACAGGATGCGATTAGGAAAGGAGATGCCGCAAAGTTGAAAGAGCTCCTATTAGCCGGAGCCGAGCTGACACCGGATTTGCTTATACTGGCAGCTAGTGATAATCAAATAGAATGCATGAAGGTGCTTTTGGATTTGGGCCTGTCTCCCAATGCGCCTGATGGTGAAAGTCAAAACGCATTGCATCTTTGTGCCGCTTATGGGTATACTGAAGGCGTCAGGATGTTGTTGCTTGCAGGAGCAGATATGAATATGCTCAGTCCTGCTCATGGTGGCTCTACACCGCTCATGCTTGCTGCTAATAATAACCATACAGAATGCGCTAGACTATTGGTTGAGGCTGGGGCGGATGTTTTTCAGCGGACTGGTGTCTGGGAGTATACGGCTATTGATTGGGCGCTAGATTCAGAATCGCTGGATGTATTCAGATATTTGTTGAGTGTGGAAAAAATACGCGCCGACAAAGCCTTGATACAAGAATTGTTTGAGCCGATTCCTCATAACGCTGCATTTGCTCGCTTGCTGATGGATGCCGGTGCCACTACTGGCAATGCCTGGGCAGATGCAGTATGTTACGGTGATGAGCAAAAGCTTCAAGAATTGCTCCAAACCGAGGCTTCCCAAACAGCAGACAACAAGGAGCTGCTCATCCTTGCCATTACATTGCATGGTTCGCATATTATGCGTTATGTGTTACAAACCGGGGTAGATGTCACACACTTTCCGCGTGATGCCGGCTGGCAGATTACCCGCGTGGTGGAAACGGGAAAGACCGAGCATTTACAAATGCTGATAGAACATGGAATGAATGTTAATGAAACTTACGCGGATTGGAATCATTCATTGCTTATTGAGGCTGTTTTTCGTGGGTGCGATGAAGCGGTGGAGCTGCTGTTGAAATCCGGGGCTGACATCAATGCGCAGGATTCTGATGGTTATACGGCTCTCATGTTTGCATCCGGTAAACCTGCAAAAGTGAAACTAATCCTTGCACGCAATCCCGACCTGAGCCTTCGTAACAAGGATGGTGAGGACGCGCTCACACTCTTCAGAGACAAAGTCATCCATGGGGATGCCTACGCAGAGTGTTACCGCCTGTTGCAAGAATATATGCAGCAGAAACAGCCCCAATAACGTAAAGCCGATGATTAGGATTCTGAGAACCGGGCTAGTCCATAACTAATCGTGTATATTTCCTCCCCTCTGTTCAAGCGTGGCGGGGCAATTTGTTGAACGTTTCCTGCATTTTTGGTGCCAATGGCGCAAAAACGGGCTGCAAGGAGAGGATTCGCTCGAAGTGGAGCCCTTGGTCTGCCGGGTGCAGGGTATGGTCTTCTGAGTGGTCCGCAATCGCCCACGTTAGCCTCCACACGACGCGATTGACGGTTAGCCGGGCATGTACCGCGGCCGGTGGTGCCAAGGCGCGTGTGGAGGGGCCGCCGCTTCATCCCATCGCTTGCCTCTTGCTACCTTCAACACGTTCCCCAACCGGGGCTTAGGAATTCGGCTTGCTTCTCCCGCATGAGAACACCCCCACAAATTTCCATTTGTCGCGGAGTTGCATTTATCAACTGAACGTTTTGCTTGCGGGGCTATTAGGGAAGCGCAGATTCAGCGGGTTCTACATCATCATTCATCTGCTCCACATAGCCCGGGCCACTAGGACCGGAGCGTTCTTTGAGGATGTTGGCCAGGTCTATAGCGCCGTAATAACCGGCATTTTTGATGCGTTGCAGCTGGCGGCGAATGGGCAGAGTATCAATGGGGGCGTTGTATGGGTTGGGCTTCAACAAATCGATGTGCGAGTATATATTCGCCCCACCAAGGCGGTAGAGGGTTTTGGCGAGGGCAAGGGCCGAGGCGCGGTCGTGTACCCTCGGCAGCTCTTCTTGCAACACCTGCACATAGCGCATGGTTTTTTTCTGTGTGGTTTGGAAACGCCATTGCCAGTATGCTTCTTCCTCATGCGGGGTCAGCTCCATGTTCTGCTCAGATGCTTTGCCCTTGGGGGTATAAAGCAGAATCTTCAGTGCGCTCGACCCGTAACAGTCGTTGTCACAAATTTCGCTCTCGGCAAAGGCCACATCCACGGCAAACAGTGCATTTGAGCGTTGGTCAGAAGTGCCGTACGGCATGAGTGGTGGGTACGGTACGTCCTCCCATTCCCTCAAAACCTCTGCTGCGGCATCTGCCGAGGCTTTATCGTGTACGGATTCTAAAACTTGCAGCTTCTTTTCACGGTTGGCGATGCATTGCTGCAGCTCTGCTTCAAACTCTTGCGTGGTAGGTACCACGTGCCCATCCGTAAAATCGAGCCACATTTCGTAGTGGTACAGCTTGCCATGCAGCAATGCGCGCACCTTTTCCACTCTGTACAAACGCCCGTTGAGAAAGCCGAATCTATCTGTATTATCCAACACAAACCCGAATCGGCTATCGGGCACAAAGATGTTTTTAGTGAGGTCGTGTTCCCAGATGTTGTCGTCGCCCCCCCTCACAGCTTCTGCCGGTATCACCCAAGCTGTTTCTTTTGTAAAGCCGGGGCCACCGGTTAAGCTGCGGTGCGCCACGCAAGGGGAGGCTTGGAGCGCCGCGCGGATGATGTGTTGGATCTCGGCTGCGGCTGCGGGGGTAAGTTCTTGTGGCTCGTATACCCCCAAGGGGTCGTTGAGGAACTGCGCCAGCAGGGTAGAGCCGTAGTAGCGCGCTGCCTCCAAGCGGCCTTCCTCTGCCATATACTCGTTGATGTAGGGCTTGCACGCCTCGAGCGTTGGCTCGGGCAGGTCGTGCATGTGAGCATCGCTGCACAGGTCTGCAAGGGTATCTGCCGCAGCATCGGCATCTTCTTTGTTTTGCACGCCGCGCAAAATAGCGGTGCGTTGTTGTTGGCGCTGTGCAAACGCAACCTCAATATCTTTTTCGTTTGCGCTGTACGTGTCTGCACAGTATGTGGCAAACTCCTCATCATTGTAGGCGGGTGCAGCCGTTACGTCTTCCCATATGGTTACTTCATGCTTTTGACCACGGTGAAACAGCGCCACGGTGCTGATGATGTAGAGCCTGCCGTCTATCTCCTTTTCTTCTTGGTTCACAAGGGTGGCATCGTGCCCACCCAAGATGGATTCCGGTGCAAAAAACAGTTCTTGGCTGCAGCAATCCCTGCCGTCTTGCGGACGCGGGGCCGTGCATACCCAAGCCGTTTCTTGCGTAAAACCGGGGCCGCCGGTCACCCCCTTGCGTATGCAAGCCGGCAGCAGAGAAAAGCTGTAGCGGGCGCGGGTCTCCAGCTCCGCCATAATGCGCGGTGTTGTGGGCACGGGCAGCTGCACTTTGCCGGGTATGTCTTCCTCATTCACCTGCATAGCGCTGGCAAGTGCGGCAGAGCCGTAATAGTGGTAGGGCAGGACCTCGCAGGCGGCGGTGTATTCGTCATACAGAGCCTCATCGGCATCGTCGGGCAGTTCAAATCCCGCCAGAAGCGCCGCCGCTGCATCCGCTTGCTCTTTATTGTTGATACTGCGCAGAATATCAATTTGTTGCCGCATGGTAGCATTGGCCTCTTCACTTGCCGAGAAGGCTGTGAGGGATGAGCAAAGAAACAACAAAGGTAAAAAACGCAGCTTCATGGTGTGTAAAGTATAGCAACTAGTTGCAGAATGTCAATGTTGTGAGAGGTCTGAAACTGCCCCGCCCATTCTTTTTTCTTGCCTAAGCAAAAGAGAATATGGTAGCACGGAGGTATGATGTACCGAGCCTTGATAGCCTTGTTGACGTGTGGCCTTGCCTGCGCGGCGGAGAGTTTTGAGAGCTGCGCCACCGGTGCGGTGAGCAAGCTGCAGACGGAGTACGGCCCCTTCGGGGGGGGGGATTTTCCGTGCTCGAGTTCGCGCCCACTCATGTACGTGGAACTCAATGAAGCACTCTCCTCTTCGAGGAGAATACTTCATTGGAGACCAACTGCCCGGGTCACCGGGGCAGTCGCGGCGTGTTGCAAGTCGTTTAGCAAAAAAACAAAGAAATAAGTATACTTGACAGTTATGAAAATTGCTGTATATGTAGAAGTATGCCAAACTTTAGTCATTTCTTTAAAAAAATAAAGTTCCAACTATATTGTATAATCTTGTTTGCATTATGTGTTTGTCAACCCTTGAGCGCCGATGTCCTTCCGAAATGCATGGAGACAGAGAATACATACCCTATATATTTGAAATGCGATGATGACAAAATTGTTGTGATATGTATAGATAAAGATGTAGGGGAAGGTAGTTTTTCTGCAACAAAAAAAGTTTATCAAAAAGATAGGCTAATCGAGACTGTTGAGGCTCATTATGATGATTTTTTTGTAGGTGAGGATTTTTTGGATACTGAGCAACTCATATCATTTTGTGAAAAAACAAAGGACTGTTGGGAGCTTTTCCCATCGGACGAACGCTCTGAAGACATATCAGAAATAGGCATTGCGTACGATACTAACAAGCATTTTTTTGTTCTGCAGCTTATAAGTAACAAAGGTATTAAATATATATATGACAGTGTCGCTAGAGAGTTCACAAAGGATAATAGCAAGGGTTGTTTATACGTACTAAAAGATATGTACGATGATGGAGAGTGGGAAGATGATGAAGAGTAATCAAAATCAATCTTAATAATCTAAAAAGAGTCTCGGCTAAGCGACTATTCTGAGAGCTAACGAACAAAAAGCCACCTTGCGGGGTAGGAATCCACCCAGGGTGCAGCCGTTTTCCCGGCGAGGGGGAATCCTCACCTTCTTAGGCTCGTTGAGGGCCTGTTTTGACAACCCGGCAAGAATATGGACATTCAAGTTTACTGCGCCCACTCCCGGATGGTCGATATCAGCTATTAAAGGAATAAATTAGTTAAAGCCCCTCCTTTGTTAATAACTATGACAAAGGAGGGGTTAACTTTGTTAAACTTTTCATATGGAAAAAGACTTGAAAATACTTTGTCTCGTTATTTTCCCGAACTGAGAAGCAGCAGATATAATATATTTTGTTATCGATTTTTACAATCTTGGTTACGTCAGGAAATTTGCCAATTTCATCATAACAAATTGTTAAGACCTTTACATCCTGTTTATCTACAACAAATGCCTCATCCAAACTAGAGCCATTACCTCCCTGTTCCTTTGTCCCGTCAGGATTAAAATAATGTGAAAGTCTTTTTGAATAACGCCGTACGTAAAATGAAGTATCCGGATCCTTGACAATATCCCGGAGTCCCTCACCTTCCCTGATAAGATTCGGGGAAATTTCGCACCCTTCTGAAGCAACCGCTGTTTGATTCAATAGAAAGCTGACATTAATGATAATAAAACATATCAGCATAAACACATTGGGCAGCATGCGCAATACTCTGATTATAAGCATGTTTGCATCATGTTTAGCATAGTGATTCATAACAATTCTAAGGAAGTGAGGTGAGCCCCGTTTTCTGACCACTGGCGTAAGCTTTTAAGGAATACCTAAAGCCGATGCTTGGAGCTGTGGCTAGACTACTAATTTCTTGCGTTTATTGTCAAGTCTATTTTTTGCGATTTTGTAGTGTAGGCGCGGCGTGTTGCGCGTAGCGCAACCCCGGAGCGTAGCGAAGGGAGCCTCGCCGGAACGGAAAAAATCGCAAAAAAATCGCCGGATGGAGGTTAGGCGGCAAATTGATGCTCTTTTCTCCATTCTTCCGGGGTTTTATTGCCCAGAGCTGCGTGCAATCGCTCGCTGTTGTAGTAGCGTATCCATATCTTGAGTCGCTGTTCTATAGCCTCTACTGTGACATCGTCGTACAAGTTGAATAACTTGTATTTGTAGGTGCACCAGAATCGCTCCATTCGCACGTTGTCTCTCCAACTGCCTTTGCCATCCATGCTTGGTCTAATACCCTGCAGCCTCACTCGGGCCAGCCACGTTTCAGAAGTAAACTGACTCCCCTGATCGGTATTGAGAATTTCTGGTTTCCTTTCGCTTGTTAATGCCATCGTCAATGCTTCATGACATAATTCCACGGTCATGTTGCGACCGATGTCATATCCTAATACTTCGCGGCTTGCTTACCTCCCTCTCCCATTGTTAGCCATATAAGGTCGTATGAGAACCTATTCTTACTCGCCCCGTCGTTTAACAGGAAGCCCGAAGAAGGTGTTGCCGCCGATTTGGTAGCCTGAGGCTTTCCAACTGATGTGGGTGAAGGTGGGGTAAACCTCGCCATTCCACTTGTAGCCGCTATCGTGTACGTCTACCTCAATCAGCTTGCCTTTGTAGATGCGTATCAGCTGGTCGCCGGGTTCGAGTTTGATATCATTGCTCTCGGGGGTGATGCTTACCGGGGGGTGTCCAGTTTTTTTCAAATTGTAGGTAGTCAGCTTGATTTCGACCTCTTCGGTAGCTTCCGGTTTAGTAGGCTCAACGCCGGATTCCTGTGCCGGGGCTTCGGCGGTCGGCTCCACGTCCGTCACGGGCTCATTTGATTCTTCGGAAAGCTCGGCTTCGCGAGCTTCTTCGACTTCCTGCCACAGGGAGGCCTCGAGTTCAGCATCGCTGGGAGTTTCCGTCTAAGGCAGCTGCTCTTCATCCTCCATCTGCCTCGGGAGAATGACCTCTTCGCGTTGAATCTCCTCGTTGGTTGACCTGCGGCGAGGTTTGCGCTCCGGGACGCTCAGCGTAACCTTGAACAGCTTTTCCACCATTCCCCGCTGTTTGGCATGGGGTAGCGTATATTCAGCTAATTGCATGAAATGTGAATGGAACCGCACGAGTCTAAGCGAGTCCTCTTGGCTGCAAAACAGGGTCAAAATGGATGCAAAATAAGCCCGAGAAGTCCGTTTTTCGTTATGAGTTACGATTTTATAAGTCGCTGAAATCCAGGCACAAAAAAAGGAGCGGTCGTTACCATTTTGTCTTGGTTACGACCGCTCCCATAATAGCCTTTGAGAAGGGCACGGCACTTCGTAACTGAATTATATTACACTAGTTACAAAGCTGGTTTAATTTTACACCCTTAACGCGCAGAAATCGAAAGTCCTTGCTTTTTATGAGCGTTTGCCGTCTTATATTTAATTAGTTACGCATAATAATATCAAGTTGTTTCCCCAAGTTATCCAGTTAAACACCCTTTGAGAGGGGTACAGCAACCCGCTGTTTTGTACTCAGAACCGACGTTTTTTTCCACTCAAAAGCCAAGTCCTTGCTCAAGTCCTGCGAACTCTTCCCTTCTTATCTCATGTTGTTCACGCATGAAAAGCTCACATTCTCGTCCTGTTATCGCCAGGAAACGAACTTGCAAAAATGAAAAATCATGGTATCATAAAGACAGTTAGTTATGGAGAACAAGGATAAAGGTTATGTGTATATCCTCACGAACCCAAGTTTTCGAGAGGATTGGGTGAAGATAGGCAAAAGCAGTCGTCCGGTAGATATCCGTTCCAAAGAGCTGGATAACACAGCTGTACCTTTACCCTTTGAAATCTTCGCTACCATGGAAACAGTCAAATATAACGAGGTTGAAAAACTCGTTCACAAAACGATTGACCGTTTAACAGACCTGCGAATTCGACAAAATCGAGAGTTTTTCAATGTTGCTCCACAAATCGCTCTGGATATTTTCAGAGATATTGCACTTACTGTAGATGATGCTATCGTCCTCGAGTACCACGATAACAAACCCATACTTCCTACCAGCCCTGCTCCCTCGCCATCAGACGACACGCCGAAAGCTCCTCGACGAGGCCGTTTCAAGTTCAGCATGGTTGGCATCAAAATTGGCGAACTGGTAACGTTCACACCAACCGGCACAGAAGTCAAGGTAGCAAGCGATGATTCTGTGGAATATGAAGGACGCATCTACAAGCTCTCCCCTTTTGTCGGAACATTCATGCCGGAAGACCGCCGCAATACTTCAGGAGCATATCAGGGAGCAAAGTACTTTGCCTACAACGGAAGGGTTCTGGACAATTTGAGAACAGAATGCGAGCAAGGAGGGAATGACGAATAACCCCATGTCCAGTATAGACATATTCCAAGGCGAAGCTCCATCTCTGGAGTCATATTGGAGATCTATCATCCTGTTTGGAAACAACACGGCATCGTACAAATTTGCTTTAGCTCGTTCGTTGCTGGACTTGTCCCGCTCCGGCGTGTGTAGTGTCAGTCTTGACGAACTTGGGCTGAGCTTTGCCCGCCACACCTGCGAACACATCAAAATAGCACCTAAGCAAACTACAGGAAAAACGCCCCCTTTCCTGCTCGCATGCCAACAATACAATGCGGCCCAAATAACGCAAGACGAATTACTGACCGTCACCCGGAAGCACGGATTTCGCTATGTACTGGATGCATTTCATGTGGTAAACCGAGAATCGATTGCGATTAACTTCTTTCAAAAAGACTTCCACGGGGCACAAAAGAAAGTCATTCTCACGGATGCAATTCACCAACTGGCTGCAACAGACTTGTTTTGCAATTTACAGCACGAAACAGAAGCCAGATGGCGATTAGTAGAAACAGCATGGGAGTATGGCCTAAACGCTAACCTGCTCGGGGTTAAGTATGATGAAGACGAAAACCTGTTGTTTGTGGATAACTACCTCCAACGAAAAAACATCACCTCGGCCAGAGATGCCTTGAACGGATACCAGAAAGGTAAATGCTTCTACTGCTTCCGGGATATTGATGTTGACCAACAATCAGACAATGCCTGTGATGTAGACCACTTTTATCCGCACGTTCTCAAGCCCCACATCGGAGGTGCGAACTTAGACGGCATATGGAATCTTGTTCTATCTTGCAGACACTGCAATCGTGGAGCAGACGGCAAGTTTGCAAAAGTTCCATCCATAAAATACGTCAACAGATTACATAAAAGAAACGAGTTCCTTATCAGCAGCCACCACCCACTACGAGAAACACTCATGCAACAAACTGGCTCCACAGAGCGTATGCGGCGCGAGTTCATGAGGAACATCGACATAAAAGCAGCTTCATACCTGATACATCGGTGGTCAGTGGCAAACGTAAACCCAGAAATCTTTTAAATGAACAACGAGCAGGAACACACCGACAGAACACTGGAGTACTACAACAACAACGCATCGGCATTCACGGCAGATACGCAGAATGTCGACTTTTCCGATTTTCAGAAAAACTTCCTTCAATACATTCCTGAAGGAGGACGCATACTCGATTTAGGATGTGGAGCCGGACGCGATAGTAAGGCCTTCATTGATGCTGGGTACAAGGTGGATGCAGTAGATGGCTCTGCTGAGCTTTGCAGAATTGCCGAATCGTATATTGGGCAACCAGTGACTTGTGCCAGATTCCAGAACTTCGAGCCGGATGGAATGTACAATGGCATCTGGGCCTGTGCCTCTCTTCTCCACCTCAGTCCCGAAGAAATCCACGCTGTCCTCACAAAGATGGCCGAGCATCTCTATCCGAGAGGCTGCATGTATGTATCGTTCAAGTATGGCGATTTTTCCGGCTACAAGAATGGACGATTCTTTCAGAACATGACTGAAAAATCGTTCGGTAAAATCATACAATCGATTCCAAATCTCTACATAGCAGAAACAAAAATCACCAGCGATGTGCGTCCTGGTAGAGAGTCTGAAATGTGGCTAAATCAGATTATTAGATTGAAGATGCACAAAGATTCTTCTCGCCTCATATGCCAAGCGATTGAAGTGGCGTTTGAAAAGCACCGCTTTACTTTACATGAAGCCTACGAAGAAGAAAACGGCGATATCAGGTATACGGGAAAAGTCATCTCAGCAATAAAGGACAAAGATAGCAATTACGAAATCTACAACGCAACCAGTGAAATATATCAAACCATCGTAGCACTCTGCGAAAACATATCAATTTCATTTTCTTTCATATACGATGGTATCGCTCGTTTGCATGTGGAACACCCCGATTGGAATCCATGTAATGAACCGGCGGCAAACGAAAAGCTAACATACTATTTTATAGAAAACGTTGTATATCGAACCTCTGTTTTGTGGGATTTGCTCGCTCAATTATACAACGTATACTGGGGGCTCAACAAAAAGACAACAAGTATACATGCTAAAATCTTTTTCGAAAAATGTAATGAAAAAGATGATTTAAAAGAAGAAAGCAATCCCATATACTCTTATTTCGAAGAGCCTGACGATAGTAATTCATGGACAGGTCATTTTAAGTTCGTGAAATCTTACCGGAACCAGTTGGCTCACAGGTTATCACCCAACATCAACGCATTCTCTAAAACATTCGCAATGCAAATACGACAACACCCTCTTCCTGTTGCCTGTCGGGTCGCGGAAGACTATCTAAAAGCTATAGGCTTCATTAACGAAGTATTGGACAAATTAGATGTTGTGATTAGAGAAAAGCTGGATATCGCACCATATGATTCGAAAACGCCCTAAAGAGGGCAACCATGATATCCTTTGATAGCATGTTCATACATTCATCGCGCTACATAAAATGCATTGCCCCTGCCATTTTGTATGCTAGTCCCCCTAGTCCTTTCGAGGCCTCGACAAGTGCAAAAGGGTCTATGGGGACGCGCATAAACTTTTTATGAGTCTACCTACAAGATAAAGCATAACATGTGGGCGCAACAGTATCTAACACACGGTACACATATGAAACCATACCGAGAAGCTCCAATACTGTTGCTTCAGATGTATACCATTTAATTTTCACTTCGTGGGCCGCAGGATTTCTAAAATGCCCATGTAAACCACGTAGTAAACTGGCAAAACCTTTGTGTGCCGAAATTTCGCTTTCCGTTGTAAACTGATTGATTAGCAGCATTGGCTCATTCACCGAAAACACAGTGTCTATCAATTTTACACCATCGAATTTGCATCCTGACAATTCGCGAATGGTATCAAATACGCCTTTGATTGATTCGAAAACAACGGAATAGTAATCATTCTCAAATAATTCATCACGACAATATTTTAGGATTCGTGGATGCATTTTTCTTTCTCGGATTTGAGAGATTAGAGCTTCTTTCCGTTTCTGAGCCTCAGTTAAAGTCTTAGACTGAACAATCTTTCGCAATTTGCCTGCTGTATCAATTTCGTACCCAGTAAACGACAAGGCTAAGTTGACATCATTCCTATAAGTTTCATAACTCTCTTCATTGTTGATAAAGGATACAGGGTCGAGGAAATATTGAATACTTTTCAAAACGTCGTCTGAAGATATTACCTCATAATATGCCAATAATATTTGAGCTTTTGAGGCACCATCGTTATACAAAACAGGCGTCCTTGGTGGATGTTTGCGAATATATGCGATTATCGTAGACTTCGAGGGATTTCCATAATTAGAAGCAACTGCTTTTGATATGGCTTTTAATTGAGCTTCGGTGAATAACATCATTTAAGTAAATTATGTATCATTAAAATCTTTCGGCTTTAAGCCTTGTATGCCAGCACCCTAGTCCTTTTGAGTCCCTGCGAAGTGCAAAAGGTCGTTTTTGGGCGTGTACAAGCTTTTTATGAGTGGTATTATTTGTATATCAAGGACTTGTGATTTTATAGTTAAGTCGCTGATATTTAAGAATAATCATCAAAAACCCTCTAACGCGTTGGGCGTTAGAGGGTTGCAAATTAACCTAGGGCCGGCGGGGTTCGAACCCGCGACCAAGGGATTATGAGTCCCCTGCTCTAACCGCTGAGCTACAGCCCCACGCGGAGTGTACAGAAGTAGGGGGCGGGATGCAAGCGAAAAATGAAACTGTTTTGTCATGCAAATGAGATTGCGTCCGGGAGGGGAATGGTGTAGGATGCAGGTATGAAGAATGTGCTGACATGGGGTCTGGCGTGTGTGTGCGGCATCTGCCTGGTGCAGGATGCGGCAGCGGAGCGACCGTTTTTCCGGGCGAAAGGATGGCCAAGCTGGTCGGCCATGGTTCCGGAGCAGGTGATGCCGGATACGCAGGCAGCACTGGCAGAAACCCGGCGACAGCTGGAGACCATCTGCGCCCTGCAGCCTGAGGAATACACCTTCGAGAATACATTTGTGGCCTACGTGCGCGTGGGGGAGCAACTGCAGCAGGTGCAGACGCTGGTGGGGCACTTGATGATGACCCGGCCCACGGAGGAGTTGCGGAAGGCGCAGCAGATGATGATGGAGGCGGTGGTGCGATTCAGTGCCGAACGCATTGGCGAAAGACGGGTGGAGGATGTGCTGATGGATGCCGCGAAGGCACCCTGGGTAGCGCAACTGGAACCGGAGAAGCAGCGCTATGTGCAGCAGGTGCTGGAGAAGCTGAGGAACAGTGGCGCCGGGCTGAGCGCCGGACAACAGGGGCGCAAAACACGCATCGAAAAGGAATTACACCAGCTCCGCCAGCAGTTCAGCGCAAATCTGGAGCGTGCCCTGGCTTCCTGGCAGCTGGTGATTACTGACCCGCAGGAGCTGGCGGGCATGCCGGCTGAATGGATGGAGCATTCGGCCTCCGTAGCCCGGGCCATGGGGATTGGTTCGGAAGACGCCCCGGCCTGGCTGGTAGATCTGGTGATATGCCCGGCGGTGGAGGTGATGACTTATTGCCACGTGGAGGAAACCCGCCGCCGATGCTGGGAGGGGGTAAGCAGCCCGGGCACAGCACGGGCGGTGGACAATGAACCGCTGCTGCGCCGAGCCATGGAACTGCGCCAGGAGCAGGCAGAGCTGCTGGGGTACCGGCATTTTGCAGACATGCAGGCGGCCCGCAGCATGATGGGAACGGCAGAGAAGGCCTTGGCTTTTGTCGACCAGCTCATGGCCGCCTACAAACCGGCCTTCGATGCCGAGGTTGCGGAGTACCTGGCTGCCCTGAGCCGGGTGAAGGGAGAACGCATCACCCGCATTGAGCCCTGGAATGAATTATACTATGCCAAGGATATTCCTACCGACGGAGAGGATTTCCGGATAGAGCAGCTCTCACCCTATTTCCAGGGGGAGCGCGTGATAGACGGCATGCTGCGGCTGTGGGAAAAGCTGCTGGGCATCCGCATCACGGAGCAGAAGGTGCACTGCCCCGCCCGCGGCGAATCCTGCCCGGATGGGGTGGTGGAGGTATGGCACCCGCTGGTGCGGGCCTTCACCGTGCACGATGCGGCCAGCGATCGCCACATCGGCTCCTTCTACATGGATTTGTACCCGCGCCCCGGAAAACAGGGAGAAGCCTGGTGCATGCCGCTGCAACTGGCCATCCCGCGTGCGGATGGTTCACCACAGGAGGCGAATCTGGCGGCGCTGATGGCCAACATCACACCGCCGATGCAGCAGGCCCACCTGCTGCACCATGGGGATCTGTATGCCCTTTTCCATGAGTTCGGGCACCTGATGCACATGCTGCTGGCGCAGCCGCCGCTGCCGGGGCAGCACGCCATGAGCGTAGAACAGGATTTTCTGGAAATGCCCAGCCAGCTGCAGGAACTCTGGATATGGGAACCGGAGGCGCTGGCCACCTTTGCCCGGCATTTCCGCACAGATGAGCCCCTGCCCGCCGAGCTGGCTGCCAAACTAATCTCGAGCCGCAGGAAGAAATCCCTTCTGCCCACCATGCAGATGCTGTGCACAGCAAAGCTGGACCTGGAGATGAACATGCACTATGCCGGAAAGTTCAAGGACCGTCCGCTGGATGCAGCCGCGGCAGAGCTGCTGGCACCCTGGCAGCTTCCCTACACCTGCATTCTCCCCTGCGAGCTGCGCACCACCACCCACACCATGACTCCGGGATATGCCGGCTGTTTCTACACCTACCTCTGGTCTGAGCTGCTGGCGGCCGATGCCTTCTCGCGCTTCCGGGCGGAGGGCATCCTGAATCCCGCGACCGGGGCAGAATACCGCAAATGCATTCTGACACCGGGCGGCAGCAGACCCGCGAACGAGCTTTTCCGCGATTTCATGGGGAGAGAGCCCGATCCCGCCGCCATGCTGCAAGGCATCGGCGGGCAGTAACACTCACTCAGCGCAGCGGGGATTCGGTGCCGGCTTCCGGCGCGGGAGATTCCACTTCCTCCACCGGGGCTGGCTTCACCTCCGCCGCAGACAGAGTCTCCGACATCAGCTCAGCCAGGCCGCAATACTCAGCCAGCTCCGCGCAACCATAGCAGGCGGCATCAGCCAGGCGCACCAGCTCCTCATCCAGGCGCCGGATTATCTCATCAAATTCAGCAGCGACCAGCTCCATATCCTCGTCGGCAAAAACGGAAGCATCCTCTTGGCGCAGTTCCGTGTAGAGAGCTCCAACCTGCGGAGCCAGGGCAGCGGCGCTACCGGCATCCTCCACAGACTCCAGCAACTGCACCAGCTGGTCAAGCTTTTCCCATGCAGCCTCCAGGGCAGCTTCCGCCGCAGGAGAAATCTCCATTTCAGGCTCTGCGGGCACAATATCCTCCCCCGGCTCATCCACGGCCAACGCCGGAACAAGCAGCAAAGCAGCAGATACGGTGGTGTATACCCGACTATTCATGGTTCGCGGGCGCTTATAGCACGCATACGGCATCCCGACAAGCAAAATTTCAGAAAAGACAGAAAAACGGCTGCATACAGTCAAAAAAAACCAGAGTTTACGAACTGAATGATTGACGCGCGCGGGTGTTTGGTGTAGACTGCAAAACAGGCGTAGACTATACCCACGCAGCGTTATTCATTTTACCACCTTACCGCCGTGTACTCGAACGAAGACTTTCTCCTGCAGCTCCTGGTAGAAGCCGGTGCAATCGATGAGGTAACTCTCGATTCCGTCCGCATGCAGCTCTCTCCCCTGGATAACATCATCGAACACCTGATTGAGAACAAATACCTGACCCACGAATACATTGCCCAGGTGGCAGCCAATAATTCGGGGCTGGAGTACGTTGATGTCACCTCCTTCGAAATCGACCCCAGCATCATCGCCACGGTGAAGGGCGAACTCGCCCGCCGCGTGAAGTTCCTGCCGCTGGGAGACGACGGTTTCTCCCTGCAGGTAGCCATCTGCGACCCCTTTGACATGCAGACCATGGACAGTCTGCCGCAGTTCCTGGGTCGCGACGTGAGCTTCTTCGTAACTGCTGAGCCGCTGCTGATGAAGGCACTGGACAAGTACTACCCGGAGAAGAAGCAGTTCGCCAAGGGCGACACCGAAGGCCCCATCATTGAGCTGGTGGACAACATGTTCAACGATGCGCACGAAATGCGCGCCTCCGATATTCACATCGAGCCCATGGAAGACCGCGTACGCCTGCGCTTCCGTGTGGACGGCCGCCTGGTGGAGGTAGCCAACCATCCGAAGAAGCTGCTCGGGCCCATCGTGGCACGTCTCAAGGTGATGAGCACCTCCATGAGTATTGCCGAAAAGCGCGTGCCGCAGGACGGTCGTATCGAAATGGACCTGCGCGACGGCGCCCACATCGACCTCCGTGTGAGCACCGTGCCCACCAACCACGGCGAATCCGTGGTAATGCGTATTCTGGATAAATCTGCCCTGGCCCTGGGTCTGCCGCAGCTGGGCTTCCTTTCTGACGATGAAGCCACCTTCGACCGACTGGTCACCCTGCCCGACGGCGTGATTCTGGTGACCGGCCCCACCGGTTCCGGTAAGACCACCACGCTGTACGCCTGCCTGAACCACCTGAACCGCCCGGACAAGAAGATTATCACCGCTGAAGACCCGGTGGAATACGAAATGAGCGGTATCAACCAGGTGATGATTCGTTCTGAAATCGGCATGACCTTCGCCGCAGCCCTGCGCGCCATGCTCCGTCAGGCCCCGAACATCATCATGATCGGTGAAATTCGAGACGGGGAGACCGCCAGCATCGCCATCCAGGCTGCCATGACCGGTCACCTCGTCCTTTCCACCCTGCACACGAACGATGCCCCCTCCTCCGTGGCTCGTCTGGCCGATATGGGCGTGGACCGCTTCCTTATCGCCTCTGCCGTGCGCGCCATCATGGCTCAGCGTCTGTGCCGCAGCCTCTGCTCCTGCAAGGTGGACGGCGAACTCACCCAGAAACAGGCCACCACGCTGGGCATCGATATCTCCCGCGCGGTGAAGGTACCCCGTCCCGGCGGCTGCGACAAGTGCCGCGGCAAGGGCATGAAGGGCCGACTGGGTATCTTCGAAATCTTTGAAGTAACGGACGACGTGCGTGGTCTCATCAACTCCGACCTCACCTCTGCCCAGCTGCGCAAGCGCGCCCGCGAACTCGGCATGCGCACCCTGCGCGAGGACGGCATCCGCAAGGTACTGGCCGGTCTCACCTCTGCCGAGGAAATCATCCGCGTAACCACCGGCGACGCCAGCTAATCCACCAACCCACAACAATTTACTACAGATATGAACAACGAGGTTGCAATTGATGTTTTCATCAACAACGGCATGCTGGAGCGTTCCGTTGCCAAGGACGTGATGGACGAAATGTCCAACAGCGGTAAGGAGCTGTGGGAAACGCTGATTGATTTCGGCATCATCAGCTCACCGGAAGATTACTGGAATGTCATCGCCATGGAAGTGGGTGCCCAGTACATCTCTCTGGCAGATTTCACCCCGCCCGAGGAAGTGCTCAACATGCTGCCCGGCGGGCTGGCCCGCCTGCATGGTGCCCTGCCCATCGAATACCGCGAGGGCGAAGGTCTGTATGTCTGTCTGGAGGACCCGCTGAACCCGCAGACAGTGGATGACCTGCGCATTGCCTCCGGACAGGATATCTACCTGTATGTGGCAGCCGACTACGAGGTACGCGCCCGCATCACCGAATGCTACGGCGGTGCCGAGGCCGCCATGGGCGACCTGCTGGCCGAGCTGGACACCATGAGCGTGGGCAGCCAGGACGGCGCTGAGGAAGCCAATGCCGCACCGGTTATCAAGTTCGTGAACCTGGTGATTATGCAGGCCATCAAGGAAAAGGCCTCCGATATTCACCTGGAGCCGTTCGAGACAGAGTTCAAGATTCGCTACCGTGTGGACGGCGCCCTGTATGAAATGGCACCTCCCCCCGTGCACCTGGCCAACTCCGTGATTTCCCGCGTGAAGGTGATGGCCGGCATGAACATTGCCGAACGCCGAGTGCCTCAGGACGGACGAATCGTGATGAAGGTAGGCGAAGCCGGCGTGGACATGCGTGTGAACTCCCTGCCCACCCAGTACGGCGAATCCGTGGTAATGCGTGTGCTCGACCGCAACAGCGTGAGCCTCAACCTGGATAACCTGAACCTCTCCCCCCACCTGCACGAGTACATCATCGACACGGTGAACAAGCCCAACGGCATCTTCGTGGTAACCGGCCCCACCGGTTCCGGTAAGACCACCACCCTCTACGCCGCTCTGCGCGAGGTGAACACCGAGGACTCCAAGCTCCTCACCGCTGAGGACCCCGTGGAATACGACATCGACGGCATCGTACAGGTTCCCATCAACGAAGCCATCGGCGTGACCTTCCCGCGTGTGCTCCGCGCCTTCCTGCGTCAGGACCCGGACCGCATTCTGGTGGGCGAAATTCGAGACAAGGACACCGCCCAGATTGCTATTCAGGCAGCTCTGACAGGTCACCTTGTGCTTTCCACCCTGCACACCAACGACGCCGCCGGTGCGGTGACCCGTTTCGTGGACATGGGCGTGCAGCCCTTCCTGCTGGCCGCCACCCTGCTGGGCGTGCTGGGTCAGCGTCTGGTGCGTACCATCTGCCCGTACTGCAAGACACCCTACAAGCCCTCCAATTCCCTGCTGCAGCAGCTGGGCATCAACCCGCAGCTCATCGGCCAGCAGCAGTTCTTCACCGGTGCCCGCTGCGACAAGTGCTCCAACACCGGTTACAAGGGACGTAAGGGTATCCACGAGCTTCTGAACGTGACCGACCCCATCAAGGAACTCATCACGCAGAACGTGCCCTCCATCGTGCTGAAGCAGAAGGCCATTGAGCTGGGTATGACCACCCTGCGCCAGGACGGCATCCAGAACATCTTCGAAGGCAATACCACCATCGAAGAAGTACTGAAATACACCTAATGGCTTGACGCGCCCCCGCACATCTGCTATTTTTTCATCATAACGAATCTTTCCTACAAACTTACTC
Organism: Akkermansia sp.; assembly: GCA_045631705.1. Classification (GTDB taxonomy): domain Bacteria; phylum Verrucomicrobiota; class Verrucomicrobiia; order Verrucomicrobiales; family Akkermansiaceae; genus Akkermansia. The sequence continues at coordinate 14,423 of JAZQVE010000057.1, read as the reverse complement.
ATCACCATGCCTAATTTCAAATACACCGCGCTCGACCAGAACGGCGCTGAAAAGACAGGCTTTGTCACAGCTGACAGCAAGATAGCCGCCATGGAAATGGTGCGCGCCCAGGGGCTCCTCGTGCGTGAATGCGAGGAATCCAAGGGTGGTGCTCCTGCTGCCAAGAAGAAGGATGCCAAGAAAGAAAAAGGCAAAAAGTCCAAGAAGGGCGGCGCCAAGGGCAAGGCCGGTGCAGCAGTGAAGCAGAAGGAGCTCATGGTGTTCACCCGCCAGCTCGCCACGCTGATTGATGCCGGTCTGCCGCTGCTGCAAAGTCTCAACGTGCTCAGCAAGCAGGAACCCAACCCGAACCTGCGGGCCACCATCGTGGCCCTGGGTGAATCCGTACAGGGTGGTTCCACCTTCTCCGAGGCTCTTTCCGCCTATCCCAAGCTGTTCAACAAGCTCTTTGTGAACATGGTGAAGGCCGGTGAAATCGGTGGTGTGCTGGAAGTGGTGCTCAAGCGTCTGGCCGAATACCAGGAAAAGGCAAACCGCCTGCGTTCCAAGATTACCTCCGCCATGGTGTACCCCACCATCATTCTGGTAATCGCCGTGGGTATTCTTACCTTCCTCATGCTGGTGATTGTGCCCAAGTTCAAGGAGATGTTCGAGGGCCAGAACATGGAGCTGCCGGCTCTTTCCGAGTTCGTGTTCAACTTCTCTGATAACTGCATGGCCGACTCGCTCGTTCCCTTCGTGCCGAATGCCGTGCTCTTCCTTATCCTCGTAGCCGTCACCATCGTTGGTGTGGCAATCTGGAAGCGCACTCCCAAGGGTGGCCGCGCTGTGGATGCGCTCATCCTCAAGACGCCCAAGATCGGCGACCTGACCCGCGTGAGCTCCGTAGCCCGCTTCTCCCGTACCTTCGGTACGCTGGTATCCTCCGGTGTGCCGATTCTGCAGGCCCTGCTCATCACCCGCGACACCGCCGGCAACGTCATCGTTTCCGATGCCGTGACCAAGATTCACGATGCCGTGCGTGAAGGTGAATCCATCGTGACACCCATGAGCACCTGCGGTGTATTCCCGCCCATGATGATTTCCATGGTGGACGTGGGTGAAGAGACCGGCCAGCTCCCGGACATGCTCATGAAAGTGGCCGAGGTATATGACGAAGAAGTGGACAACTCCGTGACCGCCCTCACCGCCATGCTCGAACCGCTCATGATTGTGTTCCTGGCTGTGGTGGTAGGCAGCATCGTGCTCGCCATGTTCATGCCGATGATGGAAATCATCAAGAACGTGTAATTCCCTTCAAACCTGTCCGCACATGAAACTGACCAAACAGACCGGCAAGGGTTTCACCCTCGTTGAAATCCTGGTGGCAGTGGCCATCCTTGCCATGCTGGCTGCCGGCATGTGGGTGGCTGTGGCCAGCTACCAGAGCAAGAAGCTGAAGAACAAGGCCGAGACAGAAATCTCCCTTCTGGAGGCCGCCATGAACGAATACCGCACCGACAACGGCGGCGTGCTGCCCTTCGGCCGCGGTGACGAGGAAAGCTCCAGCATTCTGTACCAGGCACTCTCCTGTGACTACGATGGTGACGGCGAGCCTGACGATGAGAATGGCGTGACCCGCATGCCCTACTGCCCCACCTTCACCGTCATCAAGAACACGAAGGCGGCAGAACAGGGCGAAGGTATCCCCGTGCTGCGTGCCACCATCCGCACCAAGGAGAAGGGCAAACGCAAGGTGCTTGTGGTGGTGGATCCCTGGGGCAAGCCCTACCGCTACCGTCTGGGCTGCGAGGCTGAGGACGACCGCGGCAAGACCGGCTCCGGCATCAATGCCGACTTCGATATCTTCTCACAGGGCCCCGATGGTCAGGGCGACAGCACCAACCGCGACGCGGAAAACGAGGACAACATTTCCAACATTAAACTCTGGTAACTTACATACCTTAAAATCCATTATGAACTACCGTTCTTATGCGGCGTTCCTAGCAGCAGCCAGCGCCATCCCGGCGCTGGTTGCTGTTTACTCGCCCAGCGCAGCAGCAGAAAAGACACAGCCGGCCATGGAGCTTGTGCAGCGAGTTACACCGGATTTTGCTTCCAACGTTAAATTCACCCTCACCAAGGGGAAGACTGCCACCATCTCCGGTAAGGAGGGTATGCTGCATATCAAGGCACCCAGTGTTTCTGAATGCATACGGGCCTATGGCTATTATCTCAGAAAAATTGCCAGAGTACACCTTTCATGGAACGGCGACAACACCAGCGCAGCCTCCTTTGTTGTACCGGAAAAGAGCATCACGGTTCCCAAGGCCCTGCCCTTCAATTATGCCTATAACTACTGCACCCTGAGCTACACCTGCACCCACTGGGACACCCGCCGCTGGGAGCAGGAACTGGACCGCCTGGCTCTGGCCGGTTACACGCATGTACTCGTCACCGCCGGCCTGGAGACCGTGTGGCAGAAATTCCTGAAAGACATCGGCTACCCGGAAAACAAGATTCCCGGGTTCATCCCCAATCCGGCCTATGCCGCCTGGTGGAACATGGGCAATCTGGAAGGCGAAGGCGGACCGGTCAGCCAGACCATCATCCAGAATGAAGCCAAGCTGGGGCGTTTCCTGGTGAAACGCATGCGCGAGCTGGGCATGCACCCTGTGCTGCAGGGCTACGTAGGCTTCCTGCCGCACGATATGCCTGCCGGAAAGATAAAGGGGCGCATCATCCCGCAGGGTAAGTGGTGCGGGCACTACAACCGCCCCGCCGTGCTGCAGCCCACAGCAGAGGATTTCCCACGCCTGGCAGCCCTGTGGTACAAACACCTCAAATCCGTGTACGGATACCAGGGCAAGTATTTCGGCGGCGACCTCTTTCACGAGGGCGGCAGCACAGGCGGCACCCCGCTTACACCTGCAGCAAAAGCCGTGCAGGGAGCCATGCTGAAGGCTGCTCCCGGTTCCTCCTGGCTTATCCAGGCATGGGGGCATAATCCGCACCGCGACCTCGTGGCCGGCACCGACCCGAAACACACCATCATTCTGGCTCTGGATAAGGACATGAGCCCCGGTCACAACATTGCCCGGAACTACCAGGGTCGCCCGCACGTGTGGTGCGAACTACTCAACTTCGGCGGCAACCAGGGCATGTACGGCGGAGCCCAGCTGCTCGAAAACATGACCGGTGACGCCGGCGGTGCCATCGGCATCGGGCTTATCTCCGAAGGTCTGGAAACAAACCCCTACTACTACGCCCTGCTCACGGAACGCATCAACACCCGCGAAGCCATCGACACCGATGCGTTTATCCGCGAGTATGCCCATGCACGCTACGGCGTGAAGGACAATGACCTGGAAAAAGCTCTCAGGCTGCTGCGCGATAGTGTGTATTCCCCGGTGCGCCTGCAGGAAGGCTGCCAGGAGAGCATTCTCTGCGCCCGCCCCAGCCTCACGGCCAGAAAGGCCTCCACCTGGTCCAAACCCGATGACTACTACGACAAAGCCAAAGTAAAGGAAGCAGCCAGACTCATGCTCAAGGCCGGGCAGCGGCACAAGCTGAGCAAACTGCGCACCTTCCGCCACGACCTGGCAGATGTCTGCCGCCAGGTACTGGCCGACCAGGCCCGCGTACAGTTACCCAGGGTCAAGGCAGCGTTCGATGCGGGCGATGCCGAAGCCTTCAACAAGGAAAGCGAGGCCTACCTGCGCCTCATCCGCAACACCGGAGACATCCTTGCCACCTCGGAGGACTTCCTCCTGGGGAACTTCCTGAAGGGTGCTGAATCCAAGGGGGGCAAAAACGCCAAGGCCCGCGCAGAAATGCGCAATGCCATGCTCCAGCTCATCACCACCTGGACGCCGACGAATGGCATGCTCAACGACTACGCCCACCGGCAGCTCTCGGAGTTGATGACCTCCTACTACCTCAAGCGCTGGGAAGCATTCTTCAATGTCCGCAAGGCCGAACTTCAGGGCCAGCAACTGGCGGGCGAGGGCGGACAGTCTGCCACCCAGACGACGGAAAACAACGGCGAGGCAGTCAGCACGAGCTACGAGCTCAGTAAATCGGTCGATGCAGTGGAGCAGAACTTCCGCAAGAGCAAGCTCAAGCTCCTCACCAAGCCCAAGGGCAGCGTGCTCAAGGTCGCGGAACGCATCCTCAAATAAGCCGCAGGGTTCCTTTCTCAACAACTCAGAAGCACCACTCCGCCACATTGGGGTGGTGCTTCTCTGTTATCCCATATCTCGGCTTAATCAAGGTACGAAAAAACCGCCGGGATTCAATCCTCGGCGGTTTTGAGTTGCGGGAGCAGGATTTGAACCTGCGGCCTTCAGGTTATGAGCCTGACGAGCTACCTGGCTGCTCCATCCCGCGATTTTATTTAAGCTACCCTAGTGGGTGCGGCGAGAATATACCACGAGTCAGCCGACGCGTCAAGACCTTTTTTGAAAATTTTTCATCATTTTTCATTTTCCTGAGCAGGCAGGAAGCAGGGGATGGCGGGGACGCATGAAAACCGCTTGACGCTCCACCTTGCATCTGCTAGAGTTGCCGCAATGACAGGCGCGGCGCCAGTGGATGAATGCCCGAGGTATCTGCAAGAGCAGATTATCACCTATCTGGGCAACAAACGCCGCCTGCTCGATTTCATCGGGCGGGCCGTGGCGGAGGTGCGTGGTCAGCTTGGCGGGCGCCGCTTGCGATGCTTCGACGCGTTCTCCGGCAGCGGCATAGTGAGCCGCTACCTGAAACAGCATTCCGACCAGCTCTACACCAATGACCTGGAAGACTATGCCCGTATCCTGAACACCTGTTACCTGGCAAACAGCGATGCTGTGCAGGCAGCCCGGCTGCCGGATCATCATGCCGAATTACTGCGGCAGATAGAGGCTTCACCCACCCCCGGGCTGCTGGCAGAGCTCTACGCACCGCAGGATGACCATAACATCCAGCGTGGTGAACGCGTGTTCTACACCCGCCGCAATGCAGTGTATCTGGACACAGCACGCCAGCTCATCGAGCAGCTGCCCGATAAGGTCAGGCCCTTCTTTCTGGCTCCCTTGCTCAGCGAAGCATCGGTGCATACCAACACAGCCGGCATTTTCAAGGGGTTCTACAAGGACAGCAGCGGAATCGGCAAATTCGGAGGCCGCGGAGCCAATGCCTTGCAGCGGATTCTGGCCCCCATCGAGTTACCCATGCCGGTTTTCTCACGCTTCGACTGTGAACACCATATCCTGCAGAGCGATGCCACAGCAGCTGCTGCCACACTGCCGGAAATCGACCTGGCCTATCTGGACCCGCCCTACAATCAACACCCCTACGGTTCCAATTACTTCATGTTGAATGTGCTGCTTCGCTATGAAAAACCGGAGCAGCTTTCCCGCGTATCCGGCATTCCCTGCGACTGGAACCGCTCTCCCTACAACAAGCGCCAACAGGTACAGAAGGCCCTGGATTCCCTGCTGAGCACCCTGCCCGCCCGCTTCGTGCTCATTTCGTACAACTCTGAGGGCTTCATCACACTGCCGGAAATGCAGGCACTGCTGAGGAAACATGGAGAGGTCAGACTCATGGAAACCGACTACGCCACCTTCCGCGGCTGTCGCAATCTGCGCGCTCGCGCGCTTTCCGTAAAAGAATATCTGTTCCTGCTCCGGAAGTGACGCAGAACATGCTTGACGGAAGCAGATATGAGGGTATGATTAGAGCGTGAATCATCTCTCAATTCTTCCCCGTGTGTGCGCCTGCGCCGTGCTCTCTGTAGCACTCAGCAGTTGCTACCCACAAACAGATAATCCGGAACAGATCCGCCAGGCTCATGAGCAGAATGCCACCATGCGCCAGGAGATTGCCCGCATGCAGAAACTCATCAAGCAGGCGGAGGATGTAGACACCGTGCTTCCGGAAACCATCACGGCCAAGGAGCAGGAGCTCGCCGCTGCCCTCAATGAGCTCACAGAACTCAAACGCAAGCAGACAGAAGCAAAGCTCCGCGTCATCCAGCTGCAGGACCGCCTGGATTCCTTCCGCACCAGCTTCCGCATGCTGCAGAATGAAACCGCTAACCTTCACAAACGCTCATGAGCCAGGATTCCAATGCTAAAGATGCCATGGGTAAAATCACCCTGACCTGGGGAGATAAGCCCGGTTCCCCCCGGACGCAGACCACTCATGTGAGCCAGATGACCAAGCCGCAGGCAGCCCCTGCCCCCACCCCCGAACCTGCGCCTGAACCAGAGCCAGCCCCGGCTCCGCAGCCGGAGGAAACAGAACCTCAGCCCACACCTGCTGCAGAAGAGAAAGCCCCCACCCCGGCAAAGAAGAAATCCGGCGCTTTCCTTGATTCTCTGTTGGTTCTGGCCCTGGTGGGCATCATTGGCGGTGGCGCATGGTATATGCACCAGCAGATGCAGATGTACCGCGTACCTTCTCCGCTGGAGCTGGCCCAGAGCGAACACCTGGAGCTCTGCAAACAGCACGAACAGCTCCAGGATGCCGCCTACAAGGCAGACGAGAAGATTCACATGAGTGGTCGCCTCGCCTACCTGGAAAGCCAGCTGGCCGATATCAAACGCCGCATTGCTGAAGAAAAGCAGGGAATCCAGGCCGAAGCAGGCCGCATCCAGGCACTCCAGCAGGAAATCCGCAAGGAGGACAAAACAGCCCGCAGCGTAGCCAAGGGCATGCTCATTGGCCTGCCCATCGGCAACGCCTCCACAACCAGCGGCAAGGTCTACGCCAACGCCACTATCCACCGACTGGAGCACGGCCGCATCACACTGCGCACGCCGAACGGACAGGTCTGCTTCCCGACCTCCCAGCTGGTCAAGGATAATCTGCCCGATATGGCTCGCTATGCTTTCGGGATTGATGACATGGTGGACATGACTGATTTTGAGACCACCTCCGGCAAGCCGGAAGCCAGCAAGCGCCGCAAGGGCAAGCTCATCACCCCGAAGGCCGCTGCCACCCAGCCCGCAGAGCAGGACTTTGAACCCGCCTCCGGTGCTCCTGTAGTCGACGCCCAGAATCGCCACAACTCCACCGCTGGGGAAGGTTCCCTCATCCCAGGCGATGATGGCTCATGGCAGGCGCCCCAGGAGGCGCTCCCCATCGGGGAATGATTAATTAATTTCTTCCCTCAGGTAAAAAAAAGGCGTGCATCGGAATCCGATGCACGCCTTTCTTATAAGCTTAATCGCCCTTTACTTCTTCTTGCGGCAGCAGCACTTCTTCTTCGGTGCAGTCTCAGCGCAATCAGCCTTGGGAGCCAGGGTGCGGTTCATCTGCTTCCAGCTCCAGTCCCAGCGAGTCAGGGAGGTGAAGCAGGCGGTGAGCAGGTTCACACTGGCATCGATGTCCACCTTGTGGGCCATCTCGATGCTCTGGTGCACATTGCGCACGGGAATAGAGATGGCACCGGTCACAGAACCACCTGCGGTGAACTTCTGCATGGCACCGGCATCCGTGCCACCAGCGGCCAGCAGCTCAAGCTGGTAGGGGATTTCATTCTCCTGGCAGAGAGCCGTCATGAACTTCACCATGCGGGGATCGGTGATGAGCGTACCATCGTACACCTTCACAGCCGTGCCCTTGCCCAGCACCGTGCACTTGTCATGAGCACCGCTGCCGGGGGTATCGAAAGCGATAGTCACGTCCAGAGCAAATGCGAAATCGGGATTAATGGCGAGGGTAGCAGCATGTGCACCGCGCAGGCCTACTTCCTCCTGCACCGTGAACACGGCGTACAGGTCATAGTCCGGCAGGTTGCCGCTGGCCTTGATGGCGCGCACAGCCTCGATGAGCATGTAGCAGCCACCGCGATTGTCGATGCTCTTCACATTCAGGCAGTCGCCCATTTCCACCAGGTCACCGATGCGGGTGATGGAGTCGCCGATGGAGACGTACTTCTCCACCTCTTCCTTGCTCATGCCCAGATCCACCACAAAGTCGGTCACCTGGGGCATCTTGGTGCGCTCCTCGGGGCTCATCACGTGAATAGGCTTCACGCCCATGCAGCCGGGCAGGTCCCTGGTGCCGTGCACCGTCACGCGCTGAGCGGTGAGCGTCTTGGGGTCAAAACCACCCAGGGGGAGGATGCGGATGAAGCCATTATCGTCGATATGGCGAACGATAAAGCCGATTTCGTCCATGTGGGCGGCGCACATAATGCTCTTCTCAGAGCTCTTACCCTTAATCAGGGCCACCACATTACCCACATTGTCCACCTTGATATCGTCGGCCAGCGGGGTCATCTCCTTGATGACGAGGTCGCGGATACCATACTCAAAACCGGGAGCCCCGGTTGCCTCACACAGGTCTTTGAAGAGCTGGATGTTCATGGCGCCTACTTTACTCCTTTCCATCCCGCTTGGCAAGGGCAGACTAACTTTCTGACAGGATTTTCCGCAACCAGAGACGCGAAACACCTTGCATTGAGGGTGCAATATGCTATCATACAGCCATGAACCGCCTGCCGATACCGCAATATGTGATGGCACTGGCCCATGTGGCCGCCCTGCGCTCCGAAGACCCCTACCGCAAGGTGGGTGCCGCCGCGCTGGACAAGGACAACCGAGTCATCGGCACAGCATACAACGGACTGTTCCCCGGCTTCGAAGCACCGGAGGGGTTCTGGGCCTCGCGAGATGAGCGCCAGAAGTTCATGCTGCATGCAGAAATCAACCTGTGCAGCCTGTTCAAGCGTGGCGAGGCCCGCATCGTGGCCTGCACCACCATGCCCTGCACCTCGTGCATGCAGGCACTCTGCGCCCACGGGGTGAAAACCATCTACTACGGCGAGGATTACGCGGCTTCCCAGGCTCCGGCTATTGCAGAGATGTACGGAGTAGAGCTTATCAAGGTGGATGACTACCCGCTTTTCACCCAGTTTCCGCTGGTAGCAGCCAAGCAGCCCTGTTCCTGCGAGCAGTGCGACTCCCCTGACCAGAGCAGATGAGTACTCCCCTGCTCCAGGTCCGCGACCTCACGGTCGAGTTCCACTCCCGCGCGGGGGTGAATTACGCCGTGAACGGTGTTTCCTTTGACCTGCATGCCGGTGAAACGCTGGGCATCGTGGGCGAATCCGGTTCCGGCAAATCGGTGACATGCTCCACCCTCATGGGGCTGCTGCCCAGCCCGCCTGCCCGCATCGGAAAAGATTCCCACGCCTGGTTCGATGGCATCGACCTGCTGCACGCGCCGGAGAAGGAGCATGCAAAGCTGCGTGGCAAGCGGATTTCCATGATTTTCCAGGACCCCATGACCTGCCTGAATCCCTGCATGTGCATCGGCGACCAGGTAGCCGAGCCACTTGTGCTGCACCAGGGGCTCAGCTGGCGCGAAGCCCGCAAGCTGGCCGTGGAAGAACTGGCACGCACCGGTATTCCCGAACCCGATAAACGAGCCAAAGCCTACCCGCACGAATTTTCCGGCGGTATGCGCCAGCGCGTGATGATAGCCATGGCGCTCATCACCCGCCCGCAGATTCTCATTGCCGATGAACCCACCACTGCACTGGATGTGACCGTGCAGAAACAGGTGCTGGACCTTCTCCGCGCCCGACAGGAGGAGCTGGGCACCGCCATCATCCTCATCACGCATGACCTGGGCGTGGTGCGGCAATATGCCCACCGCATTCAGGTGATGTATGCAGGCAGCATCGTGGAAAGCGCACCGGCAGAGGAGCTCATCCACCACCCTAAGCACGCCTACACCCGAGCCCTCATGGCCTCCATCCCCAGCGCTGCGGACAAGGGCAGCCGACTGCAGACCATTCCCGGTCTGCCCCCTACCCTGCGCGAGCCCGTTCGCGGCTGTGCCTTCCGCCCGCGCAACACTCTGGGCAAGGCAGAACTCTGCCTCACCGACCGCACACCCGACCTGGTGGAAATCACCCCCGGGCACTGGGTGCGCAACTGCCCCGGCTGCCTCATGTCCTGACCACGGTCCAGGATTCGGCACAACTCCACCACATTTTCGCGCAGCTGCGGATTCTTCCCGGCGCAAAAAAACGGGCTGCTCCCCATGGAGCAACCCGGAAATGAATATGGATGTTCTACGCGACTGAATTAACCAATCTGGGCGCGACCACTGAGGCGGGCGCCTTCGTCCATGGAAAGTGTACCGGTGGTGATATCGCCGGAAACGTTGGACTGAGCATTGAGGTGGCAGCGGTTGCTCTCAATGTTGCCCTCTACGCGGCCGTAGATGTGTACCTCGCCGGCGTGGATATCGCCCTTGATGTTGGCCATCTCGCCGATGGTCACCTTGCCGGTTTCGGATTCAATCTGACCCTCGATGTGACCATCGATGTGCATATCGTTCTGGAAACGAATGGAGCCGATAATCTCGATACCGGAGGAAAGAACGTTGGTGGTGTTCGTGCTCATGTGTTGAGTGGATGTGTAAGGGGTTAAAGGGGATTACACCGTCATGATTTCCTTTTCCTTGGCAGCCACGAGGTCGCCAACGGTCTTCACGTACTTGTCGGTGAGCTTCTGCACCTTATCCTCGGCGGTGCGCACACCGTCCTCGGTCAGGATGTTGTCGGCCTTCATCTTCTTGATGCCGTCCATACCGGTCTTGCGAACGCCACGAATGCGCACGCGGGTTTCCTCACCCAGACCAGCCACGTACTTGCAAAGCTCCTTGCGGCGCTCGCCGGTCAGCTCAGGGATGGGCAGACGCACGGAGCGGGCGTCGATGATGGGGGAGATACCCAGGCGGCTTTCAGCAATGGCCTTCTTGATGTCGTTGAGGGTACCCGGGTCAAACGGCTGAATCAGGATGGAACGGGCATCGGGAGTGGAAACCACAGCCAGGCTCTTGAGCTTCATGCTGGAGCCGTAGGAGGCCACGAAAATGTCCATATTGTCCACCAGAGAGGGGGAAGCCTTGCCGGTGCGCACGCCGGCAAAACCAGCCTGCATGTGCTCCACAGCTTCTTCCATGCCCGTCTCAACCTCGAGTAAGAGTGTCTCTTCGTCCATTGTTGTATTTGATTATATGTGTTGAAAATCGTTTATATTCAGCCGATGATGGTGCCAATCCGTTCACCGAGCAGAGCGCGGGTGATATTGCCGGGCTGGTGCATATCGAACACCATGATGGGCTTGGCATTATCCTTGCACAGAGTGAAGGCGGTCTGATCCATCACCTTCAGGTTGCGGGAAATGCACTCCTCGTAGGAAATCTCGTCAAAGCGCGTGGCAGTGGGGTCGGTCTTGGGGTCAGCGGTGTACACACCATCCACGGAAGTGGCCTTCATCACCACCTCAGCGTTGATTTCGCAGGCACGAAGGGCAGCGGCCGTATCCGTGCTGAAGAAGGGATTACCCGTACCGGCGGCAAACACCACTACCTCGCCGGAGCGGAGCTGGTGGCGGGCCTTGTTGCGCACATAGGGCTCTGCCACGTTCTTCATTTCAATGGCGCTCTGCACATGGGCAGGCACACCGGCTTCCTGCACAGCGGAGCAGATGGAAAGAGCATTCATCACCGTGGCGAGCATGCCCACATAGTCAGCCGTGGGGCGGTCCATACCGCGCACGCTGGCCTTGGCACCACGCCAGATATTGCCGCCACCCACAACGATGGCAATCTGCAGATCGCCCTTCTGCTGAGCTTCGGCAATTTCGCGAGCGATGCGAGCCACAATCTCCGGGGAGATATTATCCTTGCTGCCGGGGGCACGCAGGGCTTCACCGCTCAATTTCAGGAGGATACGCTTATACGGAGGCTGTGGCTGTTCGCTCATGATTCCAGAATAGGTTTGTTCCTGTTAACTGTGCCACTTTTAGGCGTAAAAAGCGAGCTAAAAATGCGCCAGTCAGCAAAAAAATCACATGATTTGCAAAGCCTCCGCTGCGCGATGCAGGTTCACCAGGTCCGCCACCTGTTCAGACTCCGGGAAAGGAGGAACAGATACGCAACCAGCACCAGCAGACAGGCATGCCCGGGCAACCACCCCCACACAGCTCCCTCCGTCTGCCTCTGAGCCGAAAAAACGATGTGGTGCCAGAACCACGCGCAGCGCTGCCCCCAGAGCAAGGGCGCATGGCAACACACCAGCACCAGTTCATACACCAGCAGCGCGCCATACACCACCATATCCCGGCGATGACTCTCAAAACACCAGCCACGGTACAGGAAGGCCATGCACCACACGGGCACTCCGAGCAGCGCCAGGTCGATACTTTCCCAAGAGTGGGTTCCATGGCAATCCTGCTCACCCATAAGCGGCAGGAAACAGAACACAGCCAGTGTGAGCAGAGCAGCGGTGTTCAGCTCCGCCCTTTTAACCGCCAGCGCATAGCGCGCTTTCTCAGCCCTCCACATTCCCTGCCCCCTCTCTACGATACTGCCACAGCTCGCGCAGCGCCATGAACAGGAACCCCGCACTCGCAGCAGCCAGAATCGCCGGCACCACCCAGGAGGCGGGGTCCACGCCGAGACTCATCACCGATTTCTCCGGATTCTCCGGATTCACATACACCGTCACCCGCCGGGTTGCGATGGCATCATCAAACATCTGGTTGGTGAATCGCTGCCCCCGCCGGACAATTGTGTGCATCTCGCCCTGGTACTCCATCGCCACCTCAAGACGGCTCTTCCTGTAGCTCCGCCGGTATTTCTCCACGTACCCTTCCACCTGAATTCCCGAATCGGCCTGCAGGATGTAGTAATTTTCGCGCAGCTGGTGCATGGCAAGCCAGCCCAGCACCAGGGCAAAGAAGGCATACACGCCGCAGCGGATTCGTATCCCGCTGCGGTCCTGCTGCCTGGAGTAGGCGTTGTTCTCAAGCCATTCCATATCTCAATAGCCCCCCATCATCAGGAACACACCAGTGCAGCAAATCCTGTATCCGCTACCATCCGCCGACTCAGTTTCTCCTCAGTGGCGGTGTTTGTGGTGTTTCTTATGTTTGTCGTGCTTGTGATGCTTATGATGATGGTGGTGGTGATAACAATCATCGCAATCATCAACCTCGGCAATCAGCCAGATAACACCGGCAACACCGGCGACAATAACCGCATTCTCCGCCACCGAGACAGGCAAATCCACCAGCAGCCAGTTAAAGGGAGCAGCTGCATACAGCCACCCTGAGTTCGGCGATTCGTAGGAATAAGCCACCATGTGTTCATCTGCCTTCTGCACCACAGGAATCTGCCGGCTCAGCATCTTCACATCCTCGGCATTGTCAACCTCCTGCAGGCTGATGACCTCAGCAGGTTTCTTCCCCTGCCCTGTGAGATACAGAGCAAAATCCTTCGATATACGGTACACCCCCGTGCCGCGGGGTTCGAGCGAGGCCTCCGCAGGGAGCTCCTGGTCAAAGACAGAATACTGCAGTTTCACAGGATTACCATATCGGTATCGGGGCAGCTCAATGTAGTAGTTCGAACCATTCTGGTACACCACAGGGTTGGGCGCAACATTCAGGTCCGCCGTATTGGCACGCGCTTCATACTGAGCCTTGTCAAGAAGACGCCCCGTGGAGTTGAAATAGCAACTATTCAACACCATCGGCAGACATAAAACAGCCCCTATCGCCTTCGTGAAATATCTCATACACGCAGTATAACAGATACAGGCATCAAAAATCAAAGCATTTCCGACAAAACCAGTTTGATAACAGAAAAATTGACGTAAAATAGCATTCATGAATCCATTTCTCTCGCTATTACTGCCTTGCAGTGTTCTTCTGAGTTCGTGCATGGTGAATCATGCACGCTTGTCTGAACATGCCATGGTCTGCGATGGAGTCGAGGTACCGCAGCCCCGTACCTACCTCCGCAGCGGAGGAAAATGCTATGTGCAGGGGCAGCGCGTGCAGCTGCGCTATGTGCGCCCGGGTTCGTGGATCAGTTTCAGCGAAGCCATTGTCAGTCCTTCGAAATGGAAGCTGAGCATTATCCCCGGCAGCCGGGGCGAAACAGTATACCGGGAGGTGGAGGTAACCCCTGTCACGCTCTATGAGGGCGAAGATGACCACCCCGTGCTTTATCGCTCCGGCGAAATCGAGTTCAAGGAAGGCAGCACCTGGCAAGCCGAAGCCCCGGCCAGGGCCACGCAGCACACAGCCCTGTATGGTTGCATCGGCGCTGCAGGCGACAACTCCACCGCATTCGATGATGACCAGGCATCCCGTCGCATGACCTGGCGCGGGGTCTATGCCCTGCCCGCCGCAGCGGTGGCACTGCCGGTGGATGCGGCCGTCACCCTGGGGAGCAACCTCGTCATTGTCCCCGCCGCCGGGCTGGTATCACTCATCTGCCTGCCCGTCACCCTCCCGCAGCAGCAGGCAGCGCAGGCCATTCCCCCGCCCCCGCCCCCCCCAAAAAAGGAGTATGCAGCAGAGACTATTTCGAAGTCTTGGGGAACAAGGTCTCCAGCTCCTTCTTCCAATCGGTTGCCATTGACT
>JAZQVE010000056.1:0-69063 GCA_045631705.1 Akkermansia sp. | reverse complement strand
TGAGCAGGTGGGCCGCCCCATCAACCTGAACTCCCCCAAGCAGCTCGGCGAATTGCTCTTCGATGAGATGAAACTGCTCGCCAAACCGAAGAAGACCAAAACCGGACAGTACGTGACCGATGAGGAGACGCTCCGCAAGCTGGTGCCCGTTTCCCCGCTCGTGGCAGATATTCTGGAATACCGCGAGATGAGCAAGCTGAAAGGCACCTACCTGGATGCCCTGCCCCGCTACATTTCCCCGAAGGATGGCCGCATTCACTCCACCCTGCTGCAGATGGTGACAGCCACGGGGCGTCTGGCTTCCCAGAACCCGAACCTGCAGAATATCCCCGTGCGGTCGGAGGCCGGCAAGCTCATCCGCCGCGCCTTCGTGGCCCGCGATGCGCAGCACAGCATCCTCTCTGCCGACTACTCGCAGGTCGAGCTCCGACTCATGGCCGCCCTCTCCGGCGACCCGGGTATGATTGCCGCTTTCACCTCCGGCCGCGATATCCACGCCGAGACCGCCGCCCGCATCTACGGTGTGCCGCATGAGGAAGTGACCGCCGACATGCGCCGCAAGGCCAAGACGGTGAACTTCGGTATCATCTACGGTATCTCGGCATTCGGTCTGTCTCAGCGTCTGGATTGCCCGCGCGGCGAGGCCGCCGCCCTCATCGAGAGCTATTTCACCCAGTTCCCCGGGGTGAAGGAATGCATGGACAAGCTGGTGACCGAAGCCCGCGAGCGCGGCTATGCCGAAACCCTCTGTGGCCGCCGCCGCAAGCTGCCCGACCTGAACAGCGCCAACTTCAACCTGCGCGCCGCCGCTGAACGCACCGCCATCAACACCCCCATCCAGGGCACAGCGGCAGATATGATTAAAATCGCCATGGTGCGTGTGGCCGAGCTGCTGCAAGGCAAGCGCAGCCGCCTCATCATGCAGATTCATGACGAACTCCTCATCGACCTGCACCAGGACGAGCACGACCTCATTCCCCGCATAACCGAAGCCATGCGCAGCGCCCTGCCCCTGCCGCACGGCGTGCCGCTGGAAGTAGAAGCCAACACCGCCCCCAACTGGCTGGAAGCGCATTAACCGTCTTGCTAAAAATGAATGATATCCAGCAATACCGAGCAGCGGCCGATACGATTAAGGCGGCAATCCTGCAAAGCCAATACCGGGCTACTAAACTGATTACCGGAGAGCAGCTGTCGCTGTATTTCGGCATCGGTTGCTATATTTCCACCTATTCCCGAAAAGAAGCGTGGGGAACCGGAGCAATCAACCGCATCAGCGAACACCTGCGCAAGGAACTCCCGGGGTTACGCGGGTTCTCTGGGCAGAACATTCGCAACATGCGAACCTTTGCCGAATTCTGGTTGCCGTTTCTAATTTGCTCGCCAATGGCGAGCAAATTGACAACTCATACTTTTATCAGCATAGATAACCTTACTCCTCAAAATTGGTCGCCAGCGGCGAGCAAAATAGACCGCGAGGAATTTCTGGGCATCAGTTTCTCTCATCATATGGAGATTCTGCACAAAACCCGCAACGTAGACGAAGTCATCTTCTACATCCGGGAGACATTCCGGCACAAATGGGATAAATATGAGCTTAGGGACAGATTAAAAGCCAATCTGTATCAGACCCAGGGTGACGCAGCCAATAATTTTCTGCAGACACTTTCCACAAGCCAGGCGAGAAAGGCGGTGGGCATGTTCAAGGACGAATACCTGCTGGACTTCATCAACGTGGAGGAAATAGATGTGGACAAGGCCGACGATGTGGACGAAAGAGTTGTAGAACAGGCTATTGTCCGTAACATCAAGAAGTTCATCATGACCTTCGGTCGGGATTTTGCCTTCATTGGCAACCAGTACCATCTGGAGGTATACGGGGAGGAACTTTTCCCGGATTTGCTTTTCTTCAACCGCGAATTGAACTGCATGGTTGTGGTCGAGCTGAAAAAAGGCGCCTTCAAACCTGGATACATCGGGCAGTTGCAAACCTACATGCGAGTGCTGGATGACAAGGTACGCAAGCCCCACGAAAACCCCACCATTGGCATATTGCTTTGCAAAAGTGCCAACAAAGCATTTGTGGAATATGTGATACGTGACTATAACAGCCCCATGGGTGTCGCTACCTACAAAACTGCGGCAGACATGGATACAAAACTCCGCAACTCGCTTCCTGATATGGAGGAGATGCGGAAGCTGCTGATTGAATCCACGGATAATGAATAACGCCATGGAAACCAGGATGATGAAGCTCGTGAAGGGACTCATGTGGGGCATGGGAATCATCCTTGCTGCATCGATAGTGCTGGCCATCACCCGCGCATTCGACTGCTCATTTCTGGACCAGCACGACAGAGTTAAATTCCAGGAGGACTACGACATGGCCATGGGCTATGAACGGATGGCCCATGACGAAAACTCCCCGAAAAAGGAACTGAGATACTGGGGCAGGTCGGCAGCGCTGTACGCCAAAGCCCGCGACAATGACCACCCGGACACCCTGGAGCATGCTAAGAGCATGGTGCCTCGCATGCAGGAACTTGTCCAGAAGCACGGTGCGCCGAAAATTGAGCCTGAGTATGAATTCATCTTCATGGTACACCATGCAAAAAGAGATTTCAGTTGCCTGGCTGCGCACATTCAAAGCGGCGTGTATGATTTCTCCGCCCAATCGAAACAGGACAGCCGCCTGGAAGTCTCCAGATTACTGGCAGAGATTCTCGGCATCCTGAATGATGAACGATACAGCGACACCGCAGAGCAGCTCAAACCCATTGTTGTTTCCCTGCTGCAACAGGGAGCCCGCACCACTTGGCCAGATATCGCCAATGAGTGCGCCTCATTCTACCGGAACCCCGATATTCTGGACTCCGTTCTTATTGCCGTGCGCACCCGCGATGCCGAATTCCTCCGCGCCGTGCTGGATTGCGGCCTGCCCGCCCGAGGCATCAACAATGACGGAAAGCCCGAAGCCGAAGCCCGCTGGCAAAATTCCCCCGACCTCGTCGAAATCCTTCACTCCCACTAACTATTCATTATTCACTATTCATTATTCACTATTCATTATTCACTATTCACTATTCACTATTCACTATTCACTATTCACTATTCACTCATGATCACACTTGTAGGACTTGGATACGATATTCACCGCTTCTCCGAGACAGAGCGTCCGCTCTGGCTGGGCGGTGTGCAGGTGCACCCCACCAAAGGGCTGGCCGGCCACAGCGATGCCGATGTGCTCTGCCACGCACTGGCAGATGCCATTCTGGGTGCCATCGGCGAGCCGGACATCGGCTACTGGTTCCCCCCGGGCGATGACAGCTGCAGGAACATCTGCTCCCTCCGCATCGTGGAGAAGGCTGTCGAGCTGCTGCAGGCCCAGGGTGGCCGCGTGGTGAACGTAGACTGCGCCCTCATTGCCGAAGCGCCGAAAATCATGCCCTTTGTGCAGCAGATGAAGGAGACGCTGGCCCCCATTCTGGGCGTGGCTCCCCGCCGCGTGGGCGTGAAGGCCACCACCAATGAAAAACTGGGCGCCCTCGGCCGCCGCGAAGGCATGGCCGCCTTCGCCACTGTAGCCGTCCAGGTCCCCGACGAAGCCTGATTGCCATGAACTCAGAAATTGATTTACTGGCCTTTATTGCGGTAGAAAACCTGCGTGGCGCCGGGCTCACCGTGACCACAGCAGAGAGCTGCACGGGCGGCATGATTGCCACCGCCATCACCGAGGTACCGGGTGCTTCCCAGGTGTTCCGTTACGGCTGGGTCACCTACTGCAACGAAGCCAAGGAACGCCTGCTCAATGTACCCACCGAGCTCATCGAGGAGCACACCGTGGTGAGCGAGCCCGTGGTGGCCGCCATGGCCACCGCTGCCATGCGCCAGAGCGGCGCGGATATCGCCGTGGCCGTCTCCGGCAACGCCGGCCCCACCGCCGCAGAGGGCGAGCCCCCCGTGGGCACCGTCTGCCTTGCCCTGGCCCGCCGCGGCGCCGCCCGCCCGGTTCATACTGAAACCATCTTCCTGCCCGGCATGAACCGCCGCCAGCTCCGCCAGCGCGTCACCGCCAGGGTGCTGCAGCTCATCGCCGGCGCCGCAAATTGAACAGATGTCGAATGTTTGGTTTTGGGTGTGTTGAATTCCGCGGGCTCTGCCCGCCTGTGTTGCGAATACTCCTCTGAACTTCAACAACTATTTAAAGCCCGCCTAGCGGGCTTTGAACTCTGCATCCTGCTTTACCCTCCGGGCGACGCAACAGCCTTTGGAAATGCATGCTGTTCCGCAGATTCTGCCTGCCAGTCTCCCCATGAATCTTTATTCCCTGCTCCACCAAGGGGCTCATCCTACAGCACAGGCCGACAGAAAAACCGCTGCCTGAAATCCAGGCAGCGGTTTTGTAAATTTCAAACTGCAAGTTTTACTTGCGGCGCTTGCCACGCCAGAGTCGATTTAGCGACGGCGACGACGGGCAGCCAGACCGGCAAGGGCCAGCAGGCTCAGCGTAGCCGTGGCGGGCTCGGGAACCACATCGCTCTTTGTTGTAACGGTCAAGCTGGTTACAGCCCAGTTTTTCCTATTATTACCGCCATCACCCCAGACAGAAATCTTATCGAGTTCGAAATCCTTACCCAGATTAATGGTGGCTACACCGGCGGTTGCTACAGCAGAACCTCCAAGGGAGAGCGTAAGGATAACATTGGAATCATCGTCAAGCGTGGTATAGCCAGTGATTACCGCGTTCTGATTGACATTGAAGGGCCCCTCGACGAGTTGAATAGGCGAATCCACCTTGGTGCCGTTGATATCACCCAGGGCATCCTGGAAGGAATAGCCATTGGCTGCAGTATTAGTCGTCGTGCCGTAGAAGCCGGTACCGCTTTCGTATACCGTCGTACCAATGGTGATGGCCTGATTGTTGCCGATAAGAGTAAGGGTGAAACCAGCGCTACCATCGAAGCGGTCAACGGTCGCGGAAAATGACCAGCTCCCGGTCACGTTATCCGCAAAATCATAGACAGCATATGCCTGAGACCAGTTACTGTTAGTCAGTGTCAGAGCGCCTTCGTTCTGAACCCAGGTCGGGCGACCGTAGCGAGACCCTGTGGTCCAGGTCCCGTCGGTAAGCAGATCAATAGTATCTGCGCTGGCCATACCGGCCAGAGCCAGAAGAGTAATGAATGTCTTCTTCATTGTTGAGTAAGTATTGTTTGAGTTGAAATGTGTGCAGACCTCCCGCATCTCACGCGCGTCGAAATGTAGAAGGGCTACGCGCAGTAGTGTACAGCATTAAAAAGGATGAGCTCCTTCATTGATTGGATAAGTATACGCAATTATATCGTTCTCAGAATGTTGCAGCGATTGAATGCTTTTAGGGTCGACTCTGTGAAAAATACAAGGCTCCCTGCATAGAAAGGAATGCCCTGTCCTATGGCGGAAATAATGAGCAAATGGAAATTTGTGGGAACGCAGATCGCCGAATTCTGCATTCTGCGTTCGACAAATCCCCATTCTGCGAGGATTTTGGGGGGAGCTCTATCAAATTCCTCTATGTTGCTATGGTTTAATCATGTCGAAGGCGCGGGACGAACTGTAAAAAAAAGATTATTTTCACGGAATTTTACTTGCGTCATCCTTTTTAATGCTGTACACTACTGCGCGTAGCCCTTCTACATTTCGTCGCGCGTGAGATGCGGGAGGCCTGCACACATTTCAACTCAAACAATACTTACTCAACAATGAAGAAGACATTCATTACTCTTCTTGCCCTGGCCGGTATGGCCAGCGCTGCAGATTACACGGTGACCAACGTATGGTCCGCCGATTTCGGTACCGAATATGGAAGTAACGGCTATCAGCTGAACGGCTCTCTGACCTCAGCCGGTACTTTCTGGGATGCAGGCAAGTGCGCCGTTGAAGGCGGTGCCCTGTCCAGCGGCAGCCAGCGTATCCATATGGCCGGCGGCGTATACGGCAGCTGGACAGATGATTTCCAGTTCAGCATCACTCTTACCCTTGGTAATCCCATCAGTGCCAGCAACGGCTGGCCGGTATTTGCTCAGGTTGCGGGCAATGGCACAGCCCTGCGCTTTGGGCCCTACACCAATGCCGGCAATTATGTTTCCATCGATGGTAACCTTACGAAGCATGACGACCAGCTTGACACAACGTTCGCCGTAACAGGCGGCGAAACATATACCGTTACCCTCACCAAGATTGGTACAGCCATCACTCTTGCTGTTGATGGCCGTAACGTAGCTTTCGGTACCCTTGCCGATAACGTAAGCGGCAACATCACCGAAATCGCTCTCGGTGGCGACACTGGCAGCAGCTATCGCATCAACGAAACCGTTCACAGCATCTCCTACGGCCTTGTGACGGTTGCAGAATCCCCTGTGGTTCCCGAGCCCGCCACGGCTACGCTGAGCCTGCTGGCTCTGGCCGGTCTGGCTGCCCGCCGCCGCCGTCGCTGACGCGACTTTGGCGTGCCAAGGCCGCCGCAAGTAAAGCTTGCCACAAGGTTTACCTAACATTAAAACCGCTGCCTGGAATCCAGGCAGCGGTTTTTCCATCAGCTCGGTTACCAGAAAATCACCTGAGATTTCTCAGGTGATTTTGTCTACAGGTGCGGCGAAAGCCGCACACGAACTAAACACACCCAAAATCAAAAATCAAAAATCAAAAATCCAACAGCCCCCCCTTCCCCGGCACCGGGGAGACCGGTACCGGGGGGATTTTGTTTTTTCGCATCAGAGGAGGCCGGCAGCGGCCAGAGCGCCGACAACGGCACCGGCGATGAGCTTAGCCCAGCTCTCCTTCACACCCCAACCGGTCAGGAGACCGGTCAGCCAGCTGTGTTGTTCCTTATTCGTGTTCATAGGGAAATTCTCACATACGCGCCCGGCGGGCGGCCAGGCGCAGCTGCACAGGGTACACCATGCCGTGCGACAAGGCCTCCGCAAACATGCGGGCGGCATCTGCCGAGTGCGAGCTGGCATCGTGCACCGGGGACTCACGATACGAGCCGCCTGCCCCGGCGGGGGCGGTGCGGTACATTTCCAGGCAGCGCAGACCGGAGGGCTCCTTCTCGCCGCGGGGATTCACGCGCTGCTGCAGGGTATCGCGGTGGAACCAGCTGTGGGTCAGGATACCGCGCAGGGAGTTGATACCGCGCCAGATATCCGGGGTGCGCGGCACCACACGCACCGCGCTGATACCCTCCTTCGCCAGGCTTTCCACGTAGGAATGGCCGTGCGGGTCGCGGTGGGCGGCATCGTGCGGCAGGAAGTGGGCGGCGATGGGGCCATAGCACATTTCCCACTCCCGGATTTTCCCGGCAAAATGCTCCAGAGGCAGCTGGTTGGCCGCATAGTGGTTCAGCCAGTAGACATTGCCCCCGTAATTCTGCACCAGCCAGATGGCGGTGTGGTCGCTCAGGCCCAGATCCCACGCGGTATAGAGCGGCTCCTGGGGATGATATTCGAAGCTTGCACCGATGCGGCCGCCCTCGCGCAGGCGGGCAATCTGGGCGCCGTAGATGGCGCCGTCATTACCGGTGGCAAAGGCTTCATCCGGGGTGGAGGGATACTCCTGGCGCATGGCGGCGCCCATGGTGCGCTCCATGCGGGTATACCAGAGTTTCTGGGCATGGCTGAGGTGCACCCCGCATTCCTGCTCCAGCTTCTCGAAGTAGGCAGCCTGGGCATCCGACCACCCGGAGTGGCCGGGCAGCACGTAATCCGGATTATCGAACCAGCTCATGAAGAAGAAGCGGAAATCCAGCGGGGAGAGCTCTGCCTTGGCGCAATTCTCCATGGCCTGGGAAGTAAGCTCATAGTTCACGCCGTAGCGGCCGCCCTCGTGCGTACTTTCCAGGATGATGGTGCCTTCCACCGGCACGGTATTGATGGCGCCGGTGCGGATTTCCCGGGCACGCCAGGGCGCATGCACCGATACATGCGCCAGCTCGCTGACATGCAGCAGCTGCAGGGTACCACCGCGCAGGGTGGTGCCCAGGCGCACATCGCTTCCATTGGTGAAGGCGAGGCGACCACGGGCATCTGCCGCCGGATGCAGGGTACCTTTTTTGAGCGCGCCGGTCTGCTGCTTGATGAGGAAGCCCAGGCAAGCCAGTGACTGGTCGCGCTCATCCGCATGCGGCGGCAGATAATCCAGATGCTCCCAGGCAAAGCGGATTTTCTCCAGCTTCTGTTCGGCATCCGGCAGGGTCTTATCGATGATGCCCGCATGAAAGTTCGGCGTGAACAGGCAGTTGTCCAGCATGAGCATGGCCACATAGGTGGAAATGCCCAGCTGGCGCGCCTTGAGCACCACGTTCCGATTCCACAGATTGCGGTGCAGACGCAGCTGCGCGGCATTCGGCGAGAAGCGCTGCATGCGGCCTTTCTTGTTCTCTATCCAGTAGAGATTATTCAGACGCCAGAGCGGGTCGGCCAGGCGGCTGCGGCAGGCAGGGTCAATAGTATTCAGCATCTTCGGGGCTCAGGTCAAGTTCACGGTCTTCCTCAGGGCGGGGTAATTCCACCTTCCAGTATCGGTTCGGCTCCGGCGAGACAATGCGGTGCAGCGCCGTCTGCAGCAGTTCCTTATCCTCGCGGGATTCACGGAGCTTGTGGCAGAACTGCACCAGTTTTTCCACAGAGGGCTCGCGATTCGTGCCGTACTCCGCCAGGAGCAGCAGGCGCGCCAGCTCTGCCGCCAGCGCCTCACCACGGTTCAGCTGCGTGGGGTCCTTCTTCTCCATGTACTCGGAGAAGCGGCCATCCTGGAACACCTGCATGAAGAGCTCCAGGTTGTTGATATCGCCGGAATCGGTCAGAGCCCAGGTCTCCGGGGTGACAGCACGGCGCATCAGCAGGTCCTCCAGGTGCGCCGCTATCTGCTCCCGGCGCCAGCGCTGGTTTGTATGGTAGTCGTACATGCGCTCCATATCGCTCCGGAATGTATTCAGCGGCATCAGGGCATCCATCCGCTCCGCTTCAAGGCGCGCCAGACGCTTCGGCAGAAGCGGCACGCCATCTGCCGTATGTACTACGTATGGCTTGCGCTGGCAGGGATTTGAGGCATTGGGTTCACCGGGCATCAGGCGCACCATGTGCTCCGGCTGGCGCGGTGTGGTATAGACCGTCACATTTTTCAGCGGGGTCAGGTCCAGCTCACCGGCGGCAATACCGCCCAGCGCCACTCCGCAGACATTCAGCTGACCGTGGGCCCCGTAGGTGCGACCCAGCTCCTCCACCCGGCGGTAGAACCTCACCAGTGGCCGCAGCGCAGGCGCAGGCCGCCAGCGCTCATCCAGGCCATTGGGTTTCCGGCCATCCGGTCCGCCATAGCGCTCCTGCTGCCACCAGATGCCACGGTCATCCGCATAGGGCGAGGCCGTCACCTGCCGGCGCAGCTCGGTGAGCAGCTGCAGAGCCGGAAGCACGCGGGCATCTGCGCTCCACTCCGCAGGCAGCGTCTCCACGTCCTCCAGGGTGAATCCGCGCTGCACAACGGGCCTGGCGTACTTCTCTGCCAGATGACGGGGTCTGGAAGAATCCTCCAGGGGGCTCAGTTCCATGCGCTGAAGTCGCCCGCCATTCCGCATGTCTGATGCATAGGCACGCAGACCGGGATACTCGCGCAGCACCTCACTGAGCTCCTGCAGGCGCTGCTCCGGCGGCTGGCCGCCGCAGTAATCGCGCAGTTCCTCTGCCAGAGCGTCGCGCTCCTCCGGAGTCAGCAGTTTCCAGCCCCGGGCCGGGTCCTCCAGCAGGTTCCAGAACGACTGTCCTGATGAGCGGAAGGCAGAGGCTCCGCCCACGGCATAGCACCAGCCCTGCTCATAGCGGTGGGAGGCATCCGGCTGGTAGGCATGGCGCAGCCTATCCGCCAGCAGCACCCCCTGCCCCGACTTCATCCTGTCGCGGATATCCATCACGCGGGCCAGTCTGCCGGCATCCGCAGCATCCCCCAATGCAGAGGTATAGAACCACTCGCGCACCGATTCCGGCAGCTTCGCATCCGGCATGTCGGCCAGCATGTACAGCACATTGTAATCCGCCATGCGCCGCGCCAGGTCGGCATTCATGGCAGCGGTATCACCCGGCACGATGCGGTCCGGGTACTTCCGGAGCAGGTTGCGGCGTTCCGCTCTGTCGCGGTTGTTCCAGAGGTAGAGCGGTTTATCCCGTCCCTTCTTCAGGATGAACTCCAGCCGCTTCCTGTCCAGCTCACCGGCCTGCACCAGGGCCTCGCCCACGGCCTCAGGGCTTACCCAGCCGGAGGAGAGCAGACGGTTCCAGTACACGAAGAAGCGGCGTTCGGCCAGGGACTGCGGCGTTTCCTCGCGGCGCGGATACGCCAGGAACATGTCCCTGCCCGCTCCGGCATCCTTGACCAGGGGCATGCGGAGACGGCCCGGTGCCCGATTCCATTTCGCCCTATTGGCCTCGTACTCCAGGCCCATGGAATAGAACGTGGAATCCCCCAGCCACAGGGAACGCAGTGCCTCCACCGCCTCGCTCCCCTTGTGCTCGAATGCCGAAAGCGGCTCAGCGGGTTGCAACTGCAGGCTCCCCACTCCGAAAATCCGGCGGCCATTGAGCAGCTGCCTGTATGCCTGCTCGATATCCGGCGAAAGAATCCCCCGCCCTATCTGCAGGAATCCGATCTGCGCATTGCCGACCAGGGAGTTCACCGCCGCGCCATAGGAAGGGAACCAGGGGGAATACTCACCATCCGGATGCCGATATCGCCAGAGCGTCCTGCCGGAACCATCCGGGCTGCTCTCCATATCATACCCACTCAGCTGCTGGTAGCGGCGGCACAGCGCCTGATTCTGCGCAGAGGCGGACTGAAGCGTCTGTGCATCGGCGGCGGGTAGTGGCTCCGGCATCCAGGTATCCGGGTCCAGGTGTTCCAGCAGCTTCTGCCGGAGCACCTGTGCACCGGCCTGTTCCGGGCTGCACCCCCTGCTCAGAGCCCCCTGAAACTCACCAGAATGCGGCAGAAGCTCCAGCAGAGCCTCCGCACAGGCACGGGCCCCCAGCATGATGCGGCAGGCATCACGCAATTCCCCCGGCTTCTTCTTGTTGAAGACGGCTGCCTGCACCGGGGCCCGGTCGTACATTTCCAACAGCTCCGAGCGCTCCACACGGCGCAGCCAGAGCGGCGCATGGGATGAGGAGCGGCGCCGGGTATCATACCGCCCGGATAACCACGAACCGAACGTACGCAGGGAAGATTCGCGGGCATCCGGATGCATGGCATTCGCCACGGCCTCGCACAACCGGCTGACGAAGACCCGGCGTTTGAGTTCAAGGGATTTGCGGGCCTGGTCCAGGGTTCTATAGGAATTCATCAGGCCCCCGAGGGATTCCGTATTGGAAAGATACTGGTATGAAAGGTTGATGAACTCATTGAGATATCCATCAATAAGCGAGTTCACCTCCCGGGCCAGGTAGGGATTGTAATGCGCCCCCAGCCGCAATGCCTCTGGAACCACGGATTCCGGCCTGACGTGGGTTGACAGATAATGCGAGATGCGCTCCAGCTTCTTCTCCGGATTCCGCAGCAGTTCCCCCTGGCCGCGCTGGTAAATCTCGTCCAGGTACTGCAGATACTCCAGGCTGCCCTTGCGGCTGAGCAGAGAGGCCCTGTGCCCCTCGTTCAACTGGTCGGCGACCTGCTTCACGATTTTCGGTTTCGACATATCACGCGGCACCAGCTCCTGCCCGCGGCCTGGTTCTGCGCCCGCAGGCAGGCGAAGGAACCCGCGCACGGCCCGTTCATCCCTGAACGGCGCGCCCAGCTCATTATTCAGCAGGCTCAGGGCCCGCAGGCACTGCCGGAGCGAACCGGCACCACCCCAGCGGCGGTTGCCGCTCAACGCCTCGCGCAGCATGGTGGTGCGGGTGTTCATATCCGGCGCCTCGATGATGCGCTGACGGGTAGGTTCATCCACTCCCCAGTTCTCCAGCAGGCGGCGATTCTCCAGGATGGCATCCGGCGAGCGGAAATGATGCAGGGCTGCCCGACCGGCAGCTATCAGGATGTACGGCAGATTCATGGCAGCTTCGCGCATATTGGTCTCGATATCCAATATGTTGTGGCCAAAGGCTTCCCAGTCAATATGGGAGGCCACCCGGTCCACACGGGCAGCCAGTTCCTGCATCCCCAGCTCCGCAGCCTGCGCGGACTTCCCGGCCAGTAAGAGTTTGGCATTCTCGGCCGTGAGGACGCCCAGGGACCTGAGGGCAGCCATCGAATACCCCTTGATTCCGGACTGCGCTGCCCTGGAGAAATTGCTGATGCAGCGGCTGAGCATCTGCGCACCGATGCGGCTCATCCCCATATAGATACCTGCCTGCAGGGCACCGCCCACGATGCCGGCAGCCGTCTGCAGCTCCTGCCGCCCCTCGGGGTTGCGGCGGCGGGCTTCGGCCACCGCCTCGCCGGCACCGGAAAGCGCAAGCAGGCCGAAACCGGCACCGCCCATGAAGGACAAGGCCGCCCCGGGCACCGCACCAGCAGAGGCCACCGCCAGTTCCTCCCACAATGCGCTGTCCTCGCCCAATTCGATGGGAAACACCTCACCCTGTGCCACCCGGCGCAATTCATGAAGTGCCTGCAGGCGCTTGTCCAGAGCAGCGGCCCCCTGCCGCAGAGTATCGCTCTCCAGGGTCTCACCGGCCGCATGGGTCAGCGCGGCAGCAGCGTGCCCCACGCCCTGAACCAGGGCATGCCGTATATCCGCAGAGCCGCGCCGCACACTATGCAGCATGGCCTTTCCCAGAGATGGCGACGGCTCCTCCAGCTGGCGGCTCGCTTCCAGGGAGCGGGCAATTCCATACACCTTGGCGCGCTCCGCCGGTGCCATATCGGCCAATGCATCCACCGCCCGGATGAGCCCGGGTGCCCCAGCCAGCATATCCGGCAGGGGGAAGGCGCTGCTCTCCTCGGCCTTCAGGTACGCCCAGCCCTGCGACAAGGCCTCGGCCAGCGGCAGATATTCCCTGCGCACCCGGGCTGCAGATTCCCGCGCGGCGTCATGGATGAAGCGTTCGGCCTCTGATTCCGGCGGGGTGGTATCCTCTCCCCTGAGCGAAGCAGTATAGGTCTCTGCATACACGCGGCGCACCTGCTCGCGGGCAGGCGAATCCTTCTGCTGCAGGGACAAGGCCGCATACAGCTCCTGCTCGTCATCCTGCACACCATGCTCCGCAGCCAGGTGGCGGCGCAGCTCCGGCCAGTTCGCGCGCACCTGCTCGCGGGGCATATTCCGGTGATCCACCACCCAGGAGCGGTTGATACAGGATGCCAAGCGGTAATCCCGCACCTCGGCAGGTTCCTGCTCATTATCCGCACCGACCTTCCGGCGCAGTTCCAGCGGCACCTGCTCCAGGCTTCCGCTCAGCAATGTATTCCAGTACTGTCCTTTCTCCACCTCGCGGGCGGTATTCCGAACCGGCAGCGGCGGCAGGGATTCCAGCGGAAGCGGTTCCTTTCCTATGATATTGGGTTGAGTTTCCATAACAGGTATCTTATTGTTCATCAAAGCAGAGCCAGGCATCGGCATGATTTCCCAGCGTCTCCAGCCACTTATCTGCCTCCTGCGCCGTGCCGGATACCATGCGCATGAGGGCTTCCTCCTGCAGGCGCCCCAGGCTCAGCAGGGACTCCGCATCGCCCGGACAACCGAAGGCGCCGTCCCGATACCGGTTCCACAGCGTGCGGCTCATGGCACAGCGCTGCTGCGGCGGCAGCCCCGCGGTATTCTGCAGACGCTGCAGAAGAAGGCGCCGCTGTTCCTGCGGAATCGGCGCCAGCGCAATCTCCACCACCAGGTGCTCATCGGTGCCGGGGTCGCGCTCATCTATGCGGCGCAGCCAGTTGCAGGAATCGGCCACGCTCAGGGAAGCGGGCTCCTGAGTCCGGGTAGCCAGCTGCTCAGGCGCCAGCACACCGGCTTCCACGGCTCGCTCCAGCATAGGCATATCAGGCTCTGTGCCCTGCTCCACCGATGCCGCCAGATGCGCGGCCACGCTGCGGTGCAATTCCTGCCGGGTGGTTTCCATCTGCGCCTCGAGGGCGCGCAGAGTCCCGGCATCCGCCGGTTTACGGGCGTCGGCAGCGTGCCAGGCGGCGAGCGCGGCATACGGCTCCTGCTGCAGGTGCTGCAGCCAGCGCGCCTGAAGGCTGCGGTTCCTCACCGTCTCCAGCTCCTGCGGCATGTCGGATTCCGGCACAAAGACATGCAGTCCCTGCTCCACCCAGCGGCAGGCAGCCTCCTCGTCCCCCTGCAGCACGGCAGATTCCACCTGGTCCTTCCAGCGCTGCCGGGATTGCCGAATACGCCGCAGTTCCAGCTGCCGGCGGGCATCCAGCGAAAACCGGCGGCCATAGGACTCGCTCAGCTGCCGGACCTGTTCGCGCTCGTCCCCGCTGAACCGGGCAAGCACCTGCTGCACCCGGGGTGCATAGGCCTGCTGCCAGCTGTAGTCCCAGTCGCGCACCGGAAGCTCCAGCAGCTCACCAGCCGTTTCCTCACCAATCTCGCGCAGCATGGCGGCTGCATCGGCCAGCTCACCGGCCTGTGCCACCCGGGCTATGTGCGGCGTGAGTTCTGCCAGGCCACGCCCCGCATCCTGCACCCCGTGGCCGACAGCCTGCCCGGTGCGTCCCCAATCGTTCAGCGAATTGACCGGGAGATGCACGGACTGGCGGGGATAGGCCAGCAGGCCCCACTCTTTCATACGTATTGCCATGCTCCGCAGCATGGCATGCCGGGGATATGGCGTCAATCAAGTGTAGACAGGGGGCTCACTCTTTCTCCCGCAAATGCGTTCCCCCACTCCACCAGCCGCATATCATCAGCGAAAACAAAGCGCAAGGGCTGGCAGGTCGGAATCTCCAGCGACTCCACCTCCGCGGGCGAAAGCCCACGCAGATGCAGCACC
The DNA here is from genome assembly GCA_045631705.1 of Akkermansia sp. Classification (GTDB taxonomy): domain Bacteria; phylum Verrucomicrobiota; class Verrucomicrobiia; order Verrucomicrobiales; family Akkermansiaceae; genus Akkermansia. The sequence continues at coordinate 54,097 of JAZQVE010000056.1, read as the reverse complement.
AGGGCCCGCAGGCTGTTGCCATGCGCCACCACCAGCAGGGAGCCTGCAGCGTGCAGGTGGGGCCGCAGCAGCTCCTCCCAGCAGGCCCGGACCCGCCGGTGGGTATCCTGCAGGGATTCGGTGAGCGGCAATTGCCCTGCCGGCACGCCTGCATTGCGAGGAGCAGCAGACTGAACTGCAGCCGCCTCCTGCGACAGGGGTGGCGGAGGACATTCATAGGCGCGGCGCCAGCGGCGCACCAGCTCCTCCCCCACCTCCAGCTCCACATCGCGCTTGTTGCGCCCCTGGAGTGCGCCGTAATGTTTTTCATTGAGCCGCCAGTCCTTATACACAGGGACCCACGAGCAGTCCAGCTCCGCAAGGACGATATTCAGGGTGTGAATGGCCCGCATGAGCACCGAGGCACAGGCCACTCCGCAGCGGAATCCGCCCTCCATCAGCCGCTGACCGGCCAACTGTGCCTCCCGCCGCCCGCGCACAGACAGGGGCACGTCTTCCCAGCCGGTGAAGCGGTTATCTGCATTCCATTGTGACTCCCCATGCCGCAGCAATACCAGTTCCTTCATGAGAAAAATGACGCTGCATTTCACAGAATGATTGCAAAACGGTCAGAATATGCTAGCATGGAAGCAGATATGCCCCGGACCCGTCTACTTCTGCTCCTGATTCTCCTTACGCTGATTACCTGCGCTGCCCTGCTGCTGCCGGGATGGTTCAAGAACCCGCGCGAACTGGTGCAGGGCGAATGGCAGGAGTATAACAAGCTCGGCTATGTGGAGGTGACAGACAGCACCGCTCGCTGGCAGGGCAGCAACCACAAGGGCACCTACCAATACGCCTGGTTGCAGGAGGATTCCGAGCCCTACTCCATCGAGGTTTCCCGGAATGGGCAGAAATGGCTCGTAAGCCTCTCCTTCGAGGACGATGACAACGCTGTGGTTGACTTCCATATCATCGACCAGCTGCCCGCCGAAGCCCAGGACTTCATCCGCCAGAAAAATCGCGCCAGAAACCGCCCGGAAAACGAACTTCAGCTGCGATTCCGCCGCGTGAAACCGGGAAAATGAATATAATTCCCGGTGCGGTGAAGATTATTCTTGAAATGCATTGCCCTTTGCGATAAAACTAGCACAGGGCAATTTTTTTATTACCCTGTCCTTTCTCGTAAACCAAACACATACTACAAATATGGAAACCACATTCAAAATCCATGGTCTCTGCGCAGCCACGCACACCCCGATGAATGCCGACGGCTCCTGCAATCCCAATGCAGTGGACGCTCAGGCCAAGTTCCTGGCCAGCCAGGGTATCAAGTCCGTTTTCATCACCGGTTCCACCGGTGAATCCGCCCACATGCAGCTCACCGAGCGTAAGGAAAACATGGCTGCCTGGGGCGAAGCCGGCAAGAAGTACGGCATCGACGTCATCGTGCACACCGGTGGCAACTGCGTATACGACGGCCGCGAGCTCGCCGCCTACGCTGCTGAGTGTGGCGCTACCGGTACCGCCAGCAACTCCCCCTGCTACTTCAAGCCGGGCAGCATCGACCTGCTCGTAGACAGCCTGGCTGTGGCCGCTTCCGGCGCCCCCGAGCTGCCCTTCTACTTCTACGACATCCCCGTGCTCACCCACGTGGGCTTCAACCCCTGCAAGATGATTGAGGCCTGCGCCAAGAAGATCCCCAACTTCGTGGGTGTGAAGTTCACCAACCCCGACCTGGCTCTGTACATGGACGCCCTGAACTACGACGGCGGCAAGTACGACATTCCCTGGGGTGTGGACGAATGGTTCCTGGGCGCTTACGCCACCGGTGCCAAGGGCGGTGTAGGTTCCTCCTTCAACTATGCTCCCAAGCTGTATGATGACATCATGAAGGCCGTGGACGCCGGCGACCTGGCTGAGGCCCCCCGCCTCCAGCAGCTCTCCGTCACCATGATCAACATCATCGCCGGCAAGGGCTACATGGGCTGCTGCAAGTACCTCATGAGCGAATGGACCGGCGTTGACTTCGGCCCGGCCCGCCTCCCCATGGGCAAGCAGGACAAGGCCACCCTCGACGCTCTCAAGAGCGAGCTCAAGGCCATCGGCTTCTACGATTGGGCTATCTACAAGTAAAGCTTCAACATCTGCCTCATCATGGACACCAAAGCACTTGGCGAATTCTACAAAGACAAGCTGCTCAATGAGGTAGAGCCGTTCTGGTTTCCCCGTTCACTGGACACAGTGAACGGGGGTCTCTACCATTGCTGCGCTGCTGACGACACACTGGTAGACACCGACAAGAACGTATGGGCACAGGGCCGCATGGCCTGGATGCTCCTTACCTGCTACAACAGCATCGAAAAGCGCCCGGAATGGCTGCAGTATGCCGAAAGCGCCCTCAAGTTCCTTGAGGAAAAATGCGTGGACGCGGCAGATGGCCGCATGTACTTCCACATGACGGCTGACGGCACCCCCATCCGCAAGCGCCGCTACGCCTACAGCGAATGCTTCGCCGCCATCGCCTGGGCCGCCCATTACGGCGCCACCGGCGAGGCCAGGAGCGCAGAACGCGCCCGCCACTGGTTCGACATCTACGCCGATATCAACTTCACCCCCGGCAAGATGGCTCCCAAGAGCACCGGCAACCGCCCCGGCGAGAACCTGGGCTGCCGCATGATTATGATTGTGACCGCTCAGGAGCTGCGCCGCTACCTCGGCGATGCTGACGGCTACTACACCGGCTGGATTGACCGCTGCATCGATGACCTGCAGCGTCTCTTCCTGCACGAGGACATCAAGGCCGTGCTCGAGAACGTGGCCCCCGATGGCTCCGTCATCGACCACTTTGACGAACGCGTGCTCAACCCCGGCCACGATATCGAAGGTGGCTGGTTCGTGCTGGAGGAAGCCCGTTACCGCGGTGGCGACAAGAAGCTCATCGAGATTGGCTGCAAGATGATTGACTGGGCGCTGGAACGCGGCTGGGACAAGAAGTACGGCGGCCTGCTCTACTACACCGACGTGTACAACAAGCCGGTGCAGGAATACTGGCACAACATGAAATTCTGGTGGCCGCACGATGAGGCACTCATCGGCACCTGCCTGGCTTATGTGATGACCGGTGATGAGAAATATGCCGAATGGCACCAGCGCATCCACGACTGGTCTTTCGAGCACCTGCAGGACAAGGAGCACGGCGAGTGGTTCGGCTACTGCAACCAGGATGGCTCCACCACCAACGGACTCAAGGGCTCCATGTGGAAGTCCTTCTTCCACCACCCGCGCGCCCTGTGGTGCTGCGCCCACTATTTCGGCGCTATCCCCGCACCGCTTACACAGGCTTAAATTACATTAATAACGAAACATGATTATCGGTATTCTCAATTCCGGTGGCGACTGCCCCGGCATCAATGCGGTGATTGAAGGCTATGTATCTGCAGCCTATCGCCGCGGTTGGCGAGTTATCGGTTTCCATGACGGTTTCGAAGGCCTCCTGCCCATCGCAGGAGGCCGCCGTTATGAAACGCTGACCCCCAGCAAGGCTCACAAAATCCGCGCCCACGGCGGTACCATCCTCGGCACCACCAGCACCGGCAACTTCAAGGTAGTCACCAACAAGGTGGGCCGCCGCCAGGTGGACCGCGAGGTGATGGCCAAGGCCAAGAAGACCATCAACGCCCTTGGTCTGGAAGCACTTGCCGTTATCGGCGGCAGCGGCTCTGCCCGCACGGCCAAGCTCCTCTCCGAGGAAGGTCTGCCCGTGATTTCCATTCCCAAGACCATCAACAACGACCTCTGCTCCGACTCCGACTACACCTTCGGTTTCCACAGCGCCGTGACCGTGGTGACGGAATCCATTGACCGCATCCGCACGACGGCCAATGCCCACCAGCGCATGATGGTGATTGAGGTGATGGGCGATATGTCCGGCTGGATTGCCCTGTACGGCGGTATTGCCGCTGCGGCAGACGTGGTACTCATTCCCGAGATTGACTACGACCTCGACAAGGTTATCGAATGCATCAAGGCCCGCAAGGCTACCGGCCAGCGCGAAATCATCGTGGTGGTGGCAGAAGGTTCCCGACTGAATGGCCAGCTCGTCACCGTGCACAACAAGGAAAACGGCGATGAGCGTCTGGGCGGTATCGGCAACAAGCTCTCCCATATCCTGCAGGATCGCACCGGCATCGAAACCCGCTACTGCGTGCTGGGCCACACCCAGCGTGGCGGCTCCCCCTGTGCCTTCGACCGCATCCTCGGTGTGCGTTTCGGCGTGGAAGCTGTGAAACTCATTGAACAAAAGAACTTCGGTAAGACCGTGGTACTCAATGGTCTCAACATCGACAACGTGCCGATTGAGGAAGCTGTGGCTCACCACCGCTTTGTAAGCCCCGACAGCCAGATTATCAGCACGGCCCGCGACCTGGGCATCATCTTCGGTGACCGCACGCCGGAGGAAATGCACAGCGACCGCATCAAGGCCGAGACACCGGCAGCCAAGCCTGCCCGTAAGTGCTGCAAATCCAAGAAATGAATAAAGTCCTCACATATCTCTGTACGTTAGGGGCTGCTGTAGGCGGATTATTCACCTCCTGCAACTACCAGCGCATCATCACCCCGGAACAGACCACCCCCAGCTACGTGGCGCTGGAGGTGAACTCCGGGCGTGTGCTCTATTCATCCAATTCCAACCTCAAACGCCCCATCGGCATGCTGACCAACCTGGCTACAGCCGTGGTGGTGATGGACTGGGTGACGGCGCACGGTGTGGATATGAACCGCCTGATTACAGTGCCGGCCCAGGCTGTGATGTGGCAGCGCACCAACCTGCTCCGCCTGCGCGCAGGTGACAGCATCTCGGTGCGTGATGCTCTGTACTCCGCTCTCATGTGGGACGACAGTGCCTGCGCCACCACCCTGGCCTATGCCTGCGGCAGCGTGCTGAGCAGCCGTAACCCCGAGGGAGCCTTCATCGCCCAGATGAACAACCTCGCCCGCCGCCTGGGCATGACCTCCACCGTGTTCAAGGGCACGAACGGAGCCGTCATCACCCAATCCTCGGCCCGGGATATGGCTCTGCTGGGCATGTACGCCATCAACGACACCAACCTGCTGGCCATCACGGCCCAGACTGGCTGCATTGTCACCATTCACTCGCCCACGGGCAACCGCCGCCAGACTATCCGCAACAACAATAAGTTGCTGAGTGGCTCCGGCCATGTGGACGGTCTCAAGGCAGGCCAGTCCCGCAGCGCCGGCAGCTGCCTCATGGTGACAGCCCGCCGCGCATCGGTCAAGCGTGTGAACCCGGCCACAGGCACAGAGGCCACCTTCCCGCAGCGTCTGCTCATCGTCATGCTCGGCATGCCCTCCTCCACCTCCCGCTACCAGGAAGCCTCCCGTTTCCTGCGCGACGGCTGGAATGCATGGGATGCCTGGCTGCCCTCTAACGATTACCAGGATAGATCCAAATTCATTATACTTCCCAATTAAACATCATGAACGTAGGTATTCTTAACGCCGGTGGCGACTGCCCCGGTCTCAACGCCGTGATTGAAGGCGCCGTGGCGGCTGCTTCCGCCCGTGGCTGGACGGTTTACGGCTTCTATGATGGCTTCGAGGGTCTGCTCTCCACGCCCGAAAACGAGCGCTGGCGCATCCTCACGCCCGAAAACTGCCTCAACATCCGCTCCACCGGCGGCACCATTCTCGGCACGGTGAACAAGGGCAACTTCACCGTGAAGAGCGGTGTGGGTGGCCGCATGCAGATTGCTGAAGAAGTGCTGGAACGCAGCAAGGCCACCGTGGACCGCCTCGGTCTCTCCGCCCTCATCGTGGTGGGTGGCGACGGCTCCCAGACCATCGGTCAGGAACTCCGCCAGATTGGCCTGCCCATCGTAGGCGTGCCCAAGACCATCGACAACGACCTGGGCGCCACGGACTACACCTTCGGCTTCTGGACCGCCGTTTCCGTGGTGAGCAAGCAGCTCGACCGCCTGCGCACCACCGCTTTTTCCCACCAGCGTATGATGGTGGTGGAGGTGATGGGCCGCCACGCCGGCTGGATTGCTCTGTACGGCGGTATCTCCGGCGGTGCAGACGTGATTCTCATCCCCGAGATTCCCTTCACCCTGGAGGACGTGGTGCGCAAGGTTGAGCTCACCAAGGCTCTTGGCCAGCGCGAAATCATCGTGGTAGTGAGCGAGGGCGCCACCATCGGCGGCAAGCTCCTCACGCTGGATGAGGAAACCAAGGGCGAGGTGCGCCTCGGCGGTATCGCTGCCTTCCTCTCCACCAAGCTGGAGACCATCACCGGCATCGAGACCCGCTATTGCGTGCTGGGCCACACCCAGCGCGGTGGCTCCCCCATTCCCTTCGACCGCGTGCTCGGCGTCCGCTGCGGCGCCAAGGCCATCGACCTCATCGAGCAGGGCAAGTTCGGCGAAACCGTGGCTCTGCACCGCACCGACATGGTCTCCATGCCCATCGAGGAAGCTGTGCGTACCCTGCACCTGGTGGACAGCAAGAGCCAGCTCATCGAAGCAGCCCGAGAAATCGGCATCTCCTTCGGTGATGCGGACGACATCAAGTAATCCACTGCTGATTATCTCCCTCACGAATGCCGCTGAGCCCCGCCTCTGCGGCATTCGTTTTTGGTGGGGCCTCAGGAACCCGGCACTTACTCCCCGCTCAGGAGGGACTGAAGTCCCTCCGCTCCGAATAGAATCTCGCAGCTCCGGCGCATACTGCACTAATTTGCGCTTTTGGCTTCAGCCCGTATATGCTAAAATGGCTGTATCAATGAAAACGCGCATTACATGGTTTGAAGGAGTAGCCCTGCTGGTGGAGAAGAAGTTTCCCATCGGCCACGGGTTGTGGATGATTATCTACCTGATAGCCATCATTGCGCTGCTGCCCAGCGTGCTGAACCTGGGGCTGGGCACGGGTATGGCGGCCTATGGCTATGCTACTGCAGGGCTTTATGCCTCAAAGCCCTTCTCCCCGGAAAAAACGCTGTTCATCAACCTGCTCTGCACTGCTCTGGGGTGGTTCCTGTGCAGCTGGCTGGTGCTGGTGTGGCGCCTGTTCCGGTGCCACCTCAAGGAGGTACCCTACACCTCTCCCTGCTACCTCTGGATTTCCGGCGCCGTGGTGCTGGCCTACCAGATTCTGGTCATGGTAGCCATCATCCTGGCCCGCAGCACCACCTTCGGCTCACTCATTCCGGTACTGCTCATCCTCGCACTGCACTACGTGCACAAGACTATCTGTCGTCTCTGATTTCGCGATTGATTTCGGCAGTTTCTCGCCGGACCTCCTCAGCGGTTCTGCCCCTGTTATCGCGTATGCTGGCATCTGCCCCGGCTTCCAGCAGGGCGGCATAGAGGGGCGGAGCCTCAATGCCATCTATACCGGCTGCAAGATGAAGCGGGGTACGGCCATCCTCCGGGATGCGAGCATTCACATCTGCCCCACGGCTGATAAGGTAGCGAACTACCCGCACCCCCTTTTCCTCATGCCCGGGAAAGCCTCCCACATAGCAACAGATAGCCTGATGCAGCGGGGTAAGGCTTATGGTTGTACCCTCGTAATAGGGAGTCTTGTAGGCGCGGTTAATATCCGGAAGCTCATCCAATACAGCACCGATACAGACAATGTCCCCCGACGCAAGAGCACTGCGCAGCTCCGACCTGCCGCAGCACTGAGTCAGCAGAGGAAGCAGAAGACAAAGGGCGAAAACTCCACGAAGCATGTGCACATATGATAAATTTAGCGGAGTCGGATGTCAAATTCTATCGCTTCCCGATGAACATTAATACAGAGCGGTGCTTCAACGGATAACGCAATCCAGCCCCTTACGGGGCTGGACGAAATCCGCTTCGCGGACGAAACCGTGGCTGCGCCACGACGAAATCTGCCACCAGGGGCGGCAGACTCAGGGCTCAACCCAGCGTCCGTGGTCCTTGATGAGCTGCACCAGGTGCTGCACGGCTTCTTCCTGCGGAATATTCATCACCACAGGGTTATGGCCTACGTAGAGATTAATCTTGTTCGGGGCGCCGCCCACGTAGCCGAAGTCGGCATCGCTCATTTCGCCGGGGCCGTTCACGATGCAGCCCATGATGGCAATCTTCACGCCCTTCAGGTGGCCGGTAGCCTCGCGGATGCGGGCGGCAGCTTCCTGAATGTTGTAGTGCGTGCGGCCGCAGGACGGGCAGGAAACGTACTCGGTCTTGCTCAGGCGCACACCGGCAGCCTGCAGAATATTGAAGCCCAGGCGGGCAGCCTTGTCGGGGTCAGTCTCGCGGCGCACCAGCACAGCATTGCCGATGCCATCGCACAGGAGCGCACCGGCATTCACACCACCGGCCATGGGGGCAGAAAGGCTGTCCAGCCCGTTGCACAGCGTATCCTTCAGCAGAATGCTGTGGCGGGTCGGAATGACGGCTGCCAGCAGGCGGAAGGCCTGCACCACGGGCATATCGATGCCGTCCTTCACCGACACCAGCGTGGCGGGGGCATCGGCCAGTTCAGCGGCGGCGGCGGCATCACGCGGGTCGATTTCCACAGGAGCGCAATCCTCATAGGAAATCTCCGGCATGAAATCCTTCATCACCGCCGGGTCCAGCGCCTTGCAGGCAGCCTCCGGCAGCACCACGCGCACGGGCTCATTCCAGCCCAGCGTCACGCCGCCGCGGGTAATCACATCGGCCTTGCGCTTGTTGAACTCAAAGGGGTTGAAGGCATCCGGAGCCTGAATCTCCAGCGGAGAGGCGGCGGAAACCACGCCCGGCTGGTAGGGGGCAGCCAGCTCGAAACCGGGCTCAATCTCATACACCGGGTCCTCGGTGAGGGAGACTCGCAGCGTATCGCCGATACCATCTGCCAGCAGCGAGCCCACGCCTGTGGCGCTCTTGATGCGGGCATCCTCGCCCTCGCCGGCCTCAGTCACACCCAGGTGGATGGGGTAATTCCAATCCAGCCCCTCCTCTGCCAGGCGCTTCACCAGCAGGCGGTAGGCCTGAATCATCACCTTCACGTTGGAGGACTTCATGGAGAACACCAGCTGGTGGTAATCCAGCTCGCGGGCAATGCGGGCAAACTCCAGCGCGCTTTCCACCATGCCATCCGGGGTGTCGCCATAGCGGTTCAGAATGCGGTCGGAGAGGGAGCCGTGGTTGGCACCCAGGCGCATGGCGCGGCCATGTTCCTTGCAGAACAACACGAGAGGAGTGAAGGCCTTGCGGATCTTCTCAATCTCCTCCTCGTACTCATAGTCCGTGTAATCGCGCTCCACAAACTTCTTCTTGTCCACGAAGTTGCCGGGATTCACGCGAATCTTCTCCACCCACTTGGCGGCCTCCATGGCAGCATCGGGCTTGAAATGAATATCGGCCACCAGCGGCACCTGGCACCCGGCGGCGCGCAGCTCGCGGGCAATGTTCTCCAGGTTGGCGGCATACACCTTGGTCTGCGCGGTCAGGCGGATGATTTCGCAGCCGGCCTCGGCCAGAGCCAGAGACTCGCGAACACACCCGGCCGTATCCAACGTATCGCTGGTCAGCATGGATTGAATGCGGATGGGATTGGTACCGCCAATCCCCACGTTCCCCACCATCACCTCGCGGGTCAGGCGGCGCGTATACTGGTACAGACTCGGGCAATGCAAGGTGCTCATGCCCTAACTTTACTCCAGCTGCACTGTTTTTTCAAGTCCTAAGCAACTATCCCGGCGTTTATATGCTATTTTTCCGCATTTGCCTGAACGCCACCACGCCTACTCATCTACCAAACAGACCTCCTATGAACCTGCCTGCGGTATTCATCACCTGACCTGCGGCCGCACCTACCCCCCTCTGCCACCGGAACGACAGCATTTACCGCCTGAGCAACCATCTTACCAACTACTTCTCCCGGATTGAGCTGAGGTGGAACAGTCTGATTCACAACTATCTCCATGGGAGCATCCAACATAGCAATCCACTCTGCGGCCGTCTGGCAACGGCGCGCTGGCTCCTGAGACAGATTCTTCATCACCGATTCCACCAGGGCCTTGTCCTCGCTTGCAATGGGAGAATATGCCACGCCCCGGAAATCTGTGATGGAGCGCCCCGTCAACATCTCATACCAGGTTGCAGCCAAGGCATAAAAATCAGTCCACGGGCCTATCTTGCCCTTTCCGTCATACAACTGTTCGGGAGCGGCATAATGCTCCGTACACGGCCCGGGCATCGTCATACCGGCCTTATTATCGCGGTCCAGAGCAGCCCCGAAATCAACAAGAACAGGCATATCCTGCTTGTTGAACATGATATTTTCAGGCTTGATATCCCGATGCGTTATATTATTTTCGTGCACCTCTGCCAGTGCCCCCAACAGCATACGCAGCCATTCGCGAGCCTTCTGGTGCGGGACTCCGCCAGTCTGCTTCATGGTCGCCATTTTCTCCCTCAAGGTTCCACCAGGCAACCACGGCATGACAATAAACAGACTTTCTGTAGATGGCTCGATGAAATATTCCCGGATATCCACCACACCAGGATGCTCCAGCTTCTCCAGCGCCCTGTACTCCTTGCTCATATCGGCAATTGCCTTCGTGTATCGCGCCTCGTCTGTTGCAACTACCCGTCTCCCATCTGCGCCACGGGAACAGACTCCATGGAGAAAGCACTCCTTCAGCGCCACCTTCCGCACAGGAAACTCCCGGGCCTGCGCCTGATAGGTAATCCCGAATGCCCCCTGCCCCATCGTCTCCAGTATCTCATACGATGAGCCATTCAGGCCTTCTACAATGGTGTTTTATTTTAAATCATTCATACTCTGTCTGTATTGCCATTACTGCGTCGTAAAAACGCCTCCTGGAGGCACCATCTGTACAATCCTGGTTCTACGCACGCCACAATTCTCTATTTTCCTCCCAGAACTGGGGATTTTCCTTTCTTATGTTCTCAGAAAGGCCTCGCAATGTTTCCTCTACAAGCTGTTGCTGAGTCTTTTTGGGTGATACAAAATGGTAGACGCCAAATCCAATTGCCGCAAGACCTGTTGCCCCCGCAACAACTGGCACCACAACAGGCCCGCCCGAGAAAAATGCAACTACGGCCGCAATCAACCCCTGCCCCCAGCCAAAACCGACGCCGATGCCGCCAATAACGGCACCGACTCCCGCAGCGCCGGCCACAATGGCCAGCGCATCCTTTGCAATCTTAATTCTCTCCCGAATGCCCGGAGCAATGGTAAACTCGGCCATTCGCAGAATCAAGTCGATTTTCCAGGGAAGTTTCCCCTCCTCATTCTTAGGATAGCGCTCCCGCAGAATTGCAATTAAATCGTACACATCATTTACCGCTGGAACAGATGATACCAGAACGTACGAGTCCTTCAGCAGCTCCAGCCATTCAGCCGCAGTCTGACAGCGCTGAGCTGTATCTGCAGCCAGGTTCTTCATAATTGACTCGGCAAATGGCTTATCCTCTGACTCTATGGGAGCATACGGCACACCGCGATAACAAGTGATGGAACGACCTGTCAGCATCTCATACCAGGTTGCAGCCAAGCCGAAAAAATCAGTCCAGGGACCAATTCGCCCCACGGATTCGTCCATCTGCTCAGGCGCAGCATAACCTCCAGTGTACGGACCAGTCACCGTCATGCCCTCCTTGTTGTCGCGGTCCAGGGCTGCACCGAAATCCACCAGAACAGGCATACCCTGTTTATTGAACATAATATTCGCAGGTTTGATATCCCGGTGGGTTATGTTATTTTCGTGCACCTCAGCCAAAGCCCCCAGCAGCACCCTGAGCCATTCACATGCCGTTCTATGCGGCACTCCGCCGAGTGCAGACATTTTCTCCCTCAAGGTTCCGCCGGGCAACCACGGCATGACGATAAACAGGCTTTCGGTTGATGGCTCGATGAAATATTCCCGTATGTCCACCACGCCGGGATGCTCCAGCTTCTCCAGAGCCCTGAACTCCTTGCTCATATCGGCAATTGCATTCGCATATTGCGCCTGGTCTGTTGCAACGACCCGTCTTCCATCAACATCACGTCTGCATGTATCCTTGAGGAAACACTCCTTCAAGGCTACCTTCCGCACAGGAAATCCCTGAGCCTGAGCCAGATAGGTGATTCCAAACGAGCCCTGACCAACAGTCTCCAATATTTTATACGATGAGCCTGTAATGCCCTCGACTACCGTCCCTGGCTGCAGCGCATCCATACTCAGTCTAAATACTTTTCAGCTCACGAAGAGCATCCGTAAAGCGGAGAATCACAATCCTCAGAAGGGCTCAACGCCACAAGCGCAGAACCATAAGCAGGAGTACATCGGCCTTTATCTCCTTGGGATTATCAACCATCCCCTCTATGGTCATAGGAGAAACTACGACAACCTCACCGACCTCCGATTTTGCTTTAGCAGGTGCGCTGCGTAATTTTTCCGCTACAATTTCCTTTACAACACGCAGCGCCGGCGCCAGCTGCTCATCCGGGATTGACATCGACTCTGCCCCCCACTGCTGCAAATCCGCTCTGGGCGTACGGAGTTCAGCACTCAGTCTTTCAATAACTTCAGCATAATCAGCTCTTTCCAATGAAAAGAAACGCTTAAGGATTTCTGATACGACCTTCCTGTCCTTCATAAGCGTAAGTCTACCACATTCCCCTTCCGGCATCAAGTTCAAACACGGGTCCTCACTTCAGAAGGCTCTGCAAATAGGAGTCCAATGACATACCGGCTTTCTCTGCCTCCATGTAAAAACGGCCTATAGCCTCATAGTTAAGCCGCTCCTTCAGCTGCTGTACGAATGCTGTCCGGTCATCCTCTGCCGGCGTCTTCGTATCAGATGCCTGTCCGGCTTCCATCAGTCCCGCCACTTCACGCATAATACGTCTGATTTCCTCCACCCGGTTCTCCGGTATCAACTTCTGAGCCTTCAGTGACATCCAGTTATTGATACTGCTGATATTGATACCCATCAGCTTCGCCAGCATCCCATACGGCGAGGTAGATTCACACTCCAGATTACGAGCCTTGCAGAGCCGCAGTATCTCCCCCTTGCGCGAACGAACCCACTGCTTCACCTCTTCCTTGAATTCCTGCTGATTATTCTCCTCAAAGAAATCATACTCAGAATATCGATTTTCTTCCATACCTCCCCCATTTTAGCATCTGCCAGACATAATAGCAAGGACGAACCCCCTCCACGTGCCCTCCGCTTCTCCATTTTTACATATTTTGTAAGCTTTCGCCCGTCTTTATAACTTCTTTTTGTAATCTTTTTGTGCTTTTTGTAATTTTTTTGCATTTTTGTGTTGACATTTTTCCAAGGCAGTGATAAATTGGGCTCAGCCGCACGGAACAAGAGGTAGTTCACGGTGAACAACCTCAAGTTCCATGCCAACAACAAGAAAAACAAAACCATGAAGACTAGCTTCATTAATACCCTGAAGGACCTGGAGAACTCCAGGTGGGCCAAGGCCGTACGCAACTCCGAGGTGATGAACAACCTCATACCGATGGCGAAGGATTGGCTCAACAAGCACGCCAACCACAGCGAACTGACCCAGCGAGTAAAGAAGGCCATAAGCATTCTGTCCAGCGACCGCCGCAACGAACTGCTTACCCCTCGCAACCTTATCATTCTTGCAGCCGGCATCCTCTACGTTATCACCCCCTTTGATGCCATCCCTGATTTCATACCTTTTGTAGGCTATGCAGATGATCTTGGTCTGATTGCCCTTGTGCTGAATCACATCCTTGCGACAGTCGACAGCATTCTTCCCAAGTCGGAATCTGACACTGAGGCAACAGTGAAAGCAGATAAATAAAGGCAATTAACCCGATAATCCATAGCAACATCAGACATGAACATCCATAATCCCCTGATTCTGGTCGACCCCTGTCCCGTCCTGTCCCCCGTACAAGTGGTGAAACTGGTCATCGCCACGCTCGCAATCCTCTTTTGAACCTCAATTCCCCACCGGATAATACATCCTTAACCTCCACATAAACAAAAATACAGAACATGAATATTTTTACCAATCAGGAACCGATTAAGCAAATTGCAAAAAACTGCGTTGGACACGCTACTTCCATAATCCGGAATATATCCCCCATTGATATCCTGCAAGGCCTATACCTCGTTGTAAGTGAAGTAACCGAAGAAGACAGCGCCTGCATCTAACCTACAGACCCAACCTGAAGCAAAATCAACATCAACCTCAAAATAATAGAAAGATAAGAAAAATAATGAACACCTACGAAATTCAGAATCTGATGGAACTCTTCCTGGATGCACAGATCTGCGAAACACTGCAGCATAAGTCTCAGGACCGCCAGTTCCTGGAATTCCACGATCTGCAGCGTCTGGGCACAAGCATCGAAGGCATGTGGATTGAACACTGCGGTGAGACCCCGGCTGAAATCAAGTCCGCTATCCTCATGTCCCAGGCGGTTCTCGCCAATGACTTCGGCACCAAGGTAACCATCATCAAGCACCTGCTTTCCAGCGCGGGCCTCGTTGCAGGTCTGGGGCTCATCCTGAGCGGTGTAGGCACTATCCTGGGATGGGGGGCTGGCATCATCACCACCATCTCAACCGCCATCACCGGCTTGTCGTTGACAGGGCCCCTGGCTATTATCGCTCTGGGAGCTGTTGCCTCCATGATTGCCGGGTACCTCATATTCTCCAACATTCCGGAGGAGGTCCTTTCCCGCAAGGCAGTCCAGGTACTCAGGCAGGGAATCCATGACGCCCTGCCCCAGGTATGGCAGACCTACGAAAGCAAGTGGAATAATGCCTGACCCATTACTATCACATCCCCCCTTTTCAATTCTACTGTAACACATTACATCATCAAACACAAACAATAACCTGAACTCTTAAATAATTCATATCATGAATACGTACGAAATTCAAAACCAGATGGCACGCTTCCTGGATGAGCAGATCTGCGATACCCTGAAGTATAAGCCGCAGAATCGCCAGTTCCTGGAATTCCACGATCTGCAGCGTCTGGGCACAAGCATCGAGGGCCTGTGGATTAAGCACTGTGGTGAAACCCCGGCTGAAATCAAGTCCGCCATCCTCATGTCCCAGGCGGTTCTCGCCAATGACTTCGGCACCAAGGTAACCATCATCAAGCACCTGCTTTCCAGCGCGGGCCTTGTTGCAGGTCTGGGGCTCATCCTGAGCGGTGTAGGCACTATCCTGGGATGGGGGGCTGGCATCATCACCACCATCTCAACCGCCATCACCGGCTTATCGTTGACAGGGCCCCTGGCTATTATCGCTCTGGGAGCTGTTGCCTCCATGATTGCCGGGTACCTCATATTCTCCAACATTCCGGAGGAGGTCCTTTCCCGCAAGGCTGTCCAGGTACTCAGGCAGGGAATCAATGATGCCCTGCCCCAGGTATGGCAGACCTACGAAAGCAAGTGGAATAATGCCTGACCTTTTACGCATATGACTGAAGCAGCACAATTAGGCATGGATGTAACGCTCCTCTCCGCGGTGGGAGGAGCACAGGCAGCCTACCTGAGCATACCCGCCCAGACAATAAGACACTTCTGCGATACATCATTCCCGCTACTGGCCAAAGACACCTTAGCAGATACAGCCAGCGGCGCGTTTCACCGGTGGAAGGAGGGTCACGATCTCTTAGTTGATGTGCTACCGGAACTCTTCCTGAACCCGGCAGAAAAGTTCCACCAGGCGGGACACATTCTGCTCACCGATTTTCCAACAAAGGCAGGTATCCCCATTCCTGGATTTTCCGCCAGCGGACTGGGACAATTGATGGTCGACATCGGCATCCCCAAGGGTTATATGTGTCTGAATATCATGGACTCAGCCGTGGGCATCCTGGCGATTGCAGACGGTGCTCACAATCTACTCGCCGCCATCTCCGGAGACCTGGCCATGAATTGCTGGGTAGCATTCGACACCTTCGGGACGGGAACCATAGAAATTCTGGCTGGTGCATGGCTGCAGAATCCCCTTCTGATTCTGGGCGGAGCAGAAAATATGATGGCGGGTGTAGTATCCACCATAAAAACCTTCTCTTACAGCATTGATCCTGCCGTGTTCTTTGGGGCATCTCTGGCCAGTTTTATCATCGGCTGCGGCGTCGCGCTGCTGCTGAACAGTAAAGAACCGATGGAAACCAGGGTCAAATCTGCATTAAACGCCGGTTCCCGCTCCGCACTCATCGGTGCCCTCGGCTGTGTTTCCTCCTGCTTCGGGCTGGCGGCAGCAGCCGGACTGGGATTGTATTCTATCGGTGCCCTGATGGGACAAGCCAGCAACGCATCCCCCATCACAGAGGAAATGTATCAGAGCATCCTGCACCAGCACCTGCAGAATCCTGATTTCCGCAAAATCTGGCAGAAATGGCAGCAGCATGTCCAGGCCATTCGTCTATCTGCTCCGGTATCCACCCTTAGTCCGCCAAAACTCCGAATCAACAAGCCTCTCACTCCCGCAGCCCCGAAACTTATGCTGAAACCGCCCACACTCCGCATCTAAATTATAACAAAAACAGACAGTTTGTAACATTATTTGTAAAATATTCACCATATATTATAAAATTCTCTTGACATTCACAGCCATGTGCATTATAGTTCCCCTGACGCAAAACGATGGAAGGCTTAAGGTAAGCACTCCTGAGACTGCTATAAACAATAAAAACACACTACTATGTACAATTCCGCATCCCCCAAGGCCATCGAATCTTTTTCCGCCCTTCTGCAATCTCCCCAGACAGTTCTGTACGCAGATACGTGCATCGGGGCAAAGGACAATGGCGCCATCGCTCTCGGACTGAACTTCATCGCCTCTATGAAGGGCGACATCCGCCGCAGCGGAAAGAAGATTAACATCATTCACTACGTACACAGTGAATTATTGAAGAAAAAAGAACAAAAGCAGCGTTGGGCAATTGACACGCTCTCCTTCATTCAGCGAAACAAAGATATCTTCAACATTCTGGGGAAGAGCGACATCGAAAAGGAACTCGATGACATGCCTGGCCTGAAACGCTTCGCAGATGAAGCCCTGCGCCGCACAGCATTGGCAGACGTCACTCGCAATCTGCAACCCGTTTTTCTGACCGGAGACTACGCATGCGGCCTCGGCATTTCTTCCGGCGTACCGGAAAGCACCGTCTACGTTATCGACCGCAACGCCAATGCCGGATACTCCGTATTACTCGTCAATGAGTTTGTCCAGCATCGTACGTGCAACTATATAGCGGATAAACTGCCTGCTATTTTCGCCGACACGGATATGATTCTCACCAGTTCCGCTCTGCGAAGCAAGGATTTCCCCCATCTCCTCTCTATGCTCAGACTGAGCGGAGCCGCCAACCAGAAGCTGCCTGTATATATTCACGAAACCTCCATTTCCAAAGCAAAACAACTTCCTGCTGAATTCAGCACCATCCTTGACAGGGTTCACATTGTAAAGGACGGCGATTTCCTCGACGAGGACGCTCGTCTGCTCGCCTCCTATCTGGTTCGCAAACAACACCGCAAGGTTATGCTCGTCGGAAGCCAGACCATGCTCAACCAACTGCGTGAAAAAGCTACGCAATCCAGCACCAACCATTGTCACGGCCACCACGACTCAATCCAGTATTGCACCATTGGCTTGTTAGGCATGTTGCATGCACTGAAGGGCACCTCATCAGGCCAGGGCAGAATCTATATTCCTGCATCAAAAATTATACAACAGGCTGGCAACGCAACTGCAGCAGACAGCATGGGGCATATCGTAGCAGAAATCATGCAGGAAGCACGCAGCGGCAATGCATCTGCAATGAAGGCTCTTTCCCTCATGTATTCCAAGGGCTGTGGTGTGACGAAATCCAGACTGATGGCTCAACTCTGGAAAAAGCGTAGCATGACGCTACAGAAGGAGCAGACCGCAAAGGTCATTACCAATTCCCCCATCAGTACATTCAAAAACAAACTGACAGAATTTTTTACCACCATACAGGATATAAAGAATTATGTCCTGTGGCAAAGAAAACTCATTACCCCCGCCTGAAGAAATGCACCTCAATCATGATATCGAAACTGATGACGAGATTTTTCAGAAGATCAAACAATCCGGAAAAATCTGCTGTTTTGACGTGAGCTTCCTGATGAGCCCGAAGGGGCTGGAGCTTGCTCAGGAATTAAGAACCTTGTTGGGCAGCAAACAATTTTTCTACATTCAGGGAGTCAAGGAAACACTGAAGGAGATGATGTTGCTCCCATCGAAAGCGCATCAGGCCACTCAGGCCCTGAATTTCCTTCAAAGCATCACAATCAGCGAAGCCGCGCCATCCGGCGCCCCCCTCATGCTCACCCAGGATATCAACCTCGCTGAATACCTGGGTAAGAGAAGCGGCGAAAGCAGCGTCTATTTCCTCCATCGAAATGGACGCTTCCGCTGCTGGAAAGACGAGAGAAACGATAATCTGAAAGACACGCAGGAGCAATTGGTCGATGTCCTGGCAGAAAAAAAATGCTGGATTACCTCTTCTGCCCTGGCATCCGCCCGGCTTACCCGATTTACTGAAGCGGTGCAGCAACTGCCGGCACCCGTGCAGGCAAACGTGCAGATTCTGGATGCGTCTGCCCGAAGAGCCATCAAAAGAAACCAGAAATTGGAGAAGACTGTTAACAAATTATCCAGTCTCTGCAGCAACCATCTACTGGGAGAGGCGCTTCCGGCAGCTAAGGAATGGGAACTCATCGCCCTGTCCCTGTATTATGCAGCAAAAGATCAGTGCCTGCTGACGGTATGGAACGATGCGGAGGAAGCGCTCCGCGTCTGGGAAATGGTGGAAGGAATGGAGAAAGGTAAGGAACGGCTTTCCCATGTTGCCTTCTGCCAATTCTCGTGGTATGGAAGGCTGGAGGCGCTGAAAGGCTTCTCCCAGCTTTCCGGAACAGAAACTCTGCTACCTGGAAAATCAGAGCCACAAACTCCTGACCTCACCCAGATTTTCCCACCAACTGTCAATTCTATCGCCAGTTACCTGAAGAAGGACGAGCTCGAGATGCGGACAACTTTGAGTCTTAAGTTTGAGGATGCACTATTCTCCCCCAAATTTGCGCTGAAACCGGAACACCTCCAATTCCTGATTCATGATGCGTATCAGGACGAATTCAAGGCAAGGGAACCCGGAGAACAAGCCATCCGCTCAGCAGGAGCAAAATTGGGGAAATTAATTTCGCGCGCATCAATTGAGGAAATTCGCAAAATTGTAGGCAGCGATGCCGCCTGGCGAGAACTTGGAATCATCTATGCCCGCCGCTGGGGCAAAGCGGAGGTTCTGCAATCCCTTCTGAACGATTCGGATGTATTATCGCCCTACTGCTTCAACAACTGGTTCAAAGGCAGCCAGAACAAGGAGCACAATATGACTATGGAGGAACTGATGCTCAACAGTACATACTATCACCTCCTCATCCAGGTCATAAACAAATCCGCATACCTTACCAAAGCCTCAGATACTATTGATAAGTTGCAACTTCTCCAGCGTAGTGCCGTCATCTCTGAAGTCCGGAAAAGGGCCCAGGACATTCTGAAAATGGCAGCAGCAAAGGGCGCTGCTTCAGAATAACAGGATATAGACATGGTTCCTCCCGGTTTCAGCTTTTTTTATCCGGTTTACCTCACGTTTTAAGTTGACATTTTCCTCCGGAAGATTTAACTTATCTTAAAGAAACCCGGAAAGTTTTCACCCATGATAAAGTCTACACGTTGCCTTCTTTTCTTGTCGCTTTGCGGCGGCATGCTCAGTTCGTGTGTATACTACACCCCCACCGTGCCGGATATGCCTTACCAGGGCACAGCCGGGCGCACGGCCTACCCCGACACCTGGGTGACCACGCAGCCGGCCGGCATTCAGCAGGCTCCGATTCCTGACCCGGTTGCCGCGCAGCCGATTGCGAATCCGAATGCACCGCTGGATCTGACAAGGCCCATCGTTCCCGGCACGCAGAGGATGACGCCGGCGCCTATTCCCACGCCAAAACCAGCCACGGCTCCTCAGCCCAAAGCAAAGCCTGCAGAACCCGCTCTGACACCAATTGTAACCAAACCCGCAGCAACACCTCCGCCCGCCCAGCCGGCCAACCAGGCTGTTGACCTGAGCCAGATCACCAACACCGGCCCCATCCCCGTGGCTACCCGCGTGCCCGGTGACCCCACACGCGTATACAACCCGCTGAATCCCAGCAAAACCATCCGCGTGGTGGACAAGGACGGCAAGCCCTACCCGAGCGGCAAGAAGCTTAAGGTACGTGGCACCAATTTCATGTTCTACGTGCCGTAACGCATGAGTTCTCTTCCCTTCCAATCCGTCTGCATCCTGGGCCCCGGTCTGCTCGGGGGCTCCATTGCCATGGCAGTGCGGCAGCACATGCCCGGCTGCGAGCTCCGCATCTGGGCGCGCCGCCAGCAGCCGCTTGATTTCGTACGCGAGCAAGGCATCACAGAGCATACCTATACCGATGCCCGAGAGGCAGCCAAAGGAGCCGAGCTCATCATCTTGGCTACCCCCATCGGTGCATTCGAAGAGCTTTCCCGCTACATCCTTTCTGCGGTGTCAAAGGAGGCCATTATCACCGATATCGGCTCGGTGAAGGCCTATGTGCACCGCACCACCGGCACCATGCTCACCAACCGGGGGCGGTGCTTCATCGGTTCACACCCCATGGCCGGCGCAGAGAAACAGGGCATCGAACATGCCTATGCCGATCTCATCAAGGGAGCCTCAGTAGCCCTCACCAACCCGCATGGAGCCCCGGCTGAAAAAGTCCAGCAACTTGCAGACTTCTGGCAGGCGCTGGGCACCAGCACCTACGAAATGGACCCGGTGAACCACGATCGCACCGTGGCCCGCATTTCACATTGTCCGCATATTCTGGCAGCCCTCTGTGCCCGCGGTGCCACGCTGGGACAGGAACCCATGGAGGATCTGCAGCGCCTCGCCGCCACCGGCTTCCGCGATACCACGCGCGTCTGCTCCGGCGGAGCCAACATGTGGGCCGATATCCTCTGGGAAAACGACGTGGCCGTGCGCGCGGCCCTGCACGACTGTGTGAATGACCTGCACAACCTCATCGACCTCCTCGAAACGCAGGACAAGGAAGGCGTGCGCCAATGGCTCATCGCCGCCAAAAACGCCCGCGAAACCGTGCGCCAAGAGGAAAATTGACGTTTGAAATCCGGCGGGCATAGCCCGCAATAGTCATTCGTCAATAGTCAATTGTCAATTGTCAATCCGAGTAGTATTGCCTGCGGTGGGGATTCATGTTGCGGCGGTGGTCCTCGCGGTCCTCGCGGTTGCGCAGCATGTGGCGTTTCTCGCGGCGGTTCACACGCTCCAGGGTCATCTGGCGCTTTTCATTGCGGCGCTCCAGCTCGGCAATCTCGGCGTCGAGATTCAGGAAATGCTCATAGCGTTCCTGGGTGAGCGTACCGTTCTCGAGCGCAGCGCGGATGGCACAGCCGGCATCCTTGCGGTGGGAGCAGTCGGCAAAGCGGCACTGGCTTTCCAGCTCGGTCAAATCAGCAAACTGGGCGCGGAGCGTGGCGGCATCCGTCCACATGTGAATCTCGCGCATACCGGGGTTATCAATCAACACACCGCCGCCAGCCAGAATCACCAGCTCGCGGGCCACGGTGGTGTGGCGGCCTTTGCCAGTCACCTCGTTCACATGGCCGGTTTCCAGCCATTCATCGCCCAGCAGGCTGTTCACGAAAGTGCTCTTGCCCACGCCCGATGACCCCACCACGGTGATGGTACGCCCCTTGGGCACACGACGCAAATACTGCGGGTAGCCCTTGCGCCAGCGGGCCACGATGGGATACACCTCGCTACAGCCGACGGCGCGGATTTCCTCCACCGCGCGCTGCATATCCGTCTCGGGAGCGGTATCTGCCTTGTTCACCAGCACCACGGGGGTGGCACCGCTCTTGCGGATGAGGGTCAGGTAGCGCTCGATGCGGCGCGGGTTGTAGTCACTCTCAGCATCGGTAATCACCACCACCATGTCCACATTCGCGCCGATGACCTGCTCGGCACAGCTGCGGCCGGGCGCCTTACGGGAGAATCGGTTGCGGCGCGGCAGCATGGCGCGTATGACAGGAAGGTCCTTGCCCTGCCCCGGGTCCACAGCCACCCAGTCACCCACAGTGGGCAGGTCGGCATCGGAAACCGCATCGTGCCACACCTTGCCGCAGAGCACCACCTCGTGGTCGCCCTTGCCCTTGGCAATCACGGTGAAATTAATCTTCGTCTCGCGGATGATGCGGGCCGGGTACCACTCGGGGTGCCCCAGAGCCGCCAGAGCTTCTGCATAATCCGGGCCCCAGCCCAGCATTTCCATGGTCACTTTCATGGGCGGCGGATGATGGTGGCGTGTTCAATGATATGCAAGGCTATGCGCTCCTTGGTGTTCTTTTCCAGGTACTCCACATGGTCGGGGAACACCAGCGCCACCTCATTCTCGCGGGAATCAAAGCCGATATCGTGGCGGCTCACGTCATTGGCCACAATGAAATCGCACTTCTTGCGGCGCAGTTTGTCCTGCGCATATTCCTCCACGTTCTGCGTCTCGGCGGCAAAGCCCACCAGCGTGCCCGTGAAGCCGAACACATCGCGCATGCTGCCCAGGATATCCGGCGTCTTTTCCAGCTCAATGACCATGCGCTCCCCGCTCTTCTTGATTTTCTGCTCCTGCACGGCCACAGGGCGATAATCGGCCACGGCCGCGCACAGAATCGCAGCATCGGCATACTTCACCATATCGCGCACGGCATCATACATCTGCTGGGCACTCTCCACGGGGATGAAATCCACCCCCGGCGGCACATCCAGCGTGGTGGGGCCGGAAATGAGAATGACCTCATGCCCCTCGTGGCGCGCCGCCCCGGCCAGCGCATAACCCATGCGGCCGGATGAGCGGTTGGTGAGATAACGCACGGGATCCAGCGCTTCGCGCGTAGGCCCGGCTGTGATAAGAAACTTCATGTCGCCGCTCATTCTACCATATCCCCCGCCCCTTGGCAATCCCGGGATTTGTAGAATGATTAATGAGTAGTGATTAATGATTAATTAAGATAGTCCGCGGCATTTCACTTCTCCACAAATCCCAAAAAAAAGCGCTTGTGTCCATAGGCTCTCGCTGTTAATATCAAACACATGAGCAAGGGGCGCAAAATATACACTGCGGGGTATCTGATTTTCCTGAGTATTCTGTTATTCCTGCAATTCTTCCCGATTCCGATGCCTGAGAAGACACCGGTGGAAAGCTGGAATATTTTCCACCGCTGGCTGGGGGAGGCTCCTGCCCGACTGGAGAAAACCACCTTTCCCACCGGGTTGGAACGCTCCACCTACTACGGTTTCACCTTCCCCGGCTCCGCCGATAAGGAAAAGGAGCTGGCGGAATTCCTCGAGCTCCAGGAATCAGCCGAGCCCCTCCCCGAAGACTGGCACATGACCGCGCAGCAGGGGGCTACGATATTCCGCCAACAGCCACCCCTCCTTTGCCTGCTGGCAGGAAACAGCGAATGGGGGTACGTCATCGAAGGCACCACCCTCACCCGCCTGGCTGATGGCCGCACCCTATTCGCCTTCAAAGTACTCTGGGAAGCAGACGAGTTCAATTGCGGAAGTAACTACTACCGCCCCCGCTTCGAGAAAAAGGACGAAGAGAACTCGTTTCTGATGGTATTACTCAGCCTGCTGATGCTCCTCTGCGATTTCCTCCTCGCCCCGCTTGGCCTGCTGCTGCTTTTCCCCCGCTTTAATCTGAGCCGCAGGCGGCACTACGCCCTCTGGTACTCGGCTGTTCTCATTCTCCCCATCATTATGGTTGTGTGGGTATACCCGGCATGGTACAACGGCCCCTTGCTGGCAGTCACTATATATGGCACATTGCTGATAGGGATTCCCTTGCTGCTGCTCGGCGCATGGGTATGCTCCCGCGTTGCGAAGCATTACCTCACAGAATCTTTGCCGCATAACTCTTGAACATCAAAGCGTATTCTGTTATCATCCACCCATGAGCCGCGCCCGCCTCACCTATACCGTCTGCTATGTGCTGATGCTTCTCGTCTTCGTGGCCTTTCCCTTCATCGTGAAAGCCACGCAGGAAATCACGCCGCAAGCACAGTGGAACGGGTTTCACCCCTGGCTCGGCCCCGTGCCACACCAACTGCAGGCTGAGAAATGGAACTGCGAGGCGGATGCTTACCAGGGTGTGATCTTCACCTTCTACTCAACCGAGGAATGGCGCACAAAAACCATCCGGGCCTTCGGACTGGAAAGCAAAGACCGCGATACTGCCCCGCTGCCCGAGCATTGGGAGAAGCAACTCCACCCCTTCCAGCCCAGGCTGACCGCCTGGCCGAAACTCATGATAACACACGATGCCTCCAGCGGCTATGACATACGGG
Organism: Akkermansia sp.; assembly: GCA_045631705.1. GTDB lineage: Bacteria > Verrucomicrobiota > Verrucomicrobiia > Verrucomicrobiales > Akkermansiaceae > Akkermansia. The sequence continues at coordinate 29,648 of JAZQVE010000056.1, read as the reverse complement.
ATATGACACTGGCGCAGCTAGCCGATGGCCGCACGCTGCTGGCTTTCCGCTTCCGCTGGGACAACGAATTCGGCAAACGCGACCTGGTACTGCCCTCTTACGAGGAAAAACCGGAGGCGCCCATGCCGCTCTGGCTCTCCGGGCTCTGCATTGTGGTGGGCATTGCCTTCCTTCTGATGGTGCCGCTGGGCTTCCTGCTGCTCTTCCCGCGTTTCGACCTGACCCGCAAGCGGCACATAGTCTACTGGTTCCTTACGGCCGTGCTTTTCCCCATCCTCCTGCTCATATCGGCCTGCACCAGCACGGGCGTAGTGGCGGCCATACCCGCAGCCATCTTCTGGTGCATCATCCTCGTGCCGCTCCAGCTGGCCGGAGCCGGCATGTTGTTGCCCATCGTCATCATGATAGCCTTCCGCAAGGATAAGCCCTGATACGGCGTACAAGAAAGCCCCCCCCTATCAGACCTTTCCGCATGAGCCGCGCCCGTATTACCTACACTGTCTGCTATGTGCTGATGATGCTATGCCTTGTAGCATTCCCCTTCATCATGAAGGCAACGGAGGAGTGGACGCCCTGTCAGCTATGGAACCTGTTCCAATCGTGGATTGGGCCGGTGCCCCAGCAACTGCAGGCAGAGGAATGGAGGCGGGAATCCGATGACAGGGCGGGAATCATCTTCACGTTCCGGGCGGATGATGCCTGGAGGGAAAGGCTCATCCACCATTTTGCGCTGGCAGATAAAGACCGCGGCGCCGCGCCCCTGCCTGCGCATTGGGAAGCTCAGATTTCCCCCACGCAGCCGAAGCTGACCGCCTATACCAAGCTCATGATATCCGACGACGGCCATTCCGGCTTCGAGGTGCAGGACATGACGCTGGCGCAACTGAGCGATGGCCGCACCCTGCTGGCATTCCGCCACAAATCTGAAAACAATTTCCACGGGCGCATGGTTGTGCCCCCGGCCTATCCCCGCGCAGAGGCAGAACCCACGCCCACGTGGCGATCCGTGCTCTGGGGCATCGCCCTCATCGCCTTCTCGCTGCTGACACCGCTGGGCTTTCTGCTGCTCTTCCCCCGCTTCAATCTCAACTGCAGGCGCCATGTGGTCTACTGGTTCACCACAGCCGCCATCTTCCCCCTCATTCCGTGGTTCCTGATGTGTATACACCACGGCCACTACATGGCTCTGTTTGTCTTCCTCCTCAGCAGCATCGTCATCATCCCCCTGCAGCTGGCAGGTGCAGGACTCCTGCTGCCGCTGGTTCGAATAATAGCCTTCCGCCAAAAGAAAACCGCTTTCCACGAATAATCCTCCAGGCCATGAACAAGGTAAGAATCGGGTACACCATCGGCTATCTGTTTTTCCTGCTGCTTCTCATCTTGCTTGCCAAAGTGCAGTGGACAGCACCTCAAGCATACACCTCCAGTGTAATTCTCGCTATCATCATAGGGCTTCTGTTCCTTCTCTACCTCCTTTGCTGGGCACTGCTGGTTCCCCTGGGGCTGCTGCTCCTGCTCCCTAGTTTCACTCTGAAAACCACGCTGCACCATGTCATCTGGTACGTGGCCGTGGTAATTCCGCAGATTCTCCTGCTCGTATTTGCGCACCTCATCATCAATGACCGCGCCATCATTGGCGCAGACCTCTCCTTCATCATCGGCACACCGTTCATGATTCTCTGCGCACGGTGCATTCTTCCCCAGGCAAAACGCTTCATCCACGCCGCGAACGGCGGCACCCAGAAAGACGCAGCCTGACCCCCACCCCTCCCCTGCGGGCGAACAGCCCGGAGATTTCAATACATTCAAAATCCAAAATCAAACATCTTCCCCATTCTTCCGCTGGGTGATGCTGCAGGAGCGGGGCTTGCCGCCGCGCTTGCGGGCGCGCTTCAACTCCAGCTGGCGCGGGCTGGGAGCCCCGTTGAGACGGTGGTCCAGTTCCTCGCACAGGGTGCGCCGCGCCAGATAGCGGTTTATTTCGCGCTCACGCTCGCAATGGCAGCGTATCACAATGCCGCTGGGCACATGGGTCAGATACACGCAATTCGAGGTCTTATTGACCTTCTGGCCGCCTTTGCCGCTACCGCGCACAAATTTCTCCTCCAGGTCATTTTTATGCACGCCCAGGCGTTGCATCATCTCCTGTAGTTTCTGTAATTTCTCGGGTGATACCGGCATAGGGAAAACTGGGGCTGATGTTACACTATCCGTTTCATTTCTCCTCCCCGGAGGTCTCTTCCGCAGGCACATCAGACACGATCTCGTCATCGAGAATCAGGTCCGCCTCCAGGCCACATTCCCATTCCATGAACAGGATACCCGAATCCGCAAAATAGAGGCATTCCAGATGGCCGGGGTATTCCTGCGGAGGCAGCAGCTCCTCCACATACCGGGCAAGCTCCGCACCCCTCTCGCAGGCCTCGTTGTACTCTCGCATGCTAGTCTGCATCTGAAGACCAAGGAAGCTTACGGCCGACACAACAGGCAGCACCACCAGGGCCAGAGTCAGTGCAGCCACGCGCTGCCAGCGACGGGGACGGCAAGGCTGCGGCAGATACGGGGGCGGCGTCGGAATGGAATCGCACAAAGCGATGACGTGCGGGTATGCCCGATAAATGATACCGTGACGCATCTGCAGGGCCGAATCGAACAACTGGGAGGGCAGAGCACACCAGGCCCCACTGTCGCCCAGCGCCAGCATGCCCTCCGAGCTCACATGCATCCACCCCGGCCTGGGCGATTTGCGCAAGCTCCTTGCCAGGCAACCGGGATGCAGGAGCAGGTATAGGAAACAGACAATCAGCAAAAGCAGGAACACCGCCAGAAGAGGCTCAGCATCCACCAGACAGATGGCGAATGGCGCACTGAGCGCGGCCAGGACGATATAACCGCACACCTGGCTCCCGGGCAGAGATACCTTGTACAGGTAGTCCACATACTCATTCCACTGCGCCTTCCCTGCAGACACGCGGATGGGGACTTCGGTCACCAGGGCCGCAGGCGGGGGCAAGGGAGCCGCCACTTTTTTCCCGGCGTGAGCATTCACATAAGCCAGCATTTCCTCTGCCCGCTCGCGCGACAATGACTCCGTCGGGAGCAGATGGTAGAGCCCACCCTCCTCCTGAACCATGAGCATTCCCTGGCGTAGCCATCCCCGGTTCACGCGAGTCCACGGCACAAATTTCCTCACCCCGGACTCCTCACTCTCCACCAGCATTCCGGCCTCCGTCAGAGTCAGAAACTGAGTTCCGATGGCATCGGCATTCTTCGCCTGCAAACGGAACGACAGGGCATCCAGCAGCAGAAGAAGCACCAGGGCTACCCCGATAGCCATCGGTGAAATCGTGTAAAATTCCGCAGGTATCACCAGGTGAATCACGCCAAAAAGAACAGCCAGAAAGATGAGACGACGCATCACAACCACACGCAGAAACCATCCCAGACCCTTCCTTTTCGGCTTTGCTAATCGATATACCATACCCCCATTCTAGCACCAAAAAGTCGAAAAACAAGCCGTTTTCACCTCACCGCTAACGCCCGACCACCGAAGAAGGTGCCTATACACCCATTTCCAGCCTTTTCATCATCCGAAATCCCCTCCTGACGACGCTGTGAGAGCACCATTTTTCACCGCCAAATAGGCATTTTCGACAAATTTACACCATTTTTCAGGTAGCATGATACCTTACCTTTTTTATTCTTTCTCAGTTAGCTGTAAAGGCTTTATGTATCTACGCACGCTCATTTCTGCCATTTTTGAGCCGAAGAGCTCCTGGTCTGACCTCTCAGCCGACACCACCCGTCCCCACAAGTTCATCCTTTGCAAATTCGGCAATTTTCGCTCAATACCCCCGCTATCTCATATATTTCTTTTTACCGATTACCCACTATTACACTATATTCTATATACCTTTTTCTCTCATATTCTTTTTCGGACGTTTCTGACCTCTTTTTCATATATACTTACACCGTTTTTATGCTATTCGTATTGTATTTTTGCTTTGTTTATTATGTCGTTATATCGTCTCTTTTTCTTTCATTATTCTCACAATATCCGAGAAAGCGTGCTTTATAAACTGTTATTTTCAATACAGCATCACCATTTTGTTCTTATTTCACCATTTTGTCTTCATAATTTCATTATGATATTTTGCGAATTTCCCCCTTTATCGTCCACCACGGTGCATAAACACCCTATTTGAACAAATGACGGCATTTTTGCGCCTGAGAAGCCGATATTCCACGGGCAGATGTCCGAAGGAAATGCTCCACGCGCGCCATTCTGGCCTATTTTCGCCTATTTTTATTCCTATCCTCCTCTGTTTACAGCACTTGTAAATTTTATAAAAAATAAGGCAATTTTACTTTTTTTGAATTTTCTTCATGTTGTCTATAAAATAGGAACATGAAGAAGAAATTTAACAAAATTCAGATTCTGCGATTCATCATACAGCTGGTTTTCATGGCCAGCTTCATATTGAGTCTGGACTTCATTCCCGCAACCAAGGAAGTAAACTCCATGCTGCTGCCCACCATCCTGCTGATCGGTGTCTTCTTCTGCGGATGGGTCTGCCCCTTCGGCGCAGCACAGGAATGGATGGCAAAACTCGGCTGCCTTCTCCATCTTCCCCGGCTGCGTGTACCACAGTCGGCTCAGCGTTACCTGCAACTGACCCGCTATGGTCTCTACCTGCTTCTCACCATGGGGGTCAGCATCGCCCTGCTTCAGGGACCAAGAAATTTCTCCTTGCTCATGCGCGGCTATGGGGTCACCATCGCCACGGGTATCGTCATCCTCTTCCTCATCATTTCGCTTTTCATCGACCGCCCCTTCTGCAACTATTTCTGCACCGGCGGCGCGCGCATGGGGCTCTTCAGCGTGCTGCGCATCTTCAGCATCCGCCGCAATACCGAGCAGTGCAAACAGTGCGGCCTCTGCTCCCGCACCTGCCCCATGAATATCGATGTTGCCCACACCGATTTTGTACGCCATCCGAACTGCATCAGCTGACTCCGCTGCGTCTCCTCCTGCCCCAGGAAGCTTCTCAAATATGGTCTCATGCCCGGTAAAAAAGAAAAAACCAGGAAGTGACTGAATGCCCCCCTGCATTCTGCCCCCATCATCTCTACAGAGACAGGCGGGACACACTGACACAAGCACTACAGGCCTTCAAAACAATCGCCCCGGTCAGAAAAACTGACCGGGGCGAGACGCATTCAGCATAGAGACTCACATATGCGAACGGAAGAGTTCAGCCTGGTCCTGCAGCAGGGCGAAGGAGTGGCGCACCATGGCGCGTGTTTCATTCAGCAGGTTCAGGTACAGGATGCCATTGCGCATATCCATCACATCCTCTTCAGCGCGGATGAGGTGCTCGCGGATGCACTGCGCAAACTCCTGCTTGAGGTCACCGGACTGCGCCATCATCTCCTCGATACCGGCGCCGCCGTCACTCTGCAGCCTGAGCGAAAGGCCCGGGAAGCAAGCGGAAATACGGTCACTCATGGAGAGGAGGTCGCGCCCCTGCTCCGCCGTCAGGCCCACGTGGTTGTTATCGATGTGCTTGTAGGCAGCCTTCACCACCGTGAGCAGGCATTCAGCCACGTGCAGACTATTCTCATGCAGCCGCAGACTAAGCTGCCCCTTTTCGTACAGACGGGCGGGCAGCGTCTGCAAGCAGGGAAGAATCTGGTCCTCCTGAATAGCCTCCAGCGTGCGGTTCAGCTCGCGGGCCTTCTTGCGCAGGCGCTTCAAGGCGCTGTAGTCCTCTGCAAGCAGGGCTTTCACTGCGGCGCGGTAAATACCGTAGGCGCGCCCCAAACGGTCCACAGAGGCCTCTCCCAATTCGCGCATCACGGCAGGAGAATCCAGATTAAGCTCCGGCAGGGTTTCTGCATTCTTGCGGCGATGCAGATAGGCAGACTTCACCAGAATGCCACCAGCCACCAGCAGCATGGCCACCACACCCCACATCCCGCCGGACATCATCACCGCCGCCGTGGTACCCGCCGCCAGGAAGGCGAGCAGCCCCGTGGTGAACCAACCGCCGATAACCACCATCACACCAGTGATGCGGTACACGGCGCTGTCGCGACCCCATGCACGGTCTGCCAGGGAAGAACCCATGGCCACCATGAAGGTCACGTAGGTGGTGGAAAGCGGCAGCTTCAGCGAGGTGGCCAGGGAGATAAGCAGAGCAGATACGGTGAGATTCACCGAGGCTCGCACCATATCAAAAGCCGTGCCATCGTCCTCACTCAGCTCCAGCGGCTGAAAGCGCTTACCCACAAAGCGGGCCACCGGCTCCGGTGTGATACGCGTAATGAAGCGGGAAGCATTCAGAGCCCAGCGCACTGCAGCACGGGCAGGCAGGCAGGAGCCGAAGCGCTCCTTGCTCACGCCGCTGCTGCGGGCCAGCTTCACCTCGGTCTCCGTCACCGTGCGGGCCTTCTTGGAGAAGACAAGCGCCAGCACCATGATACCACCGGCGGCCAGCAGATAGGCCAGATTCGCCTGCACCGGCTCAGCCAGGGATCCCATGCGGAGACTCTCCAGAGAGCCACCAGCGGCCACGTGGGCGCTCGCAATGTGGTACGAAGACTCAGCAGCCATGAACACACCGATGAAGTTCACCAGGTCATTGCCCGCGAAGGCCAGAGCCAGCGCGCAGGTACCGGCCAGCACCGTGATACGCAGCGTATTCACACGCAGCACATACTGCAGGATAAAGGCCACCACGAACCACACCCCCAGGGTAGCCAGTACCACCAGGCCGATATTACTGTTCAGCCATGCCAGCATCTCCGGCGTCATCACCGAGCTGTGCTTCAGGCCCTTGAACACGGCAAAATAGCTGATAGCCGTGAGTGATGCCGCGCACCACAGCGAACCGATATACTTATACGCCCGCTGGTAACGGAAGCTGAACAGAAGACGGGAAAACCACATCACCACGCAGCCGCAGGTGAAAGCCACCGCCACTGAGCAGAAGATGCCGGAAATGATAGTGAGTGACTTCGAGCTGTTGATGTAGGCGCCAAGGCTCTGGGCCACATCAGCCCCACCCTCATACATGGTGAACAGCGCCACTACCACTGCCGCGCCCAGCAACTCGAACACCAGCGACACCGTGGTCGAAGTCGGCAGACCGAAGGTATTGAACAAATCCAGCAGGATGACATCCGTCAGCATCACCGCCAGAAACAAAATCATCACCCCATGGAAGGAAAACTGAGCCGGCATAAACACGCCGCTGCGGGCAATCTCCATCATTCCGCCGGAAAGCGATGCACCCAGCACAATGCCCACGGCCGCCACCGCCAGCACCACGCCCCGGCGCGCCGCGTTACACCCCACGGCCGAGTTCAGGAAGTTGGCGGCATCGTTCGACACGCCCACCACCAGGTCAAACACCGCCAGCAGGAGCAGAATGCCCAATATTGCGATATACATTTCATTCATATGCCCCTACTCTACCACACTACCCCTGCCATCCGCACGCTTTCTACTGTGAACTCTCCGCCACATACCATGTGGCGGTTTCGCCACATTTTGAACGGGTGGCAGGCTTCTGAGAAAAACGGCATATGTGACTTATCGGGATGTAGTATTTGGAGCTTTGAATTTACTTCATATGCATCAGAAACCGTTTGACTTATCCACCCATATTCGTTAAGATGTGGGCATATGTTAAGAATCAAATCTTTTCTCTCTTCTATACTGTTAGGACTCTTCTCACTTGCCGGGCTGTGCAGCTGCTGTGACTCCTCTGACTCAGAGCAGCGGGCAGAAATCCACACTCTCGCAGATCTGGCAGGTAAGCGGGTCTCCTATCTGACTGGCAGCATGTTCCCTGATGTGCTGAAATCCATGCAGCCTGCCATTGCCGAATACAAGCCGAATGACTACATCCGCGTCATTGTGCAGTCACTGCGCGAGGGCAAGATTGACGCCGTACTGGAAGACGAACCCATTGCACAGCTCTGGGCCGCCTATTACCCGGAGGAACTCTATGTCGCCTTCACCTATGCGGATGACAATTACTCTTTTGCCACGCGCAAGGGCGACCCGCTCAACGCCCGAATCAGTGCCGTCATCCAGCAACTGGAGCAGAACGGCGAACTGAACAAATTCAAGGAAAAATGGTGCAAATCCATCGACCAGAACCGCCACATCACGGAATGGACCCACAAGGAGGATTACGACGGCAGCGCCGGCACCATCCGCTACGCCACCGACCCCACCCAGGTTCCCATGGCCTACCAGGCCTACAACGAACTGCTGGGCATGGATATTGAGGTCATCAACCGCGTTGCCTATGAGCTCAACATGAAGGTGGAATATGTCTTCATGAACTTTGCAGAGCTCCTCTCGGCCCTGCAGGATGGCAAGGCCGACCTCGTCGGCGGCTGTATGTCCATTACTCCTGCCCGCCAGGAAAAGGTGGACTTTGTGCACCCCTACTACAAGGGCGGCATGGCCGTTCTCGCCCGCTACGCCAAAAAGAAAGCTCCGCAGCAGGCAGAATAACGCCCTCTGTTCCCCATTTGATTTACCGCCCCGGTTCACTCAGGAACCGGGGCTTCTTTTTATCTTCAGTTCCGCAAGCCTTGCCCGCCGGATTTCTTCAATCGGCAATTGTCGTTAGTCAATCGTCAATTTCCTCACCTGCTCTCCCGGAGGCTCCGATACAGCGCATTCATCCTGTCGGCAGCCCGCTTCCGGAAAGGAAGCGCTTTCCAGCGCACTGCCCCATCCCCCGGCAGCATGTAGGAGGGCGAATACCTGTTCAGGCGATACTCTTCTGCCCTTGCGGTATCACCCATCCTTCCATCATAGCCGTAGAACGAATGCAGCACCTCACCCTGGGCCGATACAAACTCCAGGCAATCCCAATAAGGCGGCGGTGCCGGCTGCGGTCCCAGCTGCAAATCATATTCCATCTCCAGCCACAGCTCAAAATCATGCGTCGGCGTATTCTCCACCCCGGCCAGAATTGCCTTCACCTCCTGCACCTCATCTTCCGTCAGCGGCAGATATTCCTTCACATCCCCATATCCGTGAATGTAGATGCGCATTGAGACCGCCTCTGCAGCCGCTTTGCGCAGCTTCCGGGCAGAGTCTCCATGCTCCGCCAGATACGCCGCGTAGCGGGCATCTGCGTCAAATTTCGGCACTCTTTCCACAAGTTCAGCCACCCGCTGCTGACTCACTGTCTGCAGACACCCTGTCAGCCCCAGGCAAACCAATACAACGGAAACTGTCACCCACTTCTTCATGGGCATTATTCTACCCGCACCCGTCTGCCCTGTCAAGGCAGCAGGATATCCCCCCGGTTACGCAGAAAAACACTTCACCCCACCTGCCGGGTGTGGCAGGTGGGGTGATACTTATGAGTTATTTATGAGACGTATGAGGCTTTACTCCTGCGGAGCTTCTGCTTCATCGGTGGTGGTGGAGTCAGCATCCTCGGACTCGGGGGAGTCATCCTCATCGTCATCGGGGATAACAAGAGTGATTTCCTGGATGGTTTCCTTGCCGTCGAGGGTGACGAGCTTCCCACCCTGGGCGGCGCGGCCGGTCTCGCGGATGGTGTTCACCTTCATGCGCACGGACTGACCACCGGTGGTCATGATCATGAGTTCATCGGCATCTGTCACGGTGGTGGCGGACACCACGCGACCGGTCTTATCCGTGCAGTTCATGGTCTTGATACCGATACCACCACGGGTCTGCGGACGGTATTCATCGAACACCGTGCGCTTGCCGAGACCGTTCTCGGACACCACGAGGAGGTGGGCATCATCCTGCACCACGGCCAGGGCCACCACGTAGTCGCCCTCGCGCAGCTTGATACCACGCACACCGATGGTGTTGCGGCCCTGCGTACGCATATCCTCTTCCCTGAAGCGGATGCTCATACCATCGTGCGTGACGAGCACCACCTCATCGCTGCCGGAGGTAAGGGCAGCGTTCACCAGGGAATTACCCTCCTCCAGGTTAATGGCGATGATACCGGCCTTGCGGTAGTTCACGAAGTCATTGAGGGCGGTCTTCTTCACCGTGCCGTCCTTGGTGGCGAACACGACGTTGCCGGAATCCTCGGCAAAGGTGATATCCTTGCCGTCCTCGCTCACGCGGCGCTCGAGTCGCAGAATAGCGGCGATGCGCTCATCAGCCTGCATATCCAGCAGGTTCTTGATGGAGCGCCCCTGGGCACTGCGGGCGGCCTCGTCAATCTCGTACACGCGCTCCACATACACACGGCCGGTGTTCGTAAAGAACATGATGTAGTCGTGATTCTGAGCGGCGAAAAGGTGCTCCACGAAGTCGTTGGCATCCTTCTTGCTCTTGGTCGTGGCGGCCTTGATACCCTTGCCGCCGCGGGCCTGCAGGCGGTACTCATCAGAGTTCGTGCGCTTGATGTAGCCGCTGTGGGATATGGTCACAATCATGGAGTCATTGGGGATAAGGTCCTCAATGGCCATGTCGCCCTCGAAGGGAATGATGTGGGTCATACGCGGGGTGGCGTACTTCTCCTTGATGGCGCGCAGCTCGTCCTTCACAATGCCGAGCACGCGGCTCTCGTTGGCCAGAATGTCCAGATAGTCCTCGATGAGCTCGAGCAGCTTCTTGTACTCGTCGGAAATCTTGTCATTTTCCAGAGCAGTGAGCTGGTAGAGGCGGAGTTCAAGGATGGCGTTCACCTGGCGCTCGGTGAAGATGTACTTGTCACCCTGCACGGAGGGCTGGCTGTGAATGAGGATGCCGAGCCCCTTGGCCAGCTCCACGGGGAAGCTGAACTGCATCAGTCGGTTGCGGGCGTCCTCGCGGTTCTTGGAGTCGCGGATGATGCGGATGAACTCATCCATATTCGCCAGGGCGATGAGGTAGGCCTCCAACACCTCGGCGCGGTCCTCAGCCTTGCGGAGCAGGAACTTCGTGCGGCGCACCACCACCTCGCGGCGGTGTTCGACGTAGAAGTTGATGGCATCCTTCATGGTGAGTACCTTCGGGCGTCCCTCGTGAATGGCCAGCATGTTCACGGAGAAGGATGTCTCCATGCTGGTGAGCTTGTACAGCTGGTTGATGACCACCTGCGGACGGGCATCGCGCTTGAGCTCGATTTCGATGTAGTCCGTCAGGTCGCGCATACCGGCGATATCGGTGATAATCTTATCACGCACCAGCTCGGCGATACGCTCCTGCAGCACAGCGCGGTTCACACCATAGGGCACATCGGAGATGTGGATGAACTCACGACCATTCTCATTGGTCACCACCTCCATCTTACCGCGCATGCGCACGCTGCCGCGGCCCGTGCGGAAGTAGCTGTCGATACCCTTGTAACCCAGCACATAACCACCCGTGGGGAAGTCCGGGCCCTTGATATAGGCACGCAGAGCCTCGGCGGTGATGAGAGGATTATCAATGTAGGCGCAGATGCCGTCCACCACTTCGCCCAGATTATGCGGGGCCATATTGGTGGCCATACCCACGGCAATACCCGTACCACCGTTCACCAGCAGGTTCGGGAAAGCAGAGGGGAACACCACGGGTTCCGTGAGTCGGTTGTCGTAGTTCGGCTGGAAATCCACCGTATCCTTGTCCAGGTCGTCCATCAGGGCCACACCCAGGTGGCTCAGCTTGGCCTCGGTGTATCGCATGGCTGCGGGCGGGTCACCTTCCGGCGTACCGAAGTTACCCTGCCCCTGCACCAGCACATCGCGCATGTTCCAGGGCTGGGCCATGGTCACCAGCGTACCGTAGGCGGACTGGTCACCGTGCGGGTGGTAGTTACCGATGGTGTCACCCACGATTTTACCACACTTGATTGTGCCCTTACTGGGCACCAGACCAAGCTCGTGCATGGCGTACAGCACGCGGCGCTGGGAGGGCTTGAGACCGTCGCGGGCGTCCGGCAGGGCGCGGGAGATAATCACCGACATGGAGTAATCCAGGAAGCTGCGGGATACCTCCTCAGCCACGTCGACGGGACGAATTCTTGTTTCGCTCATAATCAGGATGAAAAGTCAGGGGTTACACGTCGAGGTTGCGGACGTTGAGGGCATTGTCCTCAATGAAGCGGCGGCGGGGTTCCACCAGGTCGCCCATGAGGATAGTGAACATCTTATCGGCCTGCACAGCGTTGTCATCATCCAGGCGCACGCGGAGCAGCTCGCGCTTCTCCGGGTCCATGGTGGTGGCATACAGGTCCTTGGCGTCCATTTCACCAAGACCCTTGAATCGGGTGATGGTCACGCTGCGGCCGCCGATTTCCAGCACCTTGGCCAAGATGTCGCCCACGAAGTTGATGGGAGTCACCGTGTTGCGGGAGTTCTCCACCAGCTCGAATACCGGGGCATCATCGCAAAGCAGATGCTCGCCATCAATCCCCAGCTCCTCCAGACGGGTGAGCACGCGGGAAATGGCCTTGGCCTCATGCAGCTCGTGCAGCAGGGCGCGGCGGCTGGGACCCTCGCGCACCGGCAGCGGGTTAGCAGCCAGTTCTTCCTCGCTGGGCTCGCCGAAGAGGAAGAGATCGCGGTTCTCTTCAGAGAAAGCGCTCAGGCTGTCCATATCGGCGAAGTACTGCACCTCTTCATCATTACCGCAGCGCACCTTCACGAGGTACTGCGGGAAGGCGCCGCTCTCAGAGCGGTGGCGAAGCAGGTCCTTGAAGTCGCCGCCGTGCTGGGCCACGCTGCCCTCATACTTCTGCAGGTTGATGAGTGTCTCCAGAATAGCCATGAGGGAATCAGCATCAAACTCACGGCTCTTGTCCGGAGTGCGCAGCGTCACATCGCCGGCGCCCAGGGAAATGAGCTTGCGGTTCAGGGAAACCTCATCCTGCACATACTGCTCCACCTTGCGGTGAATCACACGGTACAGCGGCGGCTGGGCAATGTAGAGATAACCGGCGCGCACCAGCTGCGGCATGTGGCGGCAGAAGAGCGTGAGCAGCAGCGTGCAGATGTGGGAGCCGTCCACGTCGGCATCAGCCATGAGAATAATCTTGTGGTAACGCACCTTGTTCAGGTCGAAGGAACCTTCACCCTCGCCATCGCCGATACCGGCACCGATAGCAGTGATGATGTTCTGAATCGTCTCGCTGCCCAGGGCCTTGTCCAGACGGGCCTTCTCCACATTCAGAATCTTGCCGCGCAGCGGCAGAATAGCCTGCGTGCGGCGGTCGCGGCCCATCTTGGCGGAGCCACCTGCGGAGTCACCCTCCACAATGAACAGCTCGCTGAGCTTCGGGTCGCGGCAGGAGCAGTCGGCCAGCTTACCGGGCAGACCACCGCCCACGGTCATCGCGCTCTTGCGCACGCTTTCGCGGGCCTTGCGGGCGGCCTCGCGGGCGCGGGAAGCGATAAGACAGCGGTCGATGATGGTCTTGGCCACCTGGGGATTCTCCTCGAAGTATTCCTTCAGCTCCTCGTACACCACGCTGCTCACCACACCTTCGATTTCGGTGTTCACGAGCTTATCCTTCGTCTGGGAGGAGAAGCGCGGGTTAGGCATCTTCACCGAGATAACAGCCACCAGACCTTCACGCACGTCGTCGCCGTTCAGGCTGGGGTCCTTATCCTTGAGCAGGTTGTTCGTCTTGGCGTAGTTGTTGATGGCGCGGGTCAGCGAGCTGCGGAAACCGGAAAGGTGCGTACCGCCATCGGCATTGAAAATGGAGTTGGCGTAGCACTGAATCTGGTAGCGGTCGCTGTCGTTGTACTGCATCACCACATCCACAATCACGTCATCCTCCATGGTCTTGCCGTCGTACTCCACCTCAATGTGGCGCACGCCGCTCATGGCGATGGGCTCAGCAGTGATAAGCGTCTTGTTCTCGCCCAGCTGCTTCACGAACTCGCGGATACCATCGGCATAGTAGAATGTCTCGCTGCGCTCCTGGCCGGTGCGCTCGTCCACCAGTTCGATGACGAGACCGGGGTTCAGGAAGGCGAGCTCGCGCAGGCGGCGGGCCAGCAGGTCAAACTTGAATTCCGTGGTATCGGTGAAGATGGTCGGGTCAGGCAGGAAGGTGATAGCCGTGCCGGTCTGCCCCTCCGGACAGGAGCCCACCACGTGCAGCTTCTCGGTGGTGCGGCCACGCTCGAAAGTAATCACGTGGCGCTTGCCATCACGGCGTACCTCAGCCTTGAAGAAATCAGAAAGCGCATTCACGCACTTGGCACCCACACCGTGCAGACCACCGGAGTACTTGTATGCACCCTGGCCGAACTTACCACCGGCGTGCAGGTTGGTGAGCACCAGCTCCACGGCAGGAATGCCGAACTTCGGGTGCATATCCACCGGAATACCACGACCGTTGTCAATCACGGAAATGGTACCGCCCTCGTGAATCTGGATGATGATCTTGCTGCAGTATCCGGCCAGGTGCTCGTCAATCGAGTTATCCAGCACTTCGAACACACAGTGATGCAAACCACGTTCATCCGGGTCACCAATGTACATACCCGGACGCTTACGCACGGCTTCAAGACCCTCCAGCTTGTCAATCTGGGCGGCGCCGTACTCCTGCTGTGCCCCGGTCGAAAGCTTCTCAGCGTCCTCCGGGGGCGTTACGTTATCACTCATAAGTGCCGCCGATTATACGCGCGTACGCGCGCGCTTCAATAATATAGTGCGTCATTTTCTTAAATTTTGCGTCACACGGTATCTATAAAGCGTGCAGCCCTCATTCTGGGCTTCTGCCCTATCCACACCCATCAACGCATTTCAAGCCTATTCTGCGGCATTTTCTACAAAATTCGTCCACTTCCGGCATCCGTCCATCATGCCCTAAAAAATACTTGCATTGCATAAGAAGATGATATAACCTCTACTCCACTTCTACGAAGCGTTCAGGAACCATATGAAACACGTTCACTTTCTCGGAATTTGTGGCACCGCCATGGGTGCAGTTGCATCAGCCATGGCACGTCAGGGCTACGTGGTAACCGGCACAGATGCCAATGTGTACCCGCCCATGTCCACCTTCCTCGAGAATGAGGGCATTCAGATTTTCCAGGGCTACAACCCCGCCAACATCCCCGCTGATACCGACCTGGTGGTTATCGGCAATGCCATGAGCCGCGGTAATATCGAGGTGGAGGCCGTACTGGATTCCCGCCTGCGCTACATGAGTCTGCCGGAAACCATGAAGGAATTCTTCCTGTGGGGCAAGCGTAACCTGGTCGTGACCGGCACGCACGGCAAAACCACCACGACCTCCATGCTGGCCTGGATGCTGGAAGCCAACGGCCACAACCCCAGCTTCATGATTGGCGGCATTGCCCGCAACCTGGGTCGCGGCGGCCGCTTCACCGATTCCCCCTTCTGCGTGCTGGAGGGCGATGAATACGACACCTCTTTCTTCGACAAACGTTCCAAGTTCCTCCACTACCTGCCCGAGGTGGTCATCATCAACAATATCGAGATGGACCATGCCGACATTTATGCCAACGTGGAGGAAATCAAGCTTTCCTTCAAACGCCTGCTGCGCGTGGTGCCACGCAACGGCATCGTCTTCATCAATGCAGACTGCCCGAACTGCGCCGATGTGCGCGCCTATGCTGCAGAAGAACTCAAGATGGTAAAGATGGTGAGCGTAGGTATGGCAGAGGATGCCGACATACGCATCACCAACCTGGAATACCGCACGGATGGCTCCGGCTTCACCCTTTCCTGCAAACCCGCCCCCGAAGGCGAGGAAACAGCCCCCTGCCCCCTCTGCGGCGAATCCTTCAACGTGCCCATGATTGGCGATTTCAACGTGCGCAACGCCGCCATGGCCGCCTGCGCTGCCGCCTTTGCCGGGCTGAGCGCAGAGGAAATCCGCAGCGCATTGTCCAGCTTCGAGGGCGTGGCACGCCGCCAGGAAATCCGAGGCACCGTAAACGGCGTCACCGTGGTGGATGACTTCGCTCACCACCCCACCGCCATCCGCCAGGCCATTGCCGGGCTGCGCCAACGTTTCCCGAAGAGCCGCCTGTGGGTGTTGTTCGAACCCCGCAGCAACACCACCATCCGCAACCTCTTCCAGAGCGAACTGGCCACCGCCCTTTCCGATGCAGACTTCGCTGTCATCTCCCCCATTGAGAACACGAAGCGCCTGGCTCCCGAGGAGCGTCTGGACCAGGAAAAGCTCCTGGCCGATATCCGCGAGGCCGGCACCGATGCCTACGTGGGCAAGAATGTGGACGACATCGTGGCCTATGTGGTCACCCACGTGCACCCGAACGATGTGCTGCTCGTCATGAGCAACGGCGGCTTCGGCGGCATCCACAACAAGCTGCTGATAGCCCTGGCTCAGTAAGATTTCCAGCCCCGCTGCACGCGGGGCTTTTTTCTTGCCCCGGCAGGCCGGGGTATGCTAGACTGGCGGCATGAAGCGAATCGCCCACCTGCTGGCAACGCTGCTGCTCTGTTCCTGCACCATTGTGAACTCCGGCAGCTTTGTGGACAATATCGGACACGAACACCCCGAGGTGAAGCGCCAGCAGGTGAAGGACGCCGTCAGCTCCTGGCTCTGCTGGACAACAGAGTACGAAACCTGGCGCAAGGGTGATTTATACTACGTGAAGCTGCCTGTGGTGTACGTTCAGCGCTATGTACCGCTCCTGCAGAGCTCCAGCATCACGCCATTGATGGAGCGTGGAACCTGGTATTACCCGAAAAACCCGACAGCAGCCGGATATCATCACTATGAAGCGCTGGCATCTCTGCCCCACGAAACCTACTACGCCGAACTGACCGCCGAACAATGGTATGATTGCAGCGCCGCCTATAAGTTCCTCCCCGCCGATAGCCCGCTCAACCGCCCCTTCCGACTGCTGCGGGCCGACGACGTCGACCTGACAGGCGCAACCAGAATGCCGGACACCCACGTCTTCAGCCCCGATTCGCTGATTCTGCAGCATCTGGACGACCGCCGCAGCACCGGCAACCAGCTCCGCCGACCGCTCACCTGGGCTCTCTGCGTGGTCGATGTTCCCCTCTCCGCAGGTGTATCGGCCGTCGGTCTCACGGTCGAGCTGCTGGCTCACCCGCTCAGTCTGTTAGCCTGGTTATTTGGTTTTAGGGGTTGATACAGCCCCGAAACTATGCTACATTGCCACCATGAAGAATATCATCCTTTCCCTGGTGTTCCTGCTTTCACTTCTGCCCACTGCAGAGGCTAAATTCGATGCCAACCAGCTACTCGGTGGACTGCTGGAAGCTGTCAGCGAACCCCAGCCGACAGCTCCCCGACAGCAGCAGAGCAACAACAATACTCTTGCAGAGCAACTCAAGCTCACTCTCGGTGGTGCCACAGATGCCCTGCTGGATGCTTACAAGCAGGAGGGCCGGGAATATGCCAAGGAGGTAGGCGATATCATCACCCAGCGCATTCTGGAAGCGAAGAAAATCAACAGCACCCTGGATTCCATGCGCTTCTTCTGCTGGGCGGTCTGCATCTACCTCACCGTAGTCACAGTCATCATCATTGTTCTCCTGCTGCGCCTCCGCGCCCTCCACAGCAAACTCATGCAGGCCATCAGCGAGTTGAAGGATAAGTAATCAGGTCCTGCAGGCACAAGGGGCGGCAATCCCATGTACCCTATCCCTGCTAAACGCTTTCTCCGAACAGACGGGCGCGATTTTCACCACGCTCACGCATCACCTGCTCATCCGTGGCCCCCAGGGCGCGGAGCATGTAGCTGGTCATGGCAAGGGCCACCTCGGCTTCGCCGGCAAAAGCCTGTGCATCACCAGCCTGAACAATCGCACGCGCAATACGGATGTAGCTGGTGTGTGCCACCACGCGTATATCCGGATTCAGGCCACGCGCGGCTGAGGCAATCTGCACGGCAGGTGCCGCGGCTGAAGAAATAATGATAGCCTTGGCCTTTTCCACCCCGGCCATGCGCAGAATGGTGCGGTTGGACGCATCGCCATGGATGGCAGGCAGACCTTCCTGATGCAGCCGGGCAACGGTATCCACATTCATCTCCAGCACCACTACCTCCATATCGTGACGGCGCAGCACCTGGCTCACCAGCTCACCACAGGGGCCATACCCCACCAGCAGAATCCGGTAGCGGTCATCTGACACCATGGGCACTTGCTCCGCCTGTGCCTGTCTTGCACCGAATCCCTGGTCTTCCAGCTTATTCACAGCCAGCGGCACAAAACGATACAAGGCCGCATTCAGCGTGATGGAGACAATTGCCACACCGGTAATCACATTCACCGCTTCCATGGGCAGCAGATGGTAAGTACCAGCAATGAGAGTGGCCAGGATAAACGAGAACTCACCAATCTGTGAAAGAGAGCCGCCTACCATAAGGCTCAGGCGCATGGGTTTGCCCAGAAGGCTCACCATCAGCGCCGCCATCACGGGCTTGGCGAGCATGCAGATGGCCAGCGTAGCCAGTGCCAGCGGCCAGTACTCCAGCAAACCGCCAATGTGGAATCCCATGCCCACCGATACAAAGAACAGCACCGCGAAAGCATCGCGCATCGGCAAGGCATCGCTGGCCGCGCGGCTGGCAAACTTGCTCTGCCCCACCACCATACCGGAAAGGAACGCGCCGAATTCCATGGAGGCGTTGAACACCGTGGCTGAGAGCACAGCAATCCCCAGGGCACACACCAGCACCGCCAAGGTGAACAACTCATCCGAACAATGACGCGAAATATAGGTCAGCACCTGCTTGATGACCTTGCGCCCGAAGAGCGCAACCACCACCACGAGCAGGGTCAGCTTCACCGCCATCATGCCCAGCGCAGGCCCCAGCTCCTGCCCGCCGAAGATAGCAGGCATGAGCACCAGCAGCACGATGGTGAACATATCCTCCACCACAAGCCAGCCCAGGGCCGTGTGCCCGGTCGGCGTCTGCAGCACACGGTTATCCCCCAGCACACGGGTGAGCACTACCGTACTGGATACGCACACGCAGAGGCCGAACATGAGGCTGTTCACCCAGGCTACATCCCCCATCCCCAGGAAATGGAAAGCCACCATTCCCAGCAGCGAGACCGTGAGCATGCACACCAGAGCCCCAGGAACCGCCACTTTCTGCACAGCCAGCAGGTCCTTGATATGAAACTGCAAACCCACGCCGAAGAGCAGCAGCACCACGCCTATGTGCGAGAAATCCTCCACCACATGGGCATCCACCGGCTCACCCCACCAGGGTTGCGCTGCCAGCATTCCGGCCACCAGATAGCCCACCAGCGGCGAAAGCTTCAATTTCTGCGCCAGCATGCCCAGCACCAGCGCCAGCGTAAGGCCAATGACAAGAGTGAAAATCATAAAAAAGAGAGCGGGTGTAATATGCAACCATACTACACCCGCTCCCTCTGTTTTGCAAGCTGGTCAGCCCGCTTTTTTCGAAAAAATTTGACTATATATCCTCCAATTCCTCAGGAGGCAGGCCTGCCAGGCGGCGGCGGGTAGCCACGCGCTCGCGAGTCACCTGCTCATCCGTAGCTCCCATCTGCCGCAGCAGGGTGGAGGACATGGAAAGAGCCACTTCCTCCTCACCGGAGAACACATAATTGCCAGCACTGCGCAGCTCCTGCGCCTGATTCTTGTAAATGGTGTAGGCCATCACCTCAATCTCCTTATTCAGGCTGTGAGCAGCAGCGGAAATCTCCTTGGAAGGCGCCGCAGCAGAAGTAATCATGATGGCCTTGGCATGCTCCACTCCGGCCAGCTTCAGGATATGGCGCAGGCGGGCATCACCATGCAGCGCAGGAATACCTTCCTTGTTCAGCCGGGTCACGGTGTCGATATTCATTTCCAGCACCACCACCTCCACGTCGTATTTGCGCAGCAGATCCGTCATAATCTGTCCGCTGGGGCCATAGCCCACCACAATCACGCGGTCTACCTCCTCGCGGGGTGCCGGCACATGGCGGGCGGCATCCGCCGCCACCGGAGCATTCTTCTCCAGCATCTGAATCACCTTCGGCACATAGCGGAACAAAGCCGCATTCAGCGTGATGGAGATAATGGCGGCACCGGTAATCACATTAGCCGCATACAGCGGCAGCACACCGTAGGTGCTGGCTGCCAGCGTAGCCAGGATGAAGGAAAATTCACCAATCTGCGCCAGGGCTCCACCCACAACCACGCCCAGACGTGCCGGACGACGCAGCAGGCGGATAACGATGTAACCCGTGATCGGCTTGATGAGCAGCACATACAATGTGGTACCCAGCGCCAGCGGCCAGTATTCCACCAGACCGCCCATCTGGAAGCCCATGCCTACGGACACAAAGAAGAGCACCGCAAAGGCATCGCGCATGGGGAGAGCATCGCTCGCCGCACGGCTGGCAAACTTGCTCTGCCCCACCACCATGCCGGAAAGGAAGGCGCCAAACTCCATGGAAGCATTGAACACATAGGAGGACAGCACTGCAATACCCAGCGCAATCACCAGCACGCCCAGGGTAAAGAGCTCATCCGAGCCATTGCGGGCCACATAGGTGAGAACCTTGGTGATGATGCGCTTGCCCAGCAGCGCCACTATGAGCACCAGCAGGGTCAGCTTCACCGCCATGCCACCCAGTGCCGGCAGCAGCTCATCGTTGCCGAACATGACCGGCATGAGAACCAGCAGAATGATGGTGAACAAATCCTCCACCACCAGCCAGCCCAGAGCAGTATGCCCGGCAGGAGTCTGCAGCATCTTGTTATCCTCCAGTACACGGGTAAGCACCACCGTGCTGGAAACACACACGCACATGCCGAAAATCGCCGCGGCCACCCAGCCGCCGGCACCGCCGCAAAGGTAGTACACCAGGCCACCGATACCCGTCCACAGCAGACTGCAGGTCACAGCACCAGGAACCGCCACCTTCCGCACAGCCAGCAGGTCCTTGAAATGGAAATGCAAGCCTACACCAAAGAGCAGCAGCACCACGCCGATGTGAGAAAACTCCTCCACCACATGCTGGTCCACCGGGTGTCCCCACCAAGGCTGCGCAGCCAGCATTCCGGCCACCAGATACCCTACCAGCGGCGACAGCTTCAGCTTCTGCGCCACCATACCCAGCACAAAAGCCAGGCCCAGACCAATAACAAGAGTAAAAATCATACCAGCACGCGAGCCCAGAGTACCTTCAGATAACGACCTTCAGGATAGGTGGAGAGGAAAGGATGGTCCCAGCCGGGGCCGGTCATGTCCAGAATCTGCAGGCGGCGGCCCAGTCGCTGGGCTGCCTTGATAACGGTCTTCTCGAACTCAGCCGGACTCACCAGGCCACTGCAGGAGCAGGTCACGAACAGGCCGCCACGGCGCACACACTGCAGGCCGAGCATGTTCAGGTCATTGTACTTCTTCAGACCTTCCTCCTTCTCTTCATCACGCCCCAGCACAAACTTGGGCGGGTCGAGCAGCACTACATCGAACATCTTGCCGTTGCGCACCATCTGGCGGGCATACACAAAGGCATCCGCATGCACAAAGTCGATACGCAGCGGGCCGTTCTGGGCGTTAATGTTGGCATTGCGCTTAGCCATCAGAATAGCCTTTTCGTCCAAATCAACAGCCGTCACCTCGGCAGCACCGCCGTGCAGCTTGGAATAGATGGAGAAACCGCCGGAGTAGCAGCAGAGGTCGAGCATGGTCTTACCTTCCACCAGTTTCGAAAGTTTCAGGCGGTTATCGCGCTGATCGCAGAAGAAGCCGGTCTTATGCCCCTGAGCAAAATCCACCTCGAAATTCACACCGTTTTCCACGATGCGCACTTTATGCACCGGTTCGCTGGCGGGAGCCTTGCTCACATCAATTCCCTCCATGCGGGCAATCCCTTCATCCACAGTGATGACATGGCGCTTCGTGCCGCAGAGCTCGTGCAGCAGCGGCAACCACTGCGGCAGACGCAGCCACACGCCCAGGGTGGTCACCTCCAGACTCAGCACATCCGCATAGCGGTCCACAATCAGGCCACCCAGGCCATCGGAGTCGCCATGAATCACGCGGTAAGCATTGGTGGTTTCCTCCAGCTTGCAATCCTGGCGGCGCCAGGCCACAGCCTTGCGGATTGCAGTCTCCAGGTCCTTCTCCTTCAGAACCTCGGGGCCGTGCGCCAGCATGCGCAGCGGGGTGCGGCTCTGAGGGTTCCAGAAACCGCCGCCAAAGAGGTCGCCATTCTTGTCGTAAACATTAATCAGCCCGCCCTGCACCGCATCCGGACTCACGGCACCCAGCATGCGCGGGAACACGGCAGGATTGTATGTGAAATACTTGAGCTGCACCCACGGGCGCACCCAGTTCTCACTACCTTCCGGTGCATCCGCCGTCTTGAACGCACGGACACGCGGTGCTGCGCTGCCCCCCTGCGGGCGCTTCCTATCCTTGAAACGAGGCTTATATCCCTGACCTTTTTGTTGAAAATCGCTCACGCGCGAGATTATACGCGCATAGCGCAGAAAAGTCAACAACGGGCTTGATTCCCGGGCGATTTGTTACTACAATCACCCCCGTGAACGTTTTTTCCACCTGCTGGAATAGTCGCCGCCACAAGGACGGCGGCGCCATGTGTGATGAAATCCGCGAGCTGGGCTTTGAGTACATCGAGGCCTCGCACGGATTGAGTCTGGACATGCTGCCGGGGGTCATCAAGGCTGTGGACGGTGGCCGCATCAAGGTGGCCGGGGTACATAACTTCTGCCCGGCCCCCATTGAAGTGCCCGGTGACGTGCCGGATGCCTACCCCTTCACCTCCCACCGGCCGGAGACACGGGAACGAGCCATGCGACTCACCCAGGAAACGCTCATGGTGGCCTCCCGGCTGGGGGCGCAATATGTCGTGCTGCACATGGGCAACGTGGAGCTCATGAAGGGCATTCACCCCACCCGCGAACTGGAGCGAAAGCTGCGCAACGAATGGGTGGGCAGCAAGGAATATGCCCGCCGCAAGGGAGAGCTGGTGCGCCGCCGCGCCAGACAGGCTCCGCTCTACTATGAACGCGCCCGCCAGGCCCTGCACACCCTGGCCGAGCAGGCAGCCAAGCTCAATCTGGTACTTGGAGTGGAAGGCCGCAGCCACTTTGAACAAGTACCCGGCGAGTGGGAGATGCCCCGCCTGCTGGCCGAATTTGCCGATAATCCCCACGTGCGCTACTGGCACGATTTCGGCCACATCCAGCGCAAGCACAACCTTCTTCTGCTCAATCATGACCAATACCTGCGCAGCCTCCAGCCCTATCTATACGGCGCCCATGTGAACGATGTGCAATGGCCCAGCCGCGACCACCGCGCCCCCTTCCAGGGCGGATGTGTGGATTTCGACCACCTGCTGCCTGCCTACTTCAACCAGCGCATGCCCCTCACCTGGGAGCTTTCCTCCTCCGTCACCCGCGAAGCCATCATCGAGGCCAAACTCCGCTGGGACGAGCTCACCGCTTCCCTGCCCGAATAATTCCCGGCAATTTCCCATAAGCATGTAAACCAAATTTTGCGATTGTAAACCTATTTACTTTACGATCGCATTTTTTTGTTCTGGAACAATTGGATGACGCATTCGTCTGCGCATTCAAGCAGTATCTCCAGATTAACGGATACCAGCAATGGGAACGTCACCATATAGACGAGGCGGCACCCAATAAAAAAGTTATGTATCGTTTCATCAGGCCTGCAAACTCCTACGCCCTGCACAAATTGAGCTGTTGAGCAGAAGAGGAAGCATTGCTGCTCTGGAGCCGGATTGCCAATTAGCTCCTGTGAAGGCCGGCAACATGTATACAGGGCTATCGTGCATTGTACTGAATGATGATTACTATCATTTTCTCATCAACCAGACCCAGAATATAAAGAATCTTTCCATTCTCTCAATTCCTGCCCTCATCCTTCAGAAAATTAAAGCATACCTCAATCTACAGGAACAATACACACCTGATAAGCCGCACGGTTCAGACAGGGGTAAAGGCAATATCCGCAAGCACCGAAACGATGTTTTCCTCATGCTGTTCTCATTAGACCAAGACATCACCTGCCCAGTCTCAGAAGTTCTCATGAGAGATATTATGCTCTTCATTCAGGCTATTGAGGCAGATGAAACAGCATGGAAGGGTATACGAGCTCACCTGGAGCATCAATACGGTGCAGCCTCCCTTCAAGGCATATCCTGTACGGACATACTCGCACACCTGCAGACGCTCTTTCAAGCGGCCTGAGCCATTCAGCGACCGCAAGCTCACCTCTATTCATTATCCTCTCAAAAACGTTTTTGCCCGCCTGCCGTTTCCGGCAGACGGGCTGTTTCATTACTCAACCTGTGGGTAGAAGTTTTTAATCAGAACGAATACCGCACGCCGGCATGTCCGGAGAAGCTGGTATGTTCGGCTCCGACCTCGACAGCAGCACCGGCGGTGGCGGTCCAGGCAGGAGACAAGGGAACAATCACCCCTGCTCCGAACTCGGCATAGAAACGGTCACGCTTCATGCTCTTCACCTCCCAGCCAGCGGACGAACCACTGAAGCGATTATGGGCAGAGACCTGCTCGTTCAGGAGATCCAGATGCAGTTCCGCAGTAGCGTAGAATGTGGCAGGAGCCTCATGACGCACAGCGGAGAACTCCCGATTATACTGCAGACCAATAGCCACATCTGCCTGCCAGTCATCGTCATACGAGGTCTCCAGACCGACATTCCCGAGTCCCTTATCCTTCATGGAATCCAGCTGGTGCCAGGAAAGGTTGACCGTCAGGTAGCGGGTCAGGTAGCTGCGTTCGTTCAGCTGGTAATCGGAGCTGAGCTCATAGCCGAAGTTCAGTGTAAGGCCATCCACGCTCCCCTTCGTCTGGCCGGAGAAGCTGTGATAACCAGCCTCCACTGCCACACCACGCTTCATATCAAAGCTACTGGCAGCCAGCCCCACGGAAGCACGATGACGGAGTTTACCCTTCACCGCAACGGCATAGGCATCCAGGAAGAAGGTATCTCCATCCACCTTTGCAGCACCTGAGCTGCTGCTGGCAGATTCATAGCCCATACTGGCACCCACACGCAGATTGCAGGTAAGCGAGCGGTCCACGCCAAGCAGGAAGCCATTCCCTGTGCGGCTGTAATCGCCCATATTGGCATAACCGTTCAATTCATCCTGAGCACCTGTGTAGGTAATCCAGGTATCCCAGGCACGATTCTCAGCACCCTTCTGAGTACGGGGGCACACCGGCAGCGCCATCTGGCGGCGGAGATTGCTCAGATGATGGCGACTCGAATCGAACTGCATGAGTCGAGGCAGTACATTGCCAAATCCCCCCACACTCCGCAGGCCACGCACAGCAGCATCCTCGCTGCGGGTGTAGTCGAAGGCATCGATAAGGCGTTCCATCGTGTCACCGCTGGCGGCCAGGGTTCCCTCGCTGTGGTGGAAGTTGTCAGATATCTGCTGCAGCACGTTGGCCACTGCAGTCAGCTGAGCATCCTTGGAGGCAGAGCGATAGTTCCTGCTGTACACAAGGTCCACATGGTCACCCTTGTTTTCCAGATGCACATTGCGTTCCTGCAGAACTCGCTGGTAGGTACCATTGGCGCTTCTCTCCACATCGTAGAGGACATCCTCATTAACGTCAGAGGCGATGGTTCCCTCCATAATCGTGGTGCGCGTTCCCTCATTGGCAGAAGCCGTATCTCCCAGGTGAGTCACAAACACACGGGCCGTTACCGGAGCCGTCGCAGGGCTGACACCATTACCCGTCCGGGCTGCGGCCACATCGATGGAACCGGCTACCTTGATGACATCGGAGTGAGCCTGGCCATCAGCCCCCACCTCTGCATCCAGCTTAATCAGGGTGGCATCACTGAGCTTCATATCAGAAGCCTGCACCACATCCCCTGCAGCACCCTTGTTCACCTCCAGAACAGAACCAATCATCGTAAAGTCCTGGCGGGTGTTATCATCGGCTGTGTAAGAACCATCAGCAAGCAGGGTGTTGGCTGTGCCCGCCGCATTAGCATCGGAATCCTGCGTGGTATCCAGGGTACCAATCTGCGTTTTATCAGTACTGATGACGAGGTCAGTGTTCTTCAGCACGATGGAGGCTTCTGCCCCGACACCCGCATCGGAAATCTCAATCCACGAACCGGCGTTATCCTCCTCCACCACGCTGCCATCACCACCACCCAGGGCACCATTGGCATAAATGGAGCCGGTGAACCCGGTGTGGTCGTAATTGAGCAGCAGCGAATCGCCGCCGGACTTGTTGATATCTCCTGCACCCGCCAGGCAGCCATCCAGACTGGATTCCGAACGGGCATTGAGCACATTGCCGGCATCCACCACAATGCGGCCAGAGCTGGTAGCGCCATCGTCAATGGTCAGCGTGCCGTTCTCCACATCTACGCGATTGAGGATGACGATATCGCCCTGATTCCTGGCACGGATAGCCCCAGCCCCCTTCTGCGTATCGAGTACAGACACGTTGTTGAGCGTCAGCCCCACTCCATCCTTCGCACCGTGTGATATAATGCAAGTGTCTTCCCCGGTCACAACGGCCAGATTGGCATCGCTGCGGTCGGTAATATCACCCGCAATAGTCACTGTCTGGCCGTAAATGCCGGTATTCGTAATCGTTGTACCTTTGTTCCCCGTGCCGGTTGTGATGGCAACATCACCTTCAGTCCCCAGGGCTTCCATGACAGCATGAGTGATTTTATTATCATCGCTCAAAGTAATATCACCCTGACCGGCAATGAGGTTCACATCACCGAAATTCTCACCGGAAATAACATTTTTACCGACAACACGCACGTTCTGCCCTGCGACAATATGCACCATCTGACCATCGGTGGACACAATCGCGTTGGTTACCGTCTCGGTGCTGCCGCCTTCATCGCCGATGATGACATCGCCCTTTTCTGACTTCAATTCAGAGTTATTGACAGCATTGAGTTCATTCGCAGTCATGACAACATCACTGTCGGCCAGAACAGAGGAACCTCCCATAATGATATTCCTGTCCCCGGTCAGGGATACCTTGCCGGATTCAGACTCCAGCACAGCAGCATCCGTCACATGATTATGCACCTCCGACACCAGGGCAACATCGCCAGTCCCAGCCGTAAGAGCAGAATCGGACACCAGGTTGCCGGAGTACTCCCCATCGCCCGTGGAGGTGATGGTGATTCCAGCCCCGGCTTCCACATCGCTGCCATTGCGCACCAGATTACTCTCACCCTCCAGCGTAACGGTACCGGTTGAAGCCCCAAGCTCACTGTCATCCACCAGGTTGATATTAGCGGCGCTGATGGCGACATCCCCGGCTCCGGAGGAGACGGCAGAACCGGAAATCACATTGCCGGCGGCGGTATCTGTACCAGAGGAGCTGATAGTTACCCCATCTTCACCCTGCACAGTTGCATCATTGCGGACGACATTGGATACACCTGTGATGGACACGGCAGATTCATCGCCGCTTGCATTCAGCTCTGCACCATCCACCAGGTTGGTCACAGCTGCGCCACCTTTGAGCTCAATGGAGCCGTCCGTAGCGTTTACCTCTGTGGTACTGCCTTCCACGATATTGGCCAGCCCGCCGGAAAGGCTTACATTACCGGCTTCCGCAGTCACCACGGCCCCCGAAGCCAGCTTGTTCGTGCGGGCTGCGGTGATGGCGATGTCTCCGGTTGTGGCAATCAGACTGGATGTCTCCACCAGATTTCCATGATCCTCAGCTGCGCTGGCGGAGCTTATCTCAATACCCGTACCGCCGACAAGGGAGGCACCTCCGGATACCACATTATAGTCTGCACCATCCAGGCTCAGCATATCGCCGGACTCTACTGCAGCGCCATCGGAAATGACATTGGTCTTACCATCAATGTCCACCTCCGCTTCGGCGGATACCAGCGTATCCGTGCCGCTGATGCTGTTCTCTGCGGTCTCACCACCGTCGATAAGCACATTGCCGGCGGTCGATTTCACCGCAGTGGCACCGGCAATGGAGTTGGACGAGCTGCCGCTGATTGCCACGGTATCCTGACCAATTATCGTCGATGCAGAATCCACGACATTCACCTCGCCGGAAAGAGTGACAGCACCGGCATCGGCTGCAATGTCAGCACCGGCAGTCACGTAGTTACTCTTCTTTGCCGTAAGTGCGATAAAGCCACCAGTTGCCTGCAGCGAGGAGCCAGATACCTGATTGCCGGAGTACTCGCCCTCGCCCGTGGAGGTGATGGCAATTCCAGCACCTGCCTCCACTTCGCTGCCATTGCGGACCAGATTGCTCTCTGCATCCAGTGTCACACTTCCAGCTGCAGCACCAAGCGTACTGTCATCCACCAGGTTGATGTTGGCGGCGCTGATGGCAACATCTCCGCATCCTGAGGCCACGGCAGAACCGGAAATCACATTGCCGGCGGCGGCGCCTGTTCCGGCGGAGTTGATAGTTACCCCGGCCTCACCCTGCACGGTTGCACCATTGCGAATGACATTGGATGCACCGGTGACAGTCACGGCAGATGCATCGCCGCTTGCATTCAGCTCTGCACCATCCACCAGGTTGGTCACGGCTGCGCTACCCTTGAGCTCGATGGAGCCATCATTGGCACTTACCTCTGTCGTACTGCCCTCCACAATGTTGGCCACACCGCTGTCGAGGTTTACGTTGCCGGCGGCAGCCTGAACGGAAGAATCGGTAATACGATTGATATTATCTGCGTTTATGGCAATGTTGCCACCATCGGACTGCACCGTAGATGCAGAAATCAGGTTTCCGGCCTGTTCATCCTGCCCGGTCGCCACCATTGTAACACCGGCATCTGACTGAATCTCAGCGCTATTGCGCAGGACATTGGAATCGCCGGAAATAATCACCTGCCCAGCGTTCTCATTGAGCTCGCCTTCTGCAGGAGCCTGAGCTATCAGCGCAGCACCATCCACCAGGTTAATTCCGCCATTGAGCTGCACGGCTCCATTAGCAGCAGATACATCTGTCTCCGAGCCGCCTACAACATTTGCAGTACCACCAGTGAATGTCACGCTGCCATTTCCCGCGCTCACATCGGCCGCAATGCTGTTGATACCGCCAGCAGTAATGGCTACTTCTTCACCCGCCGACACCGCCGAGGAAAGAGTATTGCTACCTCCTGCGGTAACGCTTACATCTGTTCCGGCAGTAAGCGCAGAGTCGATGGTGTTGTCCGTACCGGCGGTCACCGTCAGTGAGCCGTCGTCGGCCGTCACACTGGATCCGGTCAGGCTATTGCTACCGGCGGTGGCAGTGATGGCTACACTGTCCCCGCCCTGCACCGTGGAGGAAAGCACATTGCTGCCCCCTGCGGTAACGCTTACATCCGTTCCAGCGGCAAGTGCGGAATCGATGGTATTGTCCGTACCGGCGGTCACCGTCAGTGAGCCTTCGTCGGCCGTCACACTGGCTCCGGTCAGGCTATTGCTACCAGCGGTGGCAGTGATGGCTACGCTGTCCCCGCCCTGCACCGTGGAGGAAAGCGCATTGCTACCACCCGCCGTCACAGTTACATCCGTTCCGGCGGCAAGCGCGGAATCGATGGTATTGTCTGTACCGGCGGTCACCGCCACAGAACCATCCGTGGCCGTCACGCTGGCTCCGGTCAGACTATTCTCTCCCTGCGTGGCAGTAATAGACACTTCCGTCTTACCCTGAACCTCGGCAGATATG
>JAZQVE010000055.1:0-68678 GCA_045631705.1 Akkermansia sp. | reverse complement strand
TACCTTCACCTCGCCTCGGTAGCTGGCGCGGCCTTCACCCACGGAAATGGACTTGGCCACGATATTCGAGGTGGTTTCGGGGGCGGCATGAATCATGCGGGCGCCTGTGTCCTGCAGCTGGCCGCTGTGTGCCAGCGAGATACTGACCACCTCGCCACGGGCGCGGCGACCCTGCAGCACCACGGCGGGGTACTTCATGGTGAGGCCGGAGCCCAGGTTGCAGTCAATCCAGCGGATTTCGGCATCCTCCATGGCCAGACCGCGCTGAATCACGAGGTTGTACACGTTGGTGGACCAGTTCTGTACGGTCACATACTGAATTTTGGCACCTTTGAGGGCCACCAGCTCCACCACACCGGAGTGCAGGGTGGCGCTGTCGTACTGCGGGGCGGTGCAGCCCTCCATGTACATGAGCTCGGCGCCTTCATCGGCAATGATGAGCGTGCGCTCGAACTGGCCCATGCTTTCGGAATTGATGCGGAAATAGGCCTGCAGCGGCTGGGCGAGTTTCACACCCTTGGGCACATAGATGAACGAGCCGCCGGAGAATGCTGCGTGGTTGAGGGCAGAGAACTTGTTGTCGCCCACGGGAATCACTTTGCCAAACCAGGGGCGGAAGATGTGCTCGTATTCTTTCAGACCTTCTGTGGAGTTCACGAAGATGACACCCTGCTTCTGCAGCTCCTCTCGCATGTTGGTATACGCGGTTTCGGAGTCGTACTGGGCATCCACGCCGGCCAGGAATGCGCGCTCCTGCTCCGGCACACCGAGACGCTCGAAGGTGCGCTTCATGTCCTCCGGCACTTCGTCCCAGTTGCGGCTGGGGGTGGCACCGTGAGAGAGGTAATAGCGGAAATTCTCGAAATCCACATTGCGGATACCCTCCGGCGCCCAGTGGTAGGGCATGGGCATCTCATTGAACTTTCTGAGCGCATCCTTGCGGAACTGGCGCAGCCAGTCCGGCTCGCCCTTGGCATCGCAGATGTAGTCGATAGTGGCTTCAGTAAGGCCGAAACCGGCATCGAACTTGTGGTTCTCCGGCATGGAGAACGCACCGCGAGTATCCACCTGGAAGGTTGATTCGTCCATATCAGGCCTCCTCGGACTTCAGGAAATCAAAGCCGTGCTGCTCGATGTGGTCCACCATCTCAAAGCCGGCGGTCTTCACAATCTGCCCCTTGTAGAGAACATGCACCACATCCGGGCGGATGTAATCCAGCAGGCGCTTGTAGTGCGTGATGACCATGAAGCTGCGGAAGGGGGCGCGCATGGCGTTCACTCCATCGGATACAATGCGCAAGGCATCCACGTCCAGCCCGCTGTCCGTCTCGTCCAGAATAGCGTAGCTGGGGTTCAGCATCATCATCTGCAGAATATCATTGCGCTTCTTTTCGCCGCCGGAGAAACCTTCGTTCACGGCACGGGCGGTGAATTTGGGGTCGATGCCCAGCTCCTTCATCTTGCCGCGGAGTTCCTTGTAGAAGGCTACGGCCTCCAGCTCCTCGCCTTTGGGCAGGCGGGCCTGCAGGGCTGCGCGCATGAAATTGGCATTGGTCACGCCCGGAACCTCCACCGGGTACTGGAAGGCAAGGAAAAGGCCGGCGCGGCTGCGTTCATCCACGCTCATGGAAAAAAGATCCTGCCCGTCCATTTCGGCGCTGCCGGCTGTCACCTCATAGTCGGGGTGGCCGCAGAGCACCTTGGAGAGGGTGGATTTGCCGGAACCGTTCGGCCCCATGATGGCATGTACTTCACCCTTAGGGATTTCCAGGTTGATGCCGTTGAGGATAGGTGCGCCATCCTTGACGCGAGCGTGCAGATTTTTGATGACCAGACTCATTGCTGGGGGGATTATACAGGAATATTGCCGTGTAGGCAAGCGTCCATGCGTGTCACGCAGGTGCCTTCCGGCAGTTCAAACACGTCTTCGGGGCGCAGGCCGGGCTTCAGCTGAATGTCCAGCACCCGGTTGTTGGTGTCATCCAGCAGGTGCACATGCGGCTCCAGATTCGGGCAGAAGCGGGAGGGGCCGTTGTCGAAATTCAGGTGGTTGATGATACCTGTTTCCGACAGTGTTTCCAGGCAGTTATACACCGTAGCCAGGGAGATGCCGGGCATGTGCGCCTTGGTGCGGTCGAAAATGATGGCCGCAGTCGGGTGGTCGTGGGAGGCCAGTATGGTCTCCAGCACGGCGCGTCGCTGCCGTGTCATGCGAACCCCTGCGCGGCGCACCAGGCTGGTGGCCATGGTGCGGGAATTGGAAGATTTGGTGCTAGGCATAACTTTGTACGAGCGGATTATATCGAATCATTCCAGAGTACGCAAGGAAAAACTTATAATACAATGGAAAGAAGCCCTGAGGATGACACGTAATCCGGGGCGGTACATTCGGCAGGCTGTGCAATAAATTTTGATAATTCAGTTTGAGTATGCTTGACACCGGCGCCTTGTACTGATAGGGTTGGTAGCATGAGTAACCCACGCATTGTAGAAGCCCGCATCGAGATTCCCATGGGAAGCCGCAACAAATACGAGGTGGACGAGAAGACCGGCCATATCAAGCTGGATCGCGTGCTTTATTCCTCCGTGTATTATCCGGCAGAATACGGATTCGTGGAGTCTACCCGTTATCTGGATGGAGACCCTCTGGATATTCTTGTTTTTACCTCTGCACCCACTTTTCCGGGGTGTTATGTGGATTGCCGCATTATCGGCGGGATGGATATGATAGACGGCGGCAAACCGGATGTGAAGATTCTTGCGGTGAATGTGGGCGACCCCCGGTACGACCATGTGAATACCCTGGAGGACCTTCCTCCCCATTATCTGCAGGAAATCCAGAATTTCTTCCTCACCTATAAGACTCTGCAGAATAAGAAGACCGAGGTGGGCGATTTCTTTGGTGTCGATACCGCCTGCCGCATCATCGATGCCTCCTTTGAGCGCTACGCTGCCGAGCAGAAGTAAGCGCGCTGCTCAGGCTGTTTCTCTATGGCAGAATCCTTGCGGGGTTCTGTCATATTGTCATGCGTGAATGTGAGTTGTTTAGAGAGATAATCTTGCTACCCTCCCCTATATATTGTGGTTTGTGGGTATTTTTGTGGTATTGTGTTGTTGTTATAGTGTGTATGCTGCCCAAACAATTAGGGCTTGCAAAATCGGAAAAGAGGAGTAGACTCTCCGCCGCGCGTAAAATCTTCTCTTTCTCATGAAATCCACTCGTACCTTCAACGTCAGATTCGACACACCGCACACATCTGTTCATAAAAGCTGGCTGAAATACTTTGTGGCCGCTGCAGGTGCCGGTCTTGGCATGGCCGAGGCTCAGGAGCGTGTGCTGCTGGATTACTGGTGGGCTATGCCTCGGGAGGAGTCTGCATCCCGCGTACTCAAGGTAATTGGTGAAAAGGGCGAGGCATTCGAGGCTGTAGACCAGACTCAGGAATATGGCGCCTTGCAGAACAATCCGGTTATCAGACAGGCCCGGGTGGAGCGCCAGGCTGCCTTGCGCCGCGAGGCTTTGCGCCTGGCTCGTGAACTGATGGAGAGCGGGAAGTCTCCGGAGGTGGCGTATGAAGAAGCGTGGACCCTGGTATACAGCCGCAACTGGCTGAACGCAAACTGGCGGAAAGGCAGCAGCCGGCTGGAGGACATGCTGGCGCGTCTGGTGAATGCAGATGACGACTTTGAACTTTCTCCTGAGGATGAACAGTGGCTGCTGGAAGCTCTGCTGGAGGATGACGACCGTCTGGAAACAGAGAAGGGGCTGGAGTTGCTCCGCCGGCTCATCGCGAATCTTCGTAAGGCCGGGTATGGAAAGGTAAATGTGCAGTCCCTGGAGAATGATGAACTCATGGCTCGCTTTGCGGCCGCGATGCAGCATGGCCAGGAGAGCATGTCGGCTTACCGCGACGCTTTGTTCAAGTCGCGTCGTGGTCAGATTATGCATCACCGGAATGTGGGGTATCTTGCTCCCTGGGGCCTGGGGATGGGTGGTGGCCGCGCCGTGTATCGTCAGGCTCAGGTGAAGCCTGCTCCCACTGTGGGCACGGCAAACTCTCAGACTGTATCCTCCGGTGAGGGCGTGCAGGTGGATTTCACCGCCGGGATGAACCCGGATGCCGGTAAGGTCGATAATTTCCTGGCCACGGCCCCGGAAACGGATGAGGATGAGAAGGACGAGAAGGAGCAGAATAAGGAAGATGAGGTGCAGGCGCAGGAAAACGGGGCTCCTGCCGCAACCTTTGCGCTGACCCGCTCGTATTCACTGATGCGTTCGAGTGGTACTCCCTCGACCTATGCCACCACGGACAATGATTCCGTGGCTACGGCAGCTACGGGAGATATTACCGTAACCGCCAATGCCTCCTACCATGTGAACGTCAAGATGGATCAGGGTAACCGCAACGATGCTACCTGGCAGTCTCTTTCGAAAAGTGGTGGCTGGAGCACCCTGAGATACGAGGCGTGGTCCGGTGGCAGTACCATTTCCGGAACCATTGACCAGATTGACCTGAAGGGTGGCAACCTCTACCTGGGAAGTGGTTATACCGGAGCTGTCTATGTGGATGGTAGCGGCACGATTCATGCTGAGGGTTCCGAGACGAAATCCTCGAGTAGCTGGTGGTCCTCTGTGTCTGCCGTGGTTCCGGTGGCTGGCAGTGGCGAATACCGCTACGGCACCTTGACCGGCAGCGGTACGCTTACGCTTTCCAATAATGCTGCCTCTAGCAACGCTGTTATCTACATTTTCAATGATGCCGAGGCGACAGGCTGGTTTGCCGGTGAAGTGCAGTTTGCCGCTTCTCGTGGCGGTATTGTCGAGCTGGACCTTGCTGCGAATTCAGATTCCAGCACGGCATGGAAGAACACCGTGTTCAATATGAGCGGTGTGGATAAAAGCACCGCTGGTTACGGCATTTCCACCAGTACTGCTCCCTCTCGTGTTATTCTGAATGTCCGCGGTGATGTGGCCATCGCTGGTCTGACCGGTGGCAGCAGTACCAGCACGGTTACCTCGGAATCCGGTGACTATTTCTACGATCTGACCATAGGTGACGATGCAGGCTCTGATTATATCTACAGTGGCACGTTCAATGGCAGCTACTATGTGTCGGCCACCAGTTCCAATGGCAACAAGACGCCTTCCGCTCTCGACCTTATCAAGACCGGGGGCAACCAGCAGACGTTTGCTTTCGATGTGGACGATGACTCCAGCCGACTCCATTCGGTTACGGTGCAGGATGGTACCCTGCGTTTTGACCGCGATGGCAACTATGGAGACTCCAGCTACACCGGCTCGCTCGAGACTCGCTATGTGAACGTTACCGGCGGTAACCTGCTCCTGGACAACCTGACCGTGACCGGCGAACAGGTGGGCGCTGCCGAGTTCATGGTAAGCGGCGGCCGCGTGGTGGCCGATGGCGATATCCAGGTGCACTATGATATGGGTGTCACGGGCGGGGCTTCTGTTGTTGCCGATAACGTGAGCTCCGGCAATACCCTGGGCGTATCCGGCGAGGGCAGTTCTCTGACCGTGGAGCAGAAGCTGGAAGCCATGGCTCTGCGTGTAGAGCATGGCGGCACGCTGACCACCAGGGATATCACCGTGGAGACCAATCTGGAGGTCGGTACCGCCGATTATTATCAGGACGGCGCGGTGCGTTCCACCCTTATCAGCACCGGTGACCTTGTCGCCGGTGAGCTCCGCCTGCGTGGCGACGGTAAGCTGGTAACGGGAGCTTCGAGCACCACGCTGAATGGCGCTCACATGCACGGCGGTGCGGTGTGGGAGATGGCTGGCAAGCAGAACACGTTGACAGGTCTCATGCGCCTGGAAAATGTGGGCGGCTCGTATGGTCAGGTCACCTTCTCCGGAAATGCGGTGGAGGGCGCTCCTACAGCCGTGCTTACTCTGCCCGGCATGATTTCACTGGCTGATGCCAATTGGAACAATGGCAAGAATGCGCTTTTTGCGCTGGATAACGTGCTGCTGGATTTCCGCCTGGGCGTGACGCTGACCAATACCGGGATGGATTTCACGGAAGGCCAGTCCCTGATTCTGGCCAGCACCACCAATGGTGGCGGTTACGTGACCACCACGGACTGGGTGCGTGTGGAAAGTCATGATTCCCTTTATCATGGTGAGCTGGGGTATGACAGCAACAACAATGTTATCATCACGATTAAGCATAAGCTGGCTAATCCGTATGTGATGGCATCCGGCGATATGCTTTATATCGAGATGTACCAGGATGCGCACGACCCGGCGCTCCCCTATAAGGCGCACACCAAATATGATGGAAGCTGGAGCGGAACGCCTTCTGATACTTCGTTGATTAAGTTCTCCAACCTGCAGATCAGTGAGGGGGCAGACCTGTACCTGGGCGAGGACCTTAGGACCAGTGGTTCGGGAAATAATCTCATCGATTTCCGTGCAAACCGCCACTTTGGTGGTAATATCGAGGTGTCTGTTACCTCCTCCTCCACCGATGCGGCACAGCTGCATGGCGAAATCGGCACCTGGGGTAACTGGTATTTTGACGGTCACCTGGGCGGCAGCGGTGAACTTCGGCTCGTGGCGCACAACAGTAACGATGATGGCACTACCCCTGACAATCCCGATCCTTCCAAGCCGAATGATAATTCCTCGCTCAGCCATACCACGACCAAGCATGGTAATGCCAGCACCTTCATCTTCACGGATTCCGCCACGCCGGAGCAGTGGTTCTCCGGTACAATCAGCATGGCGAATCCCCATGGCGGTGTTGTGCAGCTGAATATCGGCAATGTCAATATCTCCGGCGCTGGCGATACCCGCTGGAAGAACACGGAAATAGACCTTGGTTCCTACGAATTGGAAGACAAGGCATCCGGGAAGAGTGGCAGCGCTGCCGAACTGGTGCTGGGGCTGGTGGGTGATGCCACCGTGGCCGGTGTGACGGGTGGAACAGAAGCTTCCATCGTGTCGGATGTGAAGCCCGGCAGCACCAGGCCCTCGCCTGTGCTTACCATTGGTACAAACGGTTCGGATTATACCTTCTCCGGTACCGTGGGCAATGGTGATTTCTTCACCGGTGGTCAGGCCTACGAGGTGACCAGTACCCTCACGACCTCGACGACTACCAATAACAGTGGTACGGTGACGACCACCACGGTGACCAATGTCCAGACCAATTTCCTGAGCATGGCGCAGGGTGCCCTCAGCCTTACCAAGGTGGGAAGCAATACCCAGACATTCGATGGCAGCGTTTACCTGGACCAGGTGCAGGTGACGGATGGCCATCTGATGCTGACGGGCAAGGAGACGATTATTCAGGGCATCACCGTGATGGATGGTGCCAAGGTGACTACCGCATCCGATGGTGTAACCCTGGGCAGCATGACTCTCTATGGAGGTTCCACCTGGTATACGCTCAATGATACTCCTGACAGCTACGCTGTGACGCTGAATCTGGTGGATGTTTATGGCGATGGCGGTTCTACGTCGACCGTTCATGTCGGTGCGTCATATGCAAAATCCTGGGTGCCCTCCATGTATGTGAATCTGGCGAATGCCGGCACCTGGTATGATGGCGCCGGAGCTATCTTCACGCTGGATACCACCACTACGCTGGATTTGTCTGCTCTGCGCGTGTTCACCAACCTTTCCGGCATTGACGGCGGTGAGCTGATTGCCCTGTACAGGGTGAAGGACTCCTCTGCCTACAGTAGTTTCAAGGATGATGTGGTGATGGTAGAAGGTGCCGACGGGTACTTCTACGATGCTGACTATAGACTGGAGGGGGACACCATCTATCTGCAGCTGGCGCAGGAGAAGCGCCATTACGGCATTGTCATCAACGAGCATGAGCAGGATGCGTACAAGGACCTTGATGGTTACATCTGGAGTGGTGAGCACACTGGAACCACCAAGGCTGATGTGCACCACATGAACCTGACCATGGGCACCGTCTGGCGTGCCGACGGCTCCGCCGAGAACACCGGCTGGCATGAGCAGCGTGCCGTGGGCTCCTCCAATGACGATATCGGTAAATATGTGGATGGCAATCGCGTCTACTTCCTGGATACCGATGCGCATGGCAATGAGGAAACGCACCGCATGGTGCAGATTGTGGGTTCGGTGGCTCCCGGTGAAATCATCATCCGCACGGGTAAGAATGCCGGCTTCCTTGACCCCTCGAATTCCAGTGCCGAGTATCACCTCGAGTATGCCTATGCCTTTGTGAATCCCGATGGTACCGGTTGCATTACGGACTATGTGGACGCCGAGGGCAATGTGAGACCCACTTCCATCACCATTCAGGGGGTAACCAATGGGGATAAGACCTCTGCCGGTCTGGTGGTGCTCAACCTGACCAATACCTTCTCCGGCGGTATCGATGTGCAGAACGGTGGCCTTTACCTGGCCACAGTGGGTGCGGCCGGTACCGGCGCACTGACTTTCCACACCGACCAGGAGTGGAGCTTTGATGTGCAGGGGCAGAATGTAGGTGCCGTGGATGCGGCGATGAAGCGCGTGGGTGCGGAGCTGATGATCTGCTACCAGCACAGTGATGACGCAGTGTCCGGCTTCCGTGGCTCCACCCTGCGCAATGATATCATCCTTTCCAGTACGAAGACGACGGAGGATTATGACTTTGCCGGTAATTTCAAGGTCTCATTTGCCTATGCTGCTTTCAATGAATCCTATGAAGGTGACCACAACCTCTCTAATATTCCTCGACACTGGCGAAACCTGACACTCTCCGGTGCTTTGGTCGGCACTGGCTATTACACGGGTACGGGGGATTCGAAGACCTGGGTGAATACCAGTAAGAACGATATTCTGGAACTGACGGGTTATTCCTCCACCTGGGCCAATACCCGAGACCAGAGTTACACAACGGTGCTGACCCTCAATGAGGATACCGCCGGTGAGAATGCCTATATCAGGGATGCCGCCGGAAATGTAGTGAATCGTTTCCAGGGTACAGTGGTGCTGAAGAACACGATTAATACCTCGCCGCTGCCTTCCAATGAATTGTCGAAGCGAACGGCCGGTACGGTGCAGCTGGTGCTGAAGGGCGATAAGCTGGCAGATGCCCATCTGAACATGACGCGTGAAAGCGTCTACATGGGGAAGGAAAATTCAGCCTACGAGGAAGAATCATACCGAGACAAGCCCCGTCAGACCTACAACAATATCCTGGTGCTGAACGGTGATACCCGCCTGAACGGCCTTTCTGCTGCTTTCCAGGGATGCGGTTGGGATTACCCCGAAAGTAATGATACCGGAAATGCAAATTGGTTCGACAAGCGTCAGTATGAGGCGAATCTTCCTCAGAATGATGAGGTGTGGCATGTGCGTACGCTGACCAATGGTCTGAACACGCTGAGTCTTGGTACCTACGGCGATACAAGCAATACGGCCACCTATGTCTATTCCGGTGCCATGGGCTTTGCCCAGGCATATGCAGGCACCTCGCAGGCTCATATTCCCTGGGGCGATGGCTTCATGGAGCATACGGCAGAGGGCTGGTACTTCGGCGACCACAGCATGGCCGTGGAAAGCCTGAGTCTGACCAAGGCCAGTGCTTCCACTCAGTACATTCACACGGCTGTGCTGGATGATGTATCTGTGTACGAAGGTACGCTTGGCTTTAACAGCCTGGAACTGAAGGGTAATCTGAACCTGGTCGGCGGCAGCACCATGAAGCTGGGTGTGACCAAGGAGACAACCAGTGATGTGAACTGGGTGGAAATCACGTCTTCCTCCTCGTCTGTGATGCAGGCGGGGTACGAAAAGGTGGTCACCAGCAAGGATGTGACGGTGAACGCCGGCAAGACCCTCACGGTGTTCACGCCTTACACCGATGCCGATGTGGAGCCGACATCTGCCGTGGTGGATGGCAACGTCATCATGGGCTCCGGCGCGACTCTCACCTTCCTGCCGAACGGCATGGTGCCGGATTATACCTATGACAACGGCGTGCATGCGCTGCTGGATGTGAATGGCACGCTGACGTTCAAAGATGCCTCCGTGGAGAAGCTGACGGTGAACCTGACTGGTGTGAACTTCTCCCAGGTGGCGATTGCCGGCAATAAATATACCTATTTCTACCTTGCAGAGGCAGATCACATCGTGGTAGGTACGAATGGGGATTCCTCCGATTTCAAGAGCCGTATCATGTCGCTGGGGTATGGTTATTTCGGTGTGCTGGATACGCTGGACAGCAGCCGCCGGGGCAACAGTGACCCCGAGGACGACAATCTCACCAGCCCTGATGCCAAGGACTATCTGGTGATTCGCGTGTATGGCGACCCCCGCTGCACCTGGTCCGGTAAGAAGGAAGTGGTGTTCGATGCGGACACAACGGTGCATACGGACAATATCTGGACGAGCGGAAAGGGCGACTTCCCCTATGACTACCGCTGGAAGGAGAATACCTATTTTGAGAATGGCATGACTGTCCTCTTCGGCAACCTCTACGAGCCGGATGCCTGGACCAAGACTTCGCAGCTGGATAGTACCCAGACGCCGATTGTGGATCTGGATGCGCTGCAGCCCGGAAATCCCAGTACTGCGGTAACGGTGGATGACCACCTCATCACGTGGAGCACAGCTTCGAAAGAGACGCAGGCCGCTTACAAGTACGAGAACGTGAGCATTCAAGGTCGCGTGGCTCCGCTTTCTGTGGTGATTAATTCGGACTACTTCGATACGGCTGGTAACCGTTATACGGATGGCACCAACTACATCTTTACGTCTGATACCACAACGCCCGGCTATATTGCCGACGCCACGGAGGAAGAGCTGAAAATCTGGAAGGATGAGTACGGGGTGGAAGACCTGAGCTGGAAGACCAACCTGACCAAGCTGGGGTCCGGCACCACCATCATGACCACGGATAACCGCTTTACCGGCGGCACTCAGATTATCGGCGGTCGTATCGTGATGCAGCATGTGAATGCCCTGGGCTTTGTGTACAACACCGGGGTATATGCCACGCCGGATGACAAGAGCAATGATGAATATAACCTTGATGATAAATACAGTGGCAAGACCTTCAGTGGATTGGACTGCACCATCACGCTGATGAATGGTGGCGAGCTGATGGGTGACTTCAGTGATTCCGATTTCCCGGGCAACCACCAGGAGAACATCACGTCCTCCATGGGTGCTGCCATGGAGACGACCACCATTCGCAACAAGGTGGTGGTGAATGTGTATGCTGACCCCAATACGCCGAATTACAATACGCTGGTGGACGGACGCATCTTCAACAACACGGAGCACAAGCTGGTGCTTTGCACCTTGGAAGGTGAATCGGATACCGTGGTTGAATTTGCCGGCGTGGGTTATACGGCGGAGCAGTCCCTGAAGGAATACGGGGTGGACAATATGTTCCGCTACGGTGTGTTCAAGGTGCTTGATCCCAGCGCCTTCTACGGCACGGTGTCTCTTTCCGGCAAACACTGGGATGTTTCTTCCGATGGCGGCACGGCCACCCTTGCAAATGGCGGGCAGGTGCAGCTTAATCTCATGAGCGCCACCAAGTCCGGCGGCAAGGACTGGCAGAATGCCACGGTGGACCTGAGCATCAAGGACGGTACGGACCGCACCGTGCTGGGGCTGGATGCCACGGGTCAGGCCACTTCCGGCCTCTCCTACGAATGCGTGTACCTCAACAGTATTCAGGGCCAGGTGGACAGCGGTTCCTCCAGTGTGCTGAACATGAGCGCGCACAATCCGCTCACGCTGATTCTCACCGGTACCCGAAACGGTGAGTACGAAGGTGTGATGGGCTATGGTGACTTCGAGGTTTCTGTGGACTACGGTGGTTACGCCGGTAAGCATGGCAGCACTCAGCACCACTATGGCGCTGTGGGCTATGGCTCGCTGAATCTCATTAAGCAGGGCGAAGGCAGCATTCAGACAGCCCGCCGTGCCTGGCTCAACAGCCTGGAGGTGCAGGGCGGTACCTTCCTGGTGGATGAGGCTCTGGTGGCTCATGATATCACCACCGGCGGCGGTAAGCGCGTGATGGTAGGCGATGTGGATAAATCCACCCTGTATGCCCTGGCTGTGGGTGCAGGCGGTACGCTCGCCATGAACACAACCTTCAATGTGGCGGGTACCAAGCAGGATGCCTGGGCCGGGGTGAGTGCCGGTACAACCGTGGGTGACTCGACGACGCCCGCCGGTTGGGTTCTGCTGGAGGATGGCGCTACGCTTTCTGCCCGTGAGGACTGGTACACCCGCAAGAAGGTGGACATCGCTCCCGGCGCGAGCGTGACCATTAACACGCATAACTTCATCATCGACCCGTATCTCACGGAGCAGTTCAATGCTGACCCCAGCCATGACGTCTTCGGTAAGTATGACAGCTCGCACATCATTCAGCTCCTGGGTGAGTTCAGTGGCCGAAATGTGAACCTGACGATTAATAACCAGCTTACGGATGCTGCCGATAAGGACTCCTACGTAAACCTCAGTATGGATTCCCCATACATCGGTTATGTGGCGCTGAATGAT
Organism: Akkermansia sp.; assembly: GCA_045631705.1. Classification (GTDB taxonomy): domain Bacteria; phylum Verrucomicrobiota; class Verrucomicrobiia; order Verrucomicrobiales; family Akkermansiaceae; genus Akkermansia. The sequence continues at coordinate 56,161 of JAZQVE010000055.1, read as the reverse complement.
CTGAATGACCTGAAGGGCTCCAGCTCGGTGCATGTGGACAGCATGACGGTGCTCCAGATCATGAATGCCAACGGTGGCGTGAAGGCAGATGTGGACATTACCGTGGAAGGTACGAATGCCACGCTCCAGATTCTGGACCGCGAGACGAAGTACAATGACAGGAATGCCGTGTCTACCTCGGATACCATGGTGCAGTATATTGACAGCATCGTTTTTGGTGTGAACTCAGAGACTGACCCGAACGAGGATCCCTTCACCCGCGAGAATAACGGCCAGCTTCTGCTGGGTGGTTCGGAGCAGACGTCTCTGGTGAAGAATAATGCCCGCCTGGAAAGCCCGGATATGGCTGATATGCAGATAGCAATCTCTTCCCGCCACAATAATACCACCCTGCAGGGTAAGGTGACTAACCTCAACGTGGATATGCGTGGTGCTGCGGTCAAGATTGGTGGTGATGCCGGCACCAGAACCGAAATGAGCAATGTGCACGTGGATATGGCCCGTAGCGATGTGTCTCATACGATTTACCAGACCAACCTGCGTAACAGTATGATTCACCTCATGGAGGACTGCTCTGTGAATCTGGCGGATCTTGTGCTGATTGATAAGGATTCGGTGGTGCGCGGTGTGAAGCTGTCGTATTCCGATGCTGCGATTGATGGGGTTCACCCGGTTATCGGCACAACCGTTGACCCGCATAAGTATAACCCCAATGTGGCAACTGGCAATAATCCCACCAGCAAGACCAAGGAGGTGACCACCTCTGTGAATACGACGGTTGAGCTCACCTTTGCGGATGATTACGAGGTATACACGTCGGACAACGGTACTCGTACTGTAGTGCTGCAGGCGGAACAGTTCCTCGGCGTGGATATAACCGGTACCGGCCTTACCATTCGCCTGAATGAGGATATGCTGGGCTATGGGTATACCGAAAATGCGCGTTTCGTGGCGGTCATGATTGGTGGTGATGCCGGCCAGTTCCTTTACGAGGCGGATAATACCATGTTCGGCAGCCTTCTGGACTCCCAGTTCGTGCTTCAGGATTCCAAGGGCCAGCAATTGGTCGGTCACTGGGTAACCAGTACCTATGTGAGCGACAATGTCGGTACCAAGGTGACTCCGTATATGATTTACTTCGAAACTCCTGAGCCGACTACGACCACCCTCAGCCTGATTGCGCTCACGGCCCTCTGCGCCCGCCGCAGAAGAAAGTGAACCTGGTCAGGGTAAAACAGAAAGCCGCGCCCCGAAAGGATGCGCTTCTTTTTGCTGGTGTGAGATTGAGTGGCGTCAGAGATAAAGCTCCGCCTGTTTCGGCTCGCTTGCGACGGCGCTGAGCCGCTCGGTGAAGGCAGCCTGGGCAGGGGGCGGCAGCTGGCGCGCCTTGCGGGGGCAGATGGATACACAGCGCATGCAGAGAATACAGCGACTGGCATCGGTAGTCCGCGGATTGTTCGAGGGAATGGCCTCCACGGGGCATTTGATAGCGCACATGCCGCAGCCTCCGCAGGCTTCTGTTACCATGGGGGTGACCGGCATCTGCGGCAGCGGACGGTACTCCGTGTTGCCGGGAACGTTTACGGTGTCATGGGGGGCGGCCTCTGCTTTTTGGGCTGCTTTGTTGCCGAAATCGACGGCTTTGGCCAGATCTGCGGCATCCGGACGACCGGGGGCGATACTGCGCACAATACTGTGTTCGGAAATGAAGGCTGCTGCGGCAATGACCTCATAGCCTGCCTCAGTCAGCGTGTTGCGAAGCTCCAGCAGGGCATCCTCATACGCACGGTTACCATAGACGACCACGGCAATCGCCGGTCCTCCCTTGCCCTGGAGTGCCTGGAGTCGCTGCACCGCAAGGGCGGGAAGTCGACCGCCATATACCGGCAGCACTGCCAGCAGCGGTGTGTCGGCGGCGACTTCAACCGGTGAAACCGGGGCACATAAATCCACGCGGGTGCCCATGCGGGCGCCGGCAATGGCGGTGGCTATCTTGGAGCATCCCCCAGTGGGGCTGAATACGGCGGAAATCCATTTGTTCATATCGGGCTCCATTCTACCTTTTTCATGATTCAAATGCAATTTTATTTGCAAATAAATGCAAGAAGATTGAAAATGTCAAATAATTGGTTTTTCGTGTTGCGCTATATGAATGTACAGGCACAACCCCCTGTCTCCAGAACAATGAATAAATCACTTTCCAGAATGCTTGTCCTCTCCGCGGTAGTTGCCCTTGTGTTCAGCAGTTGCCACCATATGCACCATCATCATTTCGGCCACCATGGACCGGCTCTTCATCGCCCCGCCGTGCATTTTCATGCCGGCCACGGCTGGAGACGATAAGGAGCTCCAACGCTTTCTCTCAGTCGGTAGTCCGGTTTTGTCCCGGAATGCCGCTTGATTTGTTTTTGCATAGAGGGTAGATGGTGATTTGTGTGTGGGGGGGAAAACTCTGTCGGAGCAAGGGACTTCTGCCCCGAAAACATAACCGAAGAGGGACTAAGGCCCCCCGCTCTGAATAAAAAAACAAAAGATTGAAAACTTCAAATAAAAGTTGTTATATGGTGCGCTCTCTTTATGTACAGGGACAACCCCCTGTTCCCCAGAACAATGAATAAGAAATCCCTCAAATTGATACTGATGTCCGGCGTAGTAATGGTAGCTTTCAGCAGCTGCGATCATCTGGCTCTGGAACTGAGCCACTACGCAGGCAGCATCTCCTGCCAGCCGGTTGTAGTTCCTGCACCCCAGCCCGTGGTTGTGCATCATGAGCCTGCGCCGCAGCATGTGGTCGTGCACCATGAGCCTGCGCCGAAACCTGTCGTACAGCACAAACACGCTCCGAAACCGCAGCCTGTTGTGCAGCATAAGCCTGCGCCGAAACCGCAGCCTGTAGCGCAGCATAAGCCTGCACCGAAGCCACAGCCTGTAGCGCAGCATAAGCCTGCACCGAAGCCGCAGCATGTCGCCCAGCAAAAGCCTGCGCCGAAGCCGCAGCAGGTCGCCCAGCAGAAGCCTGCGCAGAAACCTGCGCAGAAACCGCAACCCGCAAAGCAGGATAAACCCAAGGCCATGGCTCATAACAACCGCCGCTGACATGGAATCTGACACCAGACGATAATCGCACCATGAGAAACTCATGGTGCGATTCATTTTTGTAAGAAATCAGAGAGGAACGGAATGGTGCAGGGTATCCCTCTTTACTCCGCAGAATTGATGAGCTTCTGGAGCTCATTCATCTCCTGCATAAGGGGGGCGGCATCCTGCCAGGAGATACCGGGGGTATTCACCCGGGAGCGGAGCTGGTCCACATGGGCCTTCAGTGCGGCCAGGGCTGCATTGGAACATGTGGTTTCCACCGTGGCCATGATGTTCGGAATATCCACCGGGGTGGGGTCCATGCTGCGCAGGGCGGCAGCCTGTTCCGGGGGAAGATTTTCCAGGAAACTCTGCCAGGACTCGGGATTGCCGGGAACGGGTAACACCTCCATGAATCGCTGCAGCACCACACCGCCGGAAAGCCAGTGAATGGGCTCCTGCAGTTCCTCAATGCGCTCCAGCAGCAGCGCCTGGGCCTCGGCGCTCACGGCAGCCAGGAAAATGGTGTCGCGTATGGCGTTGTGCAGGGTGATGGGGATGACCCGCCGGGGTGCCTCCTGCATGGGAGCGGCGGAGAATTCCTCCTCCTCACCCGGCTCCCACTGTGGTTCGGATGGAGCGGCGGATTGCGGGCTCTCCTTGCGGGTACGGATGATGCCTTCTACCGTTTCGCGCAGGGCTTCGAGTCCGGTGTTGAGGCGGGTGGCCAGGTCGGCCACGGCCACATCTCGCCGGTTGCGGTCGGTGATTTCTGCGGCCAGGTCAGCCATGCGGGGAATGAGTGCAGCGCGGGCATTGGCATCGCCCTGAATGAGGGCGAGCTCCTGCCCGACGCGCACTTCCAGATACGGGCGTGCGGTGTCGATTGCTTCGCGCAGGGCTTCCGGGCCGCTGCTGCCGATGAGTGAATCCGGGTCCTCGCCGGGGGGCAGGCTGGCGTGGTATACCTCCAGACCGGCGGCCGCCAGCTTGCGGAATGTCTTCTCGCTGGCCTTGATGCCAGCGTTGTCGCCATCGTAGCAGAGAATGGCCTTCTTGGCGTATTTCCGGAGAATCTTGGCGTGTTCGTCAGTGAATGCTGTGCCCAGACCGGCCACTGCGTTGCGGATATCGGCTTTCTCGTGACAGGCAATCACATCCAGCTGGCCTTCGCAGACCACCACGCACATGCCCGCCTTGCCGATGGGGCCGGTGGCTTTGTACAGGCCGAAAAGGAGCTCTCCCTTGTGGAACGCGGCGGTGTCTGCCGTGTTCACATATTTGCGCGGGTCCTGGTCGGCCCGGATAATGCGGCCGGAGAAGCCTACGACCTCACCGCGCACGTTGTGAATGGGGAACATGAGTCGGTCGCGGAACACGGGGTAGAGCCCGCGCTGGCCACGACCCAGCAGGTAGGCCTCTGCCAGCAGACGGTCATCCATGTTCTGGCTGCGGGCGAGTTGCTCCAGCTCGCGGAAATCGGGCGGGGCCCAGCCCAACTGCCAGGCTCGGGCAATCTCGATGCCGAATCCGCGCTGCTTCAGGTACTCGCGTACATGGGCCGCCCCGGCATCGCGGCAAAGCTTGCGGTGGTAGTAATCCGTGGCCAGGGCATTGGCCTCCACCACGCGGGCGCGCATGCGGCGCAGACGCGCCATTTCCGGGTTTTCCTCCTCCTCGATGACCGGAATGCCGTTCATATCTGCCAGACGGCGCAGAGCGGTGGGGTAATCAAGGTTTTCGAACATCATGATGAATTTCAGCGCATCGCCGCCCACACCACAGCCGAAGCAGTGGAAGGTCTGGCGCGCCGGATTCACATGGAAGGAGGGCGTTTTCTCGCTGTGGAAGGGGCAGCATGCTTTCCAGGAATTGCCGGCGCGGCGCAGCTGCAGGTACTTGCTGAGGAGCTCCACGATATCCGCGGAGTCCTTGATGCGCGCCACGCATTCCTGGGTAATTCGTGCCATGGGGTATCAGCCTTGGGTGAGGGTGCGCAGGTGTGCCTCAAATCCGGGGTAGGAGGTGTTGATGCTGTGGCAGTTGTGCAGGGTGGTCTCGCCGTCGGCATTCAGGCCGGCCATCAGGAAGCTCATAGCGATGCGGTGGTCGCCGTAGCAATCCATGGTGGCTCCGTGCAGCGGGGTACCACCGGTGATTTCCATGCCATCCGGGAATTCCTCCACGTTGGCTCCCATGGTGCGCAGGTTGCCCACCACGGTTGCAATGCGGTCGCTTTCCTTCACTCGCAGCTCGGCTGCGTTGCGGATGCGGGTGGTGCCTTCGGCAAAGGCGGCAGCCACGGCCAGTACAGGAATCTCATCTATGAGATTGGGAATTTCCGGCTTCAGTACCTCGGTGGCCACCAGCTTCTGCGGGGCTCGCACAGTGATATCGCCGTAAGGCTCGCCGCCCTCGGTGCGGTTCGTGATGGTGATATCGGCACCCATGCGGCGCAGCACTGTGATGATGGCATCGCGTGTGGGATTCAGTCCCACATTGAGAAGGGTAATCTCGCTGCCCGGCACGATGGAGGCAGCCACCAGCCAGAATGCGGCGCTGGAGATATCGCCCGGCACGGTGATGTCCTTGTTCTGTGGCACAACGGGACCTTCCACTGCGATGTCGAGGCCATCCTCCGACACGGTGCAGGGGATACCGAAGTGCTCGAACAGGCGCTCGGTGTGGTCGCGGGTGATGGCGGGCTGGTGCACGGAAGTGCGCCCCTCCGCCAGCATGCCGGCCAGCAGCACGGCGCTCTTCACCTGGGCACTGGCCATGGGCAGGTCATAATGAATCGGGCTCACGGTGCCGCCCTCAATTTCGAGCGGGGCACAGCCGGGCTTTTCGCCGCAGGCTGTGATGCGGGCTCCCATGGAGGCCAGCGGGTCGATGATGCGCTTCATGGGGCGCGAGCTCAGCGAGGCATCGCCGAACATGCGGCTGCGGAAAGGCAAGGAAGCCAGCACGCCGGCCATGAGTCGCATGCCGGTGCCGCTGTTGCCGCAATCAATATCGTGCGCAGGGGCGGTGGGCTGCATGCCGGTGCCGGTGAGGGTGAAGTTCTGCTCGCAGTCGCCGGGCGTCACCTTGGCTCCCAGCTGCTGCATGGCGCGCAGGGTGTTGATGCAGTCCTCGCTGCAGAGGTAGTTATGAACCTGCATGGAGCCGGTGCCCAGTGCTCCGAGAAGGGCCACGCGGTGGGAAATGCTCTTATCCCCCGGCACAGTGATGGTGCCGCGCAGTCCCTGCGCAGCCCGTGAAACAGTAATGCTGTTACTTGACATGAATCTTGATGTGTTGCTTACGGTGCGCTTCCTTGATGAGCGTGTCGAAGAAAGTGTTTACTCCCAGCTCCCGCTGGGCGCTGATGATGGCGGTGCGGAGCGTTTCGCGGCAATCATCCAGCGAGGGGGTGTAGGCGGGGGTGATGGGCCCGGCCAGAATGACATGCCAGCCCCACTTGCTCTTTGCCAGTGTGGGCGTGCCGGCGGGCAGGGCGGTATCGCCAAAGAGATTCAGCTCCGGCAGCGGAAGATGCGCATCATCATACACAGTGCCCAGGTTGCCGCCGCGCTTGGCAGTGGCTTCGTCCTCGCTTACCTCTGCGGCCAGATCGGCAAACCCCTCGCCGGCATCCAGCCGGGACATGACCAGCTCGGCGGCCCGGCGGGCATCATCTTCACTGCGGTTGAGTGATGCAATGAAAATGTGCTTGACCGGGCGACTGGCCGGTATGGTCATTTCATCCTTGAGCTGCTTGTAATGTGCCATGATGGCTGCATTGTCCACCTGGGTGTGGGGCGCCAGGTTGCGATCCAACAGGGCAAGCTGCAGCTGGCGGGCCTCCAGCTTATCTGTGAACTGGCGGCGCGTGTAGCCCTGGGTTGCCAGCTGCTGGTCAAACTCATCCTGACTGCCGGCACGGGAGGCAAGACCGGCCACCTCGCGTTCTGCGGCAGGTCGGTCGTGCTTCAGCTGGTTGTCATTGTAGCGTGTGCGCATGCGGAGCAGGGAACTGCGCACCATGTCCATGGCCATGCTGGTGTTGGTCTTCTCCCGTCCGGAAATGGCTTCCTGTTCTGCCTTGTGGCGGGCCAGCTGAGCATGCGAGATGCGCTCGCCATAGACCACCACCGCCGCTTCGGCCGCCTGCTTGTCCTTGTGCAGAAAACCGTACATGGGGCCATGCAGCAGCCAGAGGTCCAGACACATATACCCCAGCGTCGTGCCGATGATGGCCGCTTTCAGAACATAGATTTTAGCAGATGTCCACTTCACGCGCCTATTGTACGCGCACCCACGGCCTTTTGCAAACAAAAAGCATGTCCGCATGAGCAGACCTTAATCTGCGGGAGCGATTCTATGCAGAATGATGTATTGATTTTTGCCGTTTCTCTCATCGAAGACTCTGATTTTGAGCTTCAATTCGTTGTCTTTCTCGCTGGCTTCGAGAAGTTCAATCTCATATTCGGCATTGAGAGTGGGTTCCGTGAATTGGTAGAGGATAACAGGTCGCGAAGTATCCGGCATGTGAACAACCAGAAGGGATGACGAGCTGTGGGCTATACCGGAATCTTTCAGAATGAGGAAATGGGCAGATTCCTACAACTTCTGCAGGCTGCGTGAATGAAAGTGAAGGTCTGTCGATTGTCCGCTTTTTCTTGCCTGCAGTACCCAGCCCGGGTTCCATTCATTATTCACGGGTTCTTCGACGATGTCCCATGATCCTCTGGTGTAGAAGTGCGTGCCCGCACCTGGGGCCTGGATGGTGGTGAGGATGAGGAGGAGAAACAGGAAATGCTTATTCATGGGGAGCGGGGGTGCTTTGTCTGAGCCAATAGTATTATAGAAGAATTACGAGCGACAAGATAAAAGCAGCAGAGCGTGCGTGAAAGAAAAGAATTTGCAGCGAAATTAAAGGCTTGCGTCGTAACCCGCTATCAGGTAGAATCAGGGTACAGCAATGAGCACGAAACGTACTTTTCAAGAAAATTGCCTGCGCCTGTTCTGCCTTCTTTTCGGGATGTTCCTGCTGGCTCAGGGTATTGCTTTTACTGTGCTGGCTGATTTAGGTACGGATGCCATCACCAGTCCTGCTCTGGTTTGCCACCTGGTGCTGGGTGACGTGCCCGGCGGCATGGGATACAGCTTCTTTACCGTGGGCAGGCTTCTCATCTGTGTGCATGTGCTGCTGGTGCTGCTGCAGATTCTGCTGCTTCGTCGCAATTACCGTCCGGTGCAGTTGCTTCAGGTGGTGATGGGTGTTATTCTCGGTGTCATGCTGGACTTCTGCCTGAGTTATACCCGCCTGCTTCCTGTAGAGAACTATACCTTTTCGCTGGCATACACGCTGGTTGGCTGTGTGATTTGTGCATTCGGTATTTTCACCTATGTGAAGGCCGACATGGTACCTCTTTCCGCTGAAGGGGTCTGTCTGGCTCTGAGCCGTACCTTCTCGTGGCGCTTCAGTCGCGTGAAGGTGGCAGTGGATTGCTCAATGATTGCTATTGCGGTGGTGACTTCACTGATTATCTGGGGCGATGTGGTTGGTGTGCGTGAAGGCTCGCTTATATGCGCTGTGAGCACGGGCTACATCATCGGTTTTTTCTTCAAGGTGTGCCCGTTCTGGGATAATCTGTTTGCCAAGGTGCGTGGGGGGGCTTCCTCTGCTGACGAAATGGAGTTATCATAATTCCCACTGAAGTGGAAAACTGAGAGGGAATATACTTTTTTCTGAATAAACGATTATGGACATCAAGACACTTTATACTGCTGAAGAGATTCAGGAGGCTGTGCGCCGTGTGGCGGGTGATATCGAGGCCTGTTTCGGCGACAAGGAACCGGTTGTGGCGCTTTGTCTGCTCAATGGCGCTATCTGGTATGCTGCGGATTTGCTGCGCTGCCTGCCTGCTAATTTCGAGCTGCAGACGATTCGTATTTCCAGCTACTCGGGCACAGAAAGCACGGGCAAGCTTAAGTGGCACAATGCTCTGCCGGACTGCGCCGGTAAGAATGTGCTGGTGATTGACGACGTGCTGGATACCGGACTGACCATGAAGGAAGTGTGCGATGCTCTTTACGAGAATGGTGCGGTGAGGGTGGTTGCTACGGTGGCTATCAACAAGAGCGCCCGCCGCGCTTTCGAGCACGAACGCGTCTTCTGCGCGCTGCACTGCGATGATTACTTCCTGGTAGGTTACGGCCTGGATTACAACGGCAAGTACCGCAATCTGCCCTACGTCGGCTATATCGAATCCTGATTCGGGAGGCTGAATACCAGTTTTTCCGGGCATCCGGCAGCTGTTACGAGTTGCCTGGTGCCCTATTTTGCGCGATAAGTTTGAAAAAACGGGGAATATCTGTTCCCTTTAGGCTTGATAATGCACGGAAATCGTGTATACTACGCGCGTGCCACGGGCACATGAATCATCCTGTAAATCAATCATTCATGAACATGAATAATCCCAGAGTCGCTATCGTGGGCGCCACCGGTGCGGTGGGCGTCGAGATTCTTTCCTGCCTTGAGACCCGCAATTTCCCGCTGGCCTCGCTTAAACTTCTGGCCTCTCATCGTTCTGCCGGTAAACAGGTTGCATTCCGTGGTGAGATGCTCACGGTGCAGGAGCTGACTGCTGATTCCTTCGGCGACGTGGATATCGCCCTTTTTGCAGCCGGCGGTGATATTTCCCGCGAGTTCGCCCCCATCGCCGGTGCTGCCGGTTGCGTGGTGGTGGACAACTCCTCCGCCTTCCGTCAGGACGCTGACGTGCCGCTGGTAGTGCCCGAAATCAACGGCGATGCCGCTTTCAATCACCCCCGCAACATCATTGCCAACCCGAACTGCACCACCATCATCACCCTGATGGCTCTGTATCCGCTGCACCTGAAGTATGGTCTGAAGACCATCGTGGCCAGCAGCTACCAGGCGGTTTCCGGCAGCGGTCAGCACGGCATCACCGAGCTTGAGAACCAGGTGCGCGCCATTGTGGACGGCCACCCCGTGGAAATCAAGACCTATCCCCGCCAGATTGCCTTCAATGTGCTGCCCCAGATTGACAAGTTTGCCGACAATGGCTACACGAAGGAAGAGCTTAAGATGCTCAACGAAGGCCGCAAGATCATGAGCCTGCCGGAGCTGAACGTGACCTGCACCTGTGTGCGTGTTCCCGTGTACCGCAGCCACTCCATCTCCTGCATTGCTCAGTTCGAGAAGCCGGTGGACGTGGAAGGTGCCCGCGGCTGCTTCGATGGCATGCCCGGCGTAGAGCTCATGGACGATGTGGCCAACAATGTGTGGCCCACCCCGCTGGATTCCACCAATGGTGACACTTGCTACGTAGGCCGCATCCGCAAGGATATCGCTATCGATAACGCCCTGAACCTCTGGGTGGTGGGTGACCAGGTGCGCAAGGGTGCCGCCCTGAATGCCGTGCAGATTGCTGAGCTGCTGGTGAAGGGTAAGTAAATCAATTTTCCGTCATGGACATCAAGACTCTCATCAAGGAAACGGCCGCCAAGGTGGAAGCTCGTCTGAATGAGCTGCTGCCCGGCGAGGATATTGCTCCCAGTACCATTCACAAGGCTATGCGCTACAGCATCTTTGCCGGTGGCAAGCGCATTCGCCCGCTGCTGTGTCTGGAGGCGGCCAAGGCCTGCGGCGGCAGCGAGGAAGCTGCGCTGGATGCTGCCTGCGCCCTGGAGACGCTGCACACCTATACGCTGATTCACGATGACCTGCCTTGCATGGACAATGACGACCTGCGCCGCGGCCGTCCCACGAACCACAAGGTGTTCGGTGAGGGGATTGCTGTGCTGGCTGGTGATGCCTTGCTGACCGAAGTCTTTGCTATGCTGGCCCGCGTGCCTGCCAATGACCGCTACGATGCCGCCGACTACGTGGCCGAGATGGCCTACCGCACCGGCAGCCGCCACCTGGTAGGCGGTCAGGTGCTTGACCTGGAAGGTGAAGGGCGCGAGCTGAGTGTGGAAGACCTGCGAGCCATACACCATGGCAAGACTTCCGCCCTCATCATCGCCTCCGTGCGACTGGGTGGTATGTCTGCCGGTTGCACGCCGGAGCAGCTGGATGCCCTCACTGAGTATGGCCGCTGCCTGGGTCTGGCTTTCCAGATTATCGACGATATTCTCGATGTGACGTCCACGCCGGAGGTGCTGGGTAAGAGCATCGGCAAGGACGCCAAGGTGCAGAAGGCTACTTATCCCGCCCTGGTGGGTATGGATAATGCCCGTGCCGAGGCTCGTGAGCTCACTGCTGCGGCCCGCGCTGCGCTGGATGTGTTCTCTGACCGCCGTCGCGAGAATCTTCTTGCTATCAACGATTATCTGCTGAAGCGGGATTATTGATGCCTTATTGAGCTTTGAAATATGAGCCGCCGGAGTCTGTTCCGGCGTCTCTTTTCTTTTATAAGATAGAGTGCGGTCATAATATTGACTTGAACCCGGCAGGAAATTCGTGTAGAATTGCGCCCGCAAATGACAGGAAAACCGCTACAGCTTGGCCTTGCAGGGCTTGGAACCGTAGGCACGGGCGTATTTGAGACTCTGTGCCGCAATCATGAATTGCTTGAGGCTCGTGCGCAGATGCGCTACGCCGTGAAAAAGGTGGCCGTGCGCGACATGTCCCGTGTGCGCGATGTGAAGATTGCTCCGGAGATGCTGACGGCTGACTGGCGTGAGCTGGTGAACGACCCTGAGATTGACATCATCATCGAGCTGATTGGTGGCACGGAGGAGGCTTATGAGCTGGTGACCAGTGCACTGAAGGCCGGTAAGCCTGTCGTGACCGGTAATAAGGCTTTGCTTGCTGAGTTCGGCAGCGAACTTTTCATGCTTTCCGCCCAGCAGGGGGTGCCGCTGTATTTTGAGGCTTCCTGCGGTGGTGGTATCCCGATTATTCAGAGCCTGCAGAATTCGCTCATCTGTAACAATGTGGAGAGTATTGCCGGTATCATTAACGGCACGAGTAACTACATTCTTTCCTCTATGGAGCGCAAGGGAGTGTCGTTTGAGACGGCGCTTTCCCGTGCCCAGGCCAAGGGCTTTGCCGAGGCTGACCCCACGCTGGATATCAATGGGTGGGATGCTGCCCACAAGGCACTTATTCTGGCCATGCTGGCCTATGGTACACCGATTTCTCCTGACCGTATCTCGGTATATGGCATTGAGCGCGTGACGGCGACGGATTTCCGTTTTGCTCACCAGATGGGCTACACCATCAAGCTGTTGGTGGTAATCAAGCACCATGCTGATACCGAGTCGCTGGAGCTTCGCGTGCAGCCCAGTTTTGTGCCGCGTGAACATCTGCTGGCTAATGTGAATGGTGTGTTCAACGCCATTGCGGTGAAGGGCGATATCGTGGGCGAAACCATTTTCTACGGCCGCGGCGCAGGCAAGAATCCGACCGCGAGTGCTGTCATCGGCGATATCGTGATGGCTATGCGTGACCTTCGCCATCCGGAGTTCCACACCGGGTTCCACCCGTACACCAAGACACTGGAAATTATGCCGCAGGAGGATACGGTGACGCCGTACTACGTGCGTTTCCTGGTGCCGAGCCGCCGCTCCGGCGTGATTGCCTCCATTGCCCAGGTGCTTGCTAAGTACGACATCAGCATTTCTTCCACATATTCAACACGACACGAGGACGAGGAGTCCGAGAATGTGGAAAACGACCTTGTGTTCACTCTGCATGCATGCCCGTGGGGCAAGCTCAAGACGGCGCTCAAGGAAATAGTGGAGAGTGGCTGCATTGCCCCGCATCCTGCAGTGTTCCGCATAGAAACCTTCAACTCATAAGACCAACCGACCATGGCACTCATAGTACAGAAATACGGTGGCTCCTCCGTGGGCACCATCGATCGTATCCGCAATGTAGCCCGCAGACTTATTGAGGTTAAGAAAGAGGGCAACAAAATCATGGCGGTTATCTCTGCCATGAGCGGTGTGACAGATAGTCTCATCGGTCTGGCTCACCAGGTAATGGACAATCCGCCTGAGCGCGAGCTTGACATGCTGCTGGCAACGGGTGAGCAGCAGAGCATTGCGCTGCTCTGCATGGCTATCACTGAGATGGGTTACAAGGCCATGAGCTTCACCGGACAGCAGGCTGGTGTGTGCACATATGGTTCTCATACCCGCGGCCGTATCCACTCCATCGACCCCGCCCGTGTCATCAAGGCTCTGGAGGATGATTACATTGTGGTGTGCGCCGGTTTCCAGGGCGTGACCGAGGATGGCACCATTCATACCCTGGGACGCGGCGGTTCCGACCTGTCTGCCATTGCCATGGCTGCAGCAGTGAATGCTGACCTGTGCCAGATTTTCACCGATGTGGACGGCGTTTACACCTGTGACCCGCGTGTGGTGAAAGATGCCCGCAAGATTTCCGTACTTTCCTATGAAGAGATGCTGGAAATGGCCTCCAGCGGTTCCAAGGTCATGCAGGCACGTTCCGTCGAGTTCGCCAAGAAGTTCGGCGTCGTGTTTGAAGTCCGCAATTCCATGAACAACAACCCCGGTACTATCGTGCAAGAAGAAACTTCCGCTATGGAGTCCCTCGCCGTGCGAGGCGTCTCAATCGAACGCAACCAGGCCCGCGTCACTGTGTCGGGCATCACTGCTCCCGTGGCCTACACGGCTATCATCCTCTCCGCTCTCTCCAATGCTGAGATTAATGTGGATATGATTGTGGCCAACACGGCTCACGACGGTCAGGCTCGTCAGTCTTTCACCATGAACATGAACGACCTGGGTGCTGCTCAGGCTGCTCTTAAGTCTGTGCTTCCTCAGCTGGGCGACACTGCCCGCATGGAGACGGAAGCTGGTCTTGCCAAGCTTTCCGTGGTGGGCGTGGGTATGCGCTCTCACACGGGTGTGGCTGCCACCATGTTCCAGGCCCTGGCCGATGCCGGTATTGCTACCGGCATGATTGCCACTTCCGAAATCCGCATTTCTACTACTGTGGAGGCCGGTGATATTGAGCAGGCTGCCCGCGTGGTGCACAGCGCCTTCCATCTTGACCAGGTGAATGCCTGACGCAGAACCGGTAATGATGGAAGAGGAGAAGTCCGCAGAAACCTCCACCTGTCCCGAGGTGGAGGAGACGCTTGAATTCCGCCCCTGGGTGAAGTGGTGCGGGCTCGGTGTGGCCGGGCTGGTATCAATCGGATTTTTTCTGGGAACCTATTATATAGGCCGCTCACAGGGCGAGGAGGCTGGTTTCATGCAGGCTACCTGCTCCGGAATGGTGCAGAAGGCGCTCAACGAGGCAGCATCCCAGAATGTGCTCAATTTCATGCGCCTGGCATCTGCCGGCGAGGAGGAGCTGCTGAAGGCCGCCATGGACACTGAATCTGCCTTTGGCTGGATTCAGGAGCGGGAGGTCCGCCTTGAGGCTGAGTGGTGCCTGGCAGATGCGCTGTTGGAGCGAGGCAAGGCTTCCGCTGCCGTTTCAGTGCTGACTTCGCTTTTTGCCCAGGTACCGCACAGCATGGAATGGGCCTATCGTTCGCTCAAGGTTGGCAATGTGCTGGCTGCTGCGCAGCTTTATACTGAGGCTTCCGGGTATTACAGACTTGCAGCTCAGTATTTTTCTGAAAACAGGCAGGAAAGCTGGCGACTGGAGGCCCTGGGGCAGCTGATTGCTCTGGAGTCATGCTCTCCGCAGGATGTGCCTGCGTCTCTGGTTTCGCTGGAGAAGCTGCTGGGTGAACTGACTAATTCAGATGAAGGCACCAGCCAGCTGCGTTCCATGGCGCTGGTGCATATGGGTGAGCTTTACCGCTGCTCCGGCGACAAGGCGAAGGCTGAGGAATCCTACCGCGCTGCTCTGGCAGAGGTGGAGAATCTTCGCACCGTTCGTCCGGAGGGGGCCGTAAGCCGTGGCACGGCGCTTCTGGCACTGGGCGATGTGGCTGGGGCGGAGCCGATGCTCCGCATTGCCGAGAATAACCCTGGCAATAGCCTGGCTGATGTTTCTTCCCGTCTGCTGGCACTGCGACAGCTGGCTGCCATTGAGCAGCAGCGTGGGCACTATGTGACTGCTCTGGGGCTTTTGCACCGTACTCAGGGCATGGCCGAAGGGCGGGTGCAGCGAGGCAATGCCTTCTGGCCCTGTCTGTATGACCAGCGCGGCTGGATGCATTTCATAGTGCAGAATTATCAGACAGCACTGCAGGATTTCAATGCTGCTCTGGCAGATGCTCAGCCTGCATTGCTCAAGATTCAGCCACTGGAGGGAGCTGCCCGTTGCTACATGGAAATGGGACGGGCCAATGAGGCTCTGCCTTTGCTTGAGGAATGCCTGAAGCTTCGCCAGCAATGCGCTGCGGATGATAGCGTGTCTCTGGGGCGTCTGAATCTGCTGCTTGGGCAGATTTATGACCAGCAAGGCAAGATTGCTGAGGCTGAGGCAGCCTATGCCGTGGCTATGGGCAAGCTCCCGGCAGATGTGACCGAGGAACAGGAAAACCGACTGACTGCCATGCTGGGCCGTGCCTATGCTCTCACCGAATTACAGCGCTGGGCAGAAGCCTATGCCGTCTGGCAGGAGATAAAGCCAATGGTGGAGGACCAGCTTGACCGTCGCGAGGAGGTGCGTAATCAGCTCCGTCGCATCAAACCCCTTATTCCCGCAGCTCCCGCTGCAGACGAGCCCACTCAGGCTCAGCCTTGATTGATAAGCTAACTAATAACTCTTTTCAGCCGTATGAATCGCCGATATCGTCCGCCCCGTAAGAAGAGCAATCACACTGTGCCGCTTATTGCCGCAGGTCTTACCCTTGGAGCACTTGCCCTCTGGGGGCTTTTTGCCAAGGGACAGGATATTATCCTGTTCTTCAAGGGGGAGACGATTGTTGTGGCCAGCAATGAGGAGGCTAATGCCAATCTTTCACAGCTGCTCAGCGATTTGTCCGGTGATAAGTCCCGCCTACTGGAGTTGGCAGAGAACTCCCGTGCGCGTCTGGGGTGGATTACGAACGCTGATACGCAGCGCCAGTTCCGCTGGTTTCTGATGAGCCGCCTTGTTGATAAGGGGCAGTGGCAGGAGGCCGTACGGATTCTGCCCGAGGTTGAATCCCTTGCTCCCGTGGAGGGGCTGGATCGCCTGGCAGTGGCTGCCGCAGAGCATGGTGACTATGAGTTGCAGTTGCGCCTGGACAAAGGGCTGCAGGATAAGCTGGTGAATTCTCCGGAGCACACGGAGCTGCTGCTGCGTTCCATCCGCCGCTCGGCAGAAACCTGCATCCGCATGCAGAACAATGACGAGGCAGTGAAGGCCATTGCCCGCCTGGATGCTCCCAATGTTCTGGCGCGCCTGCGCGACCCGGAACTGGCCGCAGAGGCCGCTGCACTGCAGATGATGCGTGCCAATGTTTGCGCAGTGAAGGAGCCGGTGCTGCAGATGACCCGCAATATTCTGGAGCAGGCCAAGTGGCCGTTGTGTCCGGCTACCTCCCAGCTGATGATTGAGGAAGTGACCACGGCGCTGCGCGATAACCCGAATCTGCCCCAGCATACGCTCCGCGAGATTGAGGAGAAGCTGATGCGCTGCCTGGAGGCCATGCTGGCCTACCCGGATACGGAGCGTAAACTGCCGCAGTGCTATCTTCTGCTTGGCGAATTGCGCTACCGTCTGGGCAACCACGAAGGCTGCGCTCAGGCACTGACCCTGGCTTCCGCCTTCGCAGAAGGTTATGGGCAGATGACGTCTGAGCTTCAGACCCGCATTGCCCGCATCCGCTCCCGCGCCAATGAGGCCCGGGGCAATGCCCAGGATGCCGTGCGAGATTACCGCTATCTGCTTGATTTCGAAAAGGACCCGGCGGAAATCATGCGCGTGCTGACCTATCTTGCCACTCATACCGATGGTGAGGAGAAGATACAGCTGCTCACCCGCAGCTGGGACATGATGCAGAAGAACCCGGAACTGGTGAAAAAGGATTCCGATTTCCGTTCCCGTACGGCTCGTGAACTTGCAGATTACTACACAGCAAAGCAGGATTATACCAATGCTCTCAAGTGGGTGCAGGAGTGCACCCGCATGGTGGAGGAAGTGAATCCTGACCTGACCACCGGTAAGACGCTGCGTGCCCGCCTGAGCCTGGCTCTGGCCCAGCGCAAGGCGAATCAGGATATCCCTTGCTTCCGTACTCTGCGTACCATTCAGAGCAGTATTGACCAGATGAGCGATGAAGATAAGGCGCGCCTGGAGCAGGCAGAGCAGGGGCTTTACCGCACTACTATGCGCGAGTTGTCTCGTACCTGCCTGCTGCTGGGTGATAAGACGACGGCCAAGGCCTTTGCCCGCAAGATTCGCGAGGACTTGCCGGAAAAGGTGCGTTGATTTTCTTTCTTATAAACTCTCTCCTCCCGAAAAGCCATGGCTTCCATGCAGAAAAAAAGTCTCATTGCCACGGCAGCGATATTCTGCTGCCGTTTTACCGGATTACTGCGTGAGATTGTCTATACATCTCTATTTGGTGCCACTGGGGCACTGGATGCGTTCCTGACGGCATTCCGCGTGCCGAATATGCTGCGCGACATGTTTGCAGAAGGCG
The DNA here is from genome assembly GCA_045631705.1 of Akkermansia sp. Classification (GTDB taxonomy): domain Bacteria; phylum Verrucomicrobiota; class Verrucomicrobiia; order Verrucomicrobiales; family Akkermansiaceae; genus Akkermansia. The sequence continues at coordinate 38,501 of JAZQVE010000055.1, read as the reverse complement.
CTCTTTCTCAGAGCTTCACTAGCACCATGAGCAAGGTGGAAAAGCAGCAGGGAGCCGATGCTGCCTGGGGATTGGCTCATCGTGTGAGTTCCCAGCTGGTGTCTCTCATGATCTGCATTGTCTCCATCGGTATTCTGCTGGCTGGTACGTTCATGCAGCAGCTCTACCCTGAGCGGGCCCGCGTGGTGGTGCATACGCCCTGGGGGGCTCCTACTATGCTCTGCGCCGATGCAGCTTTCAGAGGTTTCCGCACCACCATTGATGGGACAAAGGAGGCATTGTTCACTTCCAATGAGAAAATACAGGGCCTTACGGAGGAATCGTGTATTCTTGTATCCCGGTTGGAGAATCTGGAACACGGTCAGACCCTGGTGCTGACTACTGCACCTGCCGGGGAAGCTCCCGCCGGAGCAACCCGCCTGGAGGCTCGTAGTTTCATGGGGCTGGCGACGGATTTATGCCGTATTATATGGCCGTTCATCCTGATGGCGTCTGTTTCTGCGCTCTGTATGGGGGCTCTGAATGTATTTGGTGTTTTCGGGCTTCCGAATCTGGCCAGTGCGGCCTTTAACCTGACGACCGTGGCCGTGGGCGCGTTGATTGGCTGGTTCATTGACCCTGCTTTCGGACCGGAGGCTCTTTATGGTTTTGCCATTGCCGTAGTATGTGGTGGTGCAGCGCAGGTGCTGGTGCAGTATCCCAAGCTGCGTAGTCTGGGATTCCGCCCCCGCTGGGATATTGGTCTGAAATGGAATGGCCGCTGGTTTGCCTTTACGGATGAACCGACCCGCCGTGTATGGTTGCTCATGCTGCCGGGGGTGATTGCCGCTGGTATCACTCAGACAAATATCTTCATCAACACGGCATTTGCACTGTACCTGAAGCCTGGCTCCGTGACGGCTCTTTCCAGTGCGTTCCATCTCTGGCAGCTGCCGGTTGCGCTCTTTGGCGTGGCGGTGGGCATGGTTGTGCTGCCTACTGTATCTCGCATGACGCTCACGGGTGGCAATGCCGGGACTGAGATTTCTGAGCATCTGGCCAAGGCTCTTCGTTTTATGTGCCTGTTTGCCGTGCCTGCCGCGATTTTCCTGAGCGTGTGGGGCGAACAGATTGTGAGTGTGTTCTACCAACGCGGCAGATTTGATGCTGAGGCCGCCCGTTTCACTGGCGATGTACTGGCAGCTTACTCGCTGGGCCTTCTGGCATATGCCGGCATGAAGGTGCTGCAGCCCGTATTCCTGGCTCTGGAGAAACCCTGGGCTCCAGCCGGCCTTGCTCTGGTGGCTTTCTGCATTTCTGTAGGCTGCAACTACACCTTTGTGCATGTGTTCCACCTGCAGGCCATGTATCTGGCGCTCACCACATCCATTGTCACAACTCTGAATTTTGTATTCTACTTCCTTTACATCCGTCATCTGCTGGGGGGGATGGCCTGCCATATCCTGCTCCCGGGGGTGCTGCGCATTGTGGGGGCCGGTGTGGTGCTGGCAGCCTGCTGCTGGGCTGTAGGGTACTTCTTCTTTGCTGATTTTACCAGCTGGGGATTCCTGGCCCGCTTTGGTGCATTGGCAGTAGCCGGTGTGCTGGGAGCCGCGGTGTATGGAGTGGCGTGCATGGCGTTCCGTGTGCCGGAGCTGCAGATGTTCACGGCTCGACTGCGCAAACGATAAATATGTGAATTTTTTTTGATGGTTTCAAACAAATTTTAGTTGCTGCTGCGCTTGATTTGTACATTAACCCATTTTAACCATCATGAAGAACGTAATGAAGAATCTGTTTGCTGCTGCTTGCGTGATGCTCGTAGTAGCCGCCGCCGGGAAGGCCGAAGCCGCTGTGCATGTGAATGTATCTGTGGGGGCGCCCGTAGCTCCTGCTCCTGTTGTAGTGCATCCTGCTGCTCCTGCTCCCGTTGTGGTGCACCCTGCACCTGTGGTAGTTGGTCAGCCTTGCTGCCCGCCGCCTCCTCCTGTGCACTGCCACCATCCCCATCCGCGCCCGCGTCATTGTGCGCCCAAGCCTCCGCGCCCGGCTTCCCATGCTCACCGGGTTCCGAGCCACCGTCATCCGGCTCCCCGGCCTGGCCGCCGATAAGATACGCCAGCCTGGAAAATCGGGTCAGCACTTCAGATTATCCTTGCATGCCGGGGGGATTATGGCATAATTCCCGCGCGATATGTTGAATCAGGAAGTAATTACAGAAGCTGAGACCGCAGCTATACAGATCCCCGCCGGCAACGCTGTGCTGTTACCGGAGGGGTCTCGTATTTATGTAACCCAGATGCTTGGTAATTCCATTACGGCAGCTACGGATGTGGGCCTGGTTCGCATTACTCGCGAGGAGGCTGCCCGCGCCGGGATTATTGCCGAATCCCAGGTTGTGCATGAGAGCGATGAGAACCTGACTCTTGAGGAGAGAGTATGGAAGGTACTCAGCAATATCTACGACCCGGAGATTCCCGTGGATATTGTAAATCTCGGCCTTATTTATGGCGTGGAAATCATTCCTCAGAAGGAGGATGGAAGCCATGTGAGCGTGCAGATGACGCTGACGGCTCCTGGTTGTGGTATGGGCCCCCATATCATGGCCGAGGCAGAAATGGGGATTGCTGCTCTGGATGGCGTGAAGAGCGTGGATATCGAGTTTGTGTGGGATCCGCCGTGGAATCAGGGAATGATGACGGAAGAAGCCCGTATGCAGCTTGGCCTGGAGTAAGGAATGGGCAAGGTTACCTTAGAACTGACGGAAAGCGAGATGCGCGACCTGGCAGAGGTATGCGCCATGTCGCTTACAGTGTTGGGGCAGGCCATTCCCGATGGTCGTAACCCACGTGCAGATCATTGGCATAAGCTGCTGGTGGAAATTGTAAAGGCGGGGCGCACCGTGCCAGGTATTGCTCGTGATATGGAGCTGAATCCGGATTGCGGGTATTGGTTCTTCAAGCGTCCCTATATCGACCAGGCCTTCTATTCCGATGTGCTGGATGAGTACCGGGATGCAGTGTTCTGGGAGGAACTTGTGGCCCGCCTTGCCGGCCGTGCTCTGGCTGAGTACTATGGGCAGGATGTTGTAGATGAGATGAGCCCGGAGGACCGTGCTGCTCAGACGGCTGCGATGACTAAGTCCTTATGGAATGAGGTGACTCACCACGGGTTGGACAGGCTCATGTTCATGCTTGGGCCGGAGGAAAGCTGATAAAATAAAGAAGCCGCACTTATTCAGGTGCGGCTTTCTGATTTCTTCAGGCAAGAAAATCTTCTACGCTTATTTCTGCTGCGCAGTTTGCAGGCTGGTCACACACGCTGCGGTAGCAGGGGTGGCACGGCACGTGGCGGAATACCACCTTGTGACCCTCTCCCGGCGGACTGTAGACTGCGGCCAGACGGCTGCTCATGATGACATGGCAGCGGCAGTTTGCCAATGCGGCCAATTGGGGCAGCAGGCCATCTACTGCGTACAGCTCGCAGTTCTGCCCCAGGACACTCCCCACGTCTTCCGGCTGGGTGATGGTGCAGGGAATGCCGAGCTCGGCAGCCATCGCCTTGGCGGCATCGCTGTCTGTTGAAAGCGCAAGGAGGGTAACATCGCCATTCAGCCTGGCGACCAGCTCCTTCCACCTTTCTGCAGGCCAGGTGTCTGCCTGCCCCAGGGTGGAGAACGGAGCAATGAACTTACCATTGACATTGCTGTTGCCGTTTGCCGCATCAGCATAGGGCTGACCTGAAAGACCAATGTGGCGTGAGGCAAGGTGCAGGTAATCCTGAATGCGGTGCACGGGCTCCTTGCCACAGGGCAGGGTGCATCTTGTTCTCAGCTTCTTACCAAAGGGGCTTGCGCTGAAGCCACTGGTGTAGATGGGCATGAGCGCTTGCAATTCGCGGAATACCTTTGCATTGCCGCTCAGCATGAACAGATAGTCGTAGGGCCCTTCCTTATAGAGTTCATCGGATTCCAGCTGTTGCAGCGGGCGAATGTTGGAGACTACGTGGGAGACGTAGCTCTGAGTTTTCCAGAATGCCACCTGTTCGACAGGACAAACTACATTAAGCTGCATATCGGGACGACATCCTTGCAGCTCGCGCATGAAGGGGATTGTGAGAACGGACTCCTCAAATTCGTCCGGTACGCAGATGATGATTCGGAACGGAAGTGTGCAATACTTCCGGATGAGTTCGTTCTGTATTTCATCCCCGCCCGGAGCAAAACGGGACGTAGGTTTCCAGCGGTGGTGCATCCAGAATCCATCAAGTATGCTTTCCTTCTGAACTTCAGCAAGTTCATTATTGACAGCCTGTGTGATGGAAGCGATATCATCATTACCTTCAGAGTCAGTGCTTATTTCCCGGTTCAGAATGACATCCCATCTGCCCAGTCCGGTGCTACGGGATGCAACCGTAACCAGGCTGCCATTGCCTCGGCAGCGCTTGTGAATCAGGGCAGGCAGAGGGGTGGTCCCTGTAACTTTGCCGAAATAGGGAATGAAAATCCCTTGCTGCGTGTACTGATCGCTGAGCACGCCAAGCAGTCCACCCTCTTTCGCCAATCTGAATACCTCCTTCAGCCCCTTCTTGCTGCTGAACATCTCGCAGCCGTATCGCGAACGTGATTTCAGTACAATTTCCTCCAGCATGGGATTGTCCAATCTCCGATACATGGAGCCAAAGCGTTTTACTCGGGGGAAGAGCGAACGAATACGTGCCAGTATTTCCCAGTTGCCTGCATGCGGGATGCAGCCAATGACAGTCCTGCCGTTAGAAGCCTTGGCTTCCAGTTCCTCTCCGCCAATGATATTGGCCGCCCTCGTCAGCTCCTTTTCTGTCATCAGACCAGTCTTGAACGTACAGGCCATATTCATGGCTGTGCGTACGATGTTCTGTCTGACCATTGATGCCAGTTTCCTGCCTCGCAATGTCGGGTCCACGACAATTCGCAGGTTGCGGGCCACAATGCGGCGACGCATAGGCATAACCGCCCACACCAGGTACCCGAGACAGGCTCCGAAAGCGGCCACTACCCGGATGTCGAGTATCCGGAGAACTGCACAGAAGACGAGATACATCCCCGCACCGATTTTCTGCGCAAGTGTCGTTTTCTGTGCAGTGTTTTCAGCCATGCTCCAGTTATCAGTTAATGGTCAGGAAGCGCGGAATGTAGAAAGGCTTGCGGGTATAGGGATCCCAGACCTTCTCACCCACCTTGCTGTTGCTGTAGTCGAGCTGGTAATAGGGTTCGTAGGGAGAGACGAGAATGTTGGAGAACTCGCAGGGGAGTGCGTAGGGCAGACCATCCTCCGCATACTCAATACGACCGCTGAGATGTCCGGACGGGGGGAGGTCATAGGGATTAACCTTTACCCACTTTTCACTGGCGGGCTTGCCCTCGTTATCGGCAATAACATGCGGAGGGCGCTCGCCCGGGTATTCATCGCGGATAAAATTGCTGGCAATCTGCTGGAAAATGCAGGAGCTGAGCCCGAGTGTGCAGAATGCCGCGGTGAGGGGAAGAATCAGTTTACGCATGTTCATATTTACTGTATTTAGTGTTAGAAGTGTTGTTTCAGGAAGGACGGTAAGGGACAAGGCGGATACGGCTTTCATTGCCGTTCTGGCCTTTGGTGAAATAGGGGCAGTAGCCGTGTTCTGTGATAAGGTCTGTAAATTCCGGGTAGCAATCCATCAGTGTGCGGAGCGCAGGCGCAAGCATGCTGATATGACGATCCGGGAGCCCGAAACTGCCGATGCTGCCTCCGCAGGGAATATTGCCAACCAAGGGGGGGCCACCTGTGAAAGTTACCTTCAGTACCGGGCGTCCGTGTTCCAGTTCCTGGTTGAATGTGAGGTTGACGGAAGTTGTCTGGTGGATATTTGCTCCAATCATCCGGTCGATGACGATTTCTGCATAGCCATCGTGGATGCGCAGAGCAACCCCCTGGCCGTGAGTGATAATTGAGAAGATGCCGGTCTGACGGAGCCTGCAGGTTTCACGCAGGTAGCGATTTACCTCAGCTTCCGTGAAGCTGATTTCCTGCCCATTGGCATTGCTCAGCATGGCGCAGAGGTCCTTGGCACTTCCTTTATCTGAGTAGCCTGCTATATCGCGCATATTCTGCGGCGTCCACATGCGAATGACCGCATTGGTCAGGATAAAGGTGAAGATAATGAAGACGACGCATGCGATGATGCTCCAGAAATTAAAACGGCTCCATATAATTTGAAGGATATTGCGCTGGACCGTCCTTTCGTTGTCCCCTTCTTCTTCCTCTTCACCAGGATGCCCGAAAAAAGCCGTTTTGGTGATGTCCTGCCCTTGCTCTTCGTTATTAAACAGGAATCCCCACAGAGAAGTTTCCTCCTCTGCTCGTTTTTTTGTACGCTTTCTGTTGCTGCTTCCGGGCATCTTGCGCTTTCTGCAGATTATAGCGAACTTTGCTTAGGATGCAAAGAAAAAACACTGTCTATATTCCAATTTATCGAAACAGAGTTGAAGTCTGTCTAAAATGGCAGTCTTGATTTATCAACAAAGTTGGTCTGCCTGATATATTGAGTCCAATCGCTGAATTGCTGCTTTTTTGATAAATCGGCGTAATCCGGATTCCAGCCTGCTATGGTGTCGGCCATGTCTGCGGCTTCGGAATACCGCTCCAGGTAAAGCAACTGCATGACTGCGCCTGCACCGGCGCTGTACAGAATATGCCATTCGGATTTTGAGGGTGCTGTTCCGGTGGCCGGTTTCATATCAAGTATGGCTGTATAATCCTGCAGCGCTGCGGCATGTTTCTCTGCGCGGGCGCAAAGGGTGGCGTGATGCAGCAGTACCCGGAATCGCCACAAGCGCGGAAGCGTGTTGCTTTTCAGTGTCTGGCCGACAATTTCAATGGCTTTCAGTCTTCCTTCCTCTGTGCCGAGAAGTGCCTGGTTATTGGCCAGGATGGCGTTCGCCATAGCCTTTTCTTCCTCGCGGAGGGTGGTGCGTTTCTGGCGCAGAAGTCCTACCAGCACATGCTCAGATTCCTCCATGTTTCCCAGGCGGAGCATGACAGCTGCCTTGCGAATAGTTGCTCTGGCATAAAGCTCGTCACTGAGGGCGGCACTCTGCTCATAAAGGTCAATGGCTTGTTGCAGTGAATCCTGGGTGCCGATTAGTTCGGATTCCCGGGCAGACATGTAAAGCGCACGTGGTACAAAATCACCCTTGGGATATTTGCGCTGCAGAACACTCAGCGTTCGCTGGGCATCAATGTGCTGCCCAAGAGCAGATTGCAGGCTTGCCATATGAAGCGTGAGTATGGATACCACTCTGGGGGAATAAACCTTGCCCGCTGCGTGCTGAATCATCTTCAGAGCCTCCTTGGTGGCGTTAATCTCATCATGGGTGTCTGAAAGCCGGCGCAGCACCTCCTCATTGAGCGCGAAGAAGCGCAGCTGACGGTCGTCGCTGAGCTGGGTGAGGTGGTCGTTGATTTTACTCTTCTGCAGCAGTTCTCTGGCTCGCTCCGGATCCAGCTGCAGGTGCAGGTAAGCCTGGTCCATCTCCACATCAGCAGCAAAATCAAGATTCGGGGCAGGTTGTGTGAGCAGCAGGTCTATGTCTGCCTGCGCTTTTTCCCTATCCTTGTCCAGCCAGTAAGCGGCACGTGCCAGAAGCAGGGCATAATGCTGGGATTCTGATAAATCCGGCGTGTTGAGTACGGCCTCCTGGGTTCCAGAATCGTTGGATTTCAACGCACTGACCAGCGCGTTGTACAGCGATGATTCCCTGAGCTCCTCCGGAGCTTCGCGAGCACAGTTCAGGTATGTTTCTGCTGTGCCCGGAGCCTCCGGTGCGTGTAGCTGGTTCTCATAGAATCGACGGTAGACATCATCGCCATGAATCATACCGAGATACAGAAGCGCCTCATGGGTAAGATTTCTTTCCAGGTACCAGCGGGTCTGCTCCAGCAGGATTGTGCGGGTGGCCGGCTCATTAGGGCAGGTGGCCGCAGCCGTGTTGGCGCAGGTGACATCGGGAGACAGGTCATAGGCCTTCTCCGGTACCATCAGGTGCTGCTGAATCAGAAGTGCCAGAGCAGCCCGTCGGGACTTGAGCGGCTCTGCAATCCATTCCTTCAGCTTGACTCTGGCGTACTCACTGTTGGCGAAGGCTCCATGCGTGTGTAATCTGCGAAAAGCTTCCTCCAGCAGTGGTGATTCTGGGTTGGATGAGATGAAATGCAACAGCGTTTCTTCTCCTTTGCCGTCATCATAGTTGATGGCGGCCTGGCCTTCGTCCTCATTGATGAGAGGAATAATGGAGGTTGTCTGCTCTGGCTGAGGGCTGGGAGATGAAGCCTCTGCTGCCTCTTTTGCATAGTATACCTCCGCCAGGGAGAGACGAACCCGCTGACGTGTGATTAGGGGCAGATTGCGCTCGTGTTCCAGGATGCGGCAAAGCTCTATGGCTTTGTCAAAATCCCCTCGCTGACGCAGGTTGTCTATTTCGAGCAAATCAAGCAGAGGCTGCAGGGTTGGTTGTTGCTTGACTAACTGACGAAAACGTTCCAGAGCGGCGTTGTCCTGGCTGCGGGGCTGGTGAAGCCAGTGTTCAGCAAGTGCTGCGGTGGCCAGTGCTGCAATTTCCGGGTTTGAACAGGTAGCCAGGGGGGTGGCGATCACTGCAAAATCGACGTGAGAACTGCGCCAGGCACAGTAAAGCAGGGCTTTCGCTGCATAGGGAAAGAGTTCGTGCTCCTCGGGTATTTTGCTCAACGCCTGAGATGCTTCCTTAAAACGCTTGAGTTCAATGAGTGCTCGCCCCCGCCAGAATGCAGCTTCGGTACTTGTGTCGCTGCGGAGAGCCGCCAGTGCATCTGCAGGTTTACCCGCTTTGACCAGTGCGCTGCCAGTGGTCACATCTGCCGCCAGGGGGTATGCTGCCAGCAGGGAGAGGAGAATGAGATGCCGCGCCTTCATGGTGGAATTTGAGAAGTGAGGATAGGTGTCAGTTTGCGCGTTTTGCGATGGTTGAAGCGCTGGGGGAAGCCGTCCACAGATACTGGGTGATGTATCTCTGCCCCGAAACGGTAAGCGCAGCATTGCTGCTGTTGTTCTTGACTCGGTTCACCGTGCAGTTCTGCTGAACCGTGGGCATGGAGCGACAGGATATGATGAATGGCCGGGTCACCTGGCGTTCCGCCGGGTAGATTCCGATAGGGAGCCCTTCTGCTGTGAACGCTATTTCCAGAGATTGGGGGCGCTTCCGCTCAGTCCGGCTGCCTTTGTACAGGAAGGGATGGCGCCGCATGATATCCATGGCCTTGATGCAGGGGACAGCAACACGATAGTGTTCCTTCAGACTGGCAAAATAGCGGGAGATGGAGAATGGAATGCCGCCCTTGCATGCACGGAGCACTGCCGCTGGGTCGAACCCTGCAAGATTCATGCCATTGAAATTACCATGCTTGTTTTCGCCTGTGTAAAATTCGTCAAAATGGCTGTTAATCATGAGCCCGATTTCCAGGTGCAGGTGAGCACGTGTCTTATCGAGCCCGACTCCACTGTATCCGAGTCTGCCTATTTCATCGTCCGGCCGTACCCGCTGGCCTGTGGTGCAGCATACACTGGCCAGGTGGGCATAGAGTGAATAGATAGTGCCTTCCGGAACTTCGTGAGCGATGACAACGTAGCGGCCATAGTTGCTGTGGCTGGATACTTCGCTGGTGTGTACTACTACGCCTGGTGCAATAGGCCGCACCATATCCTGCGGCTCCCTGTTGGCATTGCGGTAGATGGGTTTTACATCAATACCTTCATGGAAACGGCTGTACATGACAGGTCCTCCCGGTGTGGGGCGGAATGGATTGCGCACCATGCCATAGGTGCCTGCCTGCCAGGGCTGGGTTTTCTTCCCTTCAAATGTACGGTCTACGTACATGAAGTAGTCATCTCCGCCGGTGGTGTAGAGCGCTGTGTTGTCAGTGGGCAGGGTGTAGACCAGGTCACCCGTCTGAGCCCAGCCTGTGGAGCAGAGGGCGATGATACTTGCTATGAGCCGCGCGATGGATTTCACTGCTTCTTCTGATTACGGGTGGCAGAGGAGTACAATTCCGGAATAATGCGACCATGGTCGTCCTTGATGGGCGCGGCCTCCTTGGGCAATTCGGGCTTGGGTCGCGGGTCCTCATCCAGATAGCGTTTTTCTTCGATTTCGGGATCCACCGGGGTGAGAGTCTCGCTGATACGCTTCAGGTCGTATCCATTCAGTCCTCCCCAGATGATAAGTTTGCCATCTGTGATGCCCTGGTCAATTTCCATGGGGTCGAATGCCAGGCTGTCGATGACCGGCAGGATGTATTTGCCTATGTTCTGCTGGGTCTCGGTAAAGAGACGCAGCCGGTATTCTTTCGGCGTGTAGAGTACAATGCCATAGGAACCATCATCGGCCAGGAAGGATTTGAATTTATCAAAATGCTTCAGGCTCATGATTGGCATGCGGTTGTACATGCGGCCATTGTAGCGTACATTGAAGGCAGCACCGCCCTCCGGGTTGGAGGATTCGGTCAGGAAGTAGGCCTTGTATTGCTTCTGCTGGCAGCTGGCCAGCAGTATGGCTCCTGCTATGGTGCAGAGGGAAAGAAATACCTTGTTCATGGTGACGTGTTTCGGAAATGCGTTATCAGCCGCGCAGAAGATGACGGCCGTGGTAGCAGTAATTAATGCCGCTCCAGAGGGTGAGGATGACGCTGATCCAGAGCGTGATTTCGCGGAACCACCACCCGCCTTCGCCGATACTCAGGGAGCGGAGCGGTTCAATCAGGTTGCCGCCATAGGCAAGCTGAGTCATGCAACCGATGCAGTAGGCAAGCTGGGCTGCAGTCTTCCACTTACCCAGTTTGTCGGCTGCTATGACCTGACCCTGAGCCACGGCCAGCTGGCGCAGCCCTGTAACCAGGAACTCGCGGAAAATGATGAGGATGGATACCCAGAACGGACATACCCCCACGGCTGTCAGGTAGATAAAGGCTGCGCTTACCAGAATTTTATCAGCAAGCGGGTCAATCAGCTTGCCGAAACTGGTAACAAGGTTGTATTTGCGGGCCAGATAACCATCGAAGAAATCTGTGATGGCGGCAACGACAAACGCCCAGAGCGCTACACAGGCCGTGGTGGAGATGGGTTGGAACCACCCACCTGTTACTTCGTTTATGCAGGGGGAGACACTGCCATCAATAGCCAGAGCCACGGTGTAGACAATGACGAGAATGATGCGGGAAAGCGTAATGGTATTTGGCAGATTCAACATTGTATCCCCTGTGTTATATCTCGCCACACCCCAACATGCAAGCAGAAATCAAGGCTGTATGCCAAAATCGAGCATAAATTCTGACAGATTCTTTGCTTGAATACAGGACTGTTTTTGCTATACTTGCTCGCATGAATGCGTTTCGCGCAACAATCCTTGTTCTGCTTGCTCTTACCGTAGGGCTTATGTTCTATGCATTTGCTGTGTATCTGCCGGGGCGTCAGGAGCAGTATCAGATGTATCAGACTCAGTTGAAGATTAATGAGTATCAGCAGCGCCAGCAGGAGCACGAAGCCCGGATGGCCCGTCTGGATGCCGGAAATGATACGCCTGAAGTAGCTGCAGCCCGCGCTGCCGCCGAGGCCGAGGCCAGAAAGAATGAGGAGGAACTGACCGCGGCAGAGGAGAGCAGTGTGCTTGCTTCTGCCCGTCGCCGTCAGGAGGTTGATGAAGCCGCCGCTGCAGTGGAAGAGGTTGCCCAGCCTGCTGCTCTTGGTCAGGTTACTGCATTCCTGGAGGATTGCGCTGTCATTCTCTTCAAGGCGGGGGATGCCACCCCTGTGAACGAGGGGCTGGATATTGCAGTGCGTCGCAACGATTTGATTGTGTGCGAAGCTACTGTGGATGGTCGGGATGAGGAATCCGGGCAGTATACGGCAGCTGTGAAACAGGTTGTTCTCGGCGGCACCAAGGACCCCGCTGCCGAGGCCAATCGTCAGCCCCGACCTGGCGATGAGGTTATCATCTCCCCGTTCCTCAGCAGCCGCGATCTGCGTATGGAGAATTACAATCCGCAGGTGGAGAACAAAGCGGCTGAGACACCCAGGGAGTTGCCTGAGATTGAACTTATGCTGACTCCTGTTCCCTGATAGCGCTCTGTTCACCGCCATGCCTGCTCTCTTCGACCGTTACCCTAGTTTCTCATTCGAATTCTTCCCCCCGAAAACACCGGAGGGGGCTTCTTCGTTGCTGGATACCATTGTGCAGCTGCAGGAGTTTCATCCCAGCTTTGTGAGCGTGACGTACGGTGCTGGTGGCAGCTCTCGCGGGCTCACCCGTTCTGTGGTGCATGACATTCAGAGCAGGGGAATACCTACGGTGCCTCATCTTACCTGTGTCGGCCATACAGAGGCGGAGATTGAAGAGATTCTGGAGGGGTATATCGGAGCTGGTGCACGTGCTATTATGGTGCTGCGTGGGGACCCTCCCCGGCACATGGAATACGATCCCAGCCAGGATGCCTTCCGTCATGCGGCAGACCTGGTGCGTTTTATTCGTAAATGGGAGGAGCGGCAGCATCTTTCCTCGCGTCTCACGCTGGGGGTGGCCGGATTCCCGGAAGGGCACCCGGATTCCCGGAACAGATTGAAGGAGATGGATTACCTGAAGGCCAAGGTTGATGAAGGGGCGGATTATATCTGCACTCAGCTCTTCTTTGATAATCATGCTTTCTTTGATTTCCGCGACCGTTGCCGGCTTATGGATATCAATGTGCCCATTATTGCCGGCATCATGCCTGTGACTACTATTTCCGGTATGAACCGCATGGCTGAGCTTTCCGCCGGTACCAATTTCCCGGCTCGTCTGCTCAAGGCTATGCTTCGCGCTGGTGGCGATAAGTCATCGCTGGAGCGAATCGGCATCAATTATGCCAGCAACCAGTGCAGCGAATTGCTGGATGCAGAAGTGGACGGTATACATTTTTATACCCTGAATCGCTCCAAAGCCACCCTGGAAATATATCACAATCTTGGTTTTAATAATTATTTCGACCTGGAACGCCTGCGTTCACTTAATAACCTCTATAGATAACATTGCTCCCCCATATGGATACCACAGATAAGAATAACGAGGATACCCTGCCGCTTACGCCTGAGGAAATCAAGGCTATCGGTGAGATTGCCATCGGTCCGTCCAAACACGAACAGTTCCTCAACGCCCACTACAAGAAACTGATGTGGGGTGGTATTACCCTCGGCGTGGTTGCCGGTGGTGTTATTGCCTTCTTCTCCAATCGCAATGACATGCGCCACGAGGCAGCCGCCAAGGTGGTGCAGGCTATGCAGATTACTGCACCCGGGCAGGGCATTGCCGGGGCTGAGGATTATGATGCTGCCGCGCTCCAGTCCTTGCAGCAGGAATATGCTCAGACTCCTTCTGCTGATACCGCTGAACTGCTCAGCGGCCTGTCTCTCATCGCTCAGGGCGAGGAATCCGGCGTAGCTGCACTGGAGTGTTTTGCTGCTGGCGATGCCGTTCTGCCGCTGCGTGCCCGTGCTCTGGCTGCGCTTGCCACATACCAGCAGCAGCAGGGTAAGGACTCGGTAGCCACCTGGACTCGTCTGGCTCAGATGGAAGCGAATCCGTATTCGGCTCTAGCCTATCTGATGCTGGGCGATATCTGCAAGAACAAGGGTGAAAAGGATGCAGCCCGCTCCTGGTATGAGCAGTGTGTGGCCAAGTGCCCCACCAGCGTTCTCGTAACCAACAAGACTATCGAAATGCGCCTGGCTCTGTTGGATGTGGACGCTCCCACTCCGGTGGAGCCCATCGACCAGCCTCAGCAGAAGGAGAACCCGCTCGGCTCTCCTCTGGGTGAGAATCCCCTTGGCGAGACGCCTGAGGTTGGCAACACTGAATTCAACCCCGGTTTCTGATTCATGGGGCTGTATCAGGACAATTTCTCCGGTCTTTCGGAGCTGGAACGCCTTGCTGCCATGGCGCACGATCCCGTGCGTGTGCACGAAATCGGCGCCGATCAGTGGCCACTCACCATGATGGCCTGTGGCCTTATGGCCAGCAATGATGAGGAAAAACTGGATGAGAATTTTGATATCTACGATATCTTCGCTTCCAAGACTACAGTTGCCGCACGCAAGAGCAGCCTTATCCAGCTTTCCCGCTTCATTACCGGACGAAAGGGCGAGGGGTGGAAATCTCTCCTCCCCTATGCGACCAATGAACCGGATGAAGCTTTGAGCCGGAAGGCCGCGACCTATGTTCTCACACTGGCACAGCCCGGTCCTGTCGAACCATTGGCCGGCGTGCAGGAACTCGTTCATCGACTCGCACATGATGAAATAACTCCCACCACAATTCTGGATGCGGTACTCAGCCTGGCAGATATGCGAGTGCTTCCTCTGCTGCAGCCGTTGTTTGAGGTCTCTGAGGACCGCATGGAGGAGTTGCTGGATGAGCTGGCTACCACTCCGAATCGCCTAAGTTGTTCTTTCCTGCTGAGTGTGTTGGAGCATTATCCTACGCTGGGCGAATCTGTGGCAGATGCGCTTTGTCGTATAGCACCGCTTTCTCCGGTTGTTCTGGATGTGGCCCTGCCTATTCCAACCTGGGCTTTTGAAAAGCCTACGCCCCAGCCCTTGCATGGCTGGACTCGTGCCGAATACTTTGCGCGCATGCTTCCAGAACTGAGCCCGCATCTTGATGCGGGGTTGTTGCAGCGCGTGCGGGAAGCCTACGGTGCGTGCTGACACACAGGGGCAGCCTTTTGCTCTTGCATTGACTGCCCCGATTGTGTTAAATATCTCCGCAAACAGAGCCGGCCCTGTAGTTCAATGGATAGAACGGCCCTCTCCTAAAGGGCAGATATGGGTTCGATTCCCGTCGGGGCTGTTTGCTTGTTTCTTTGTTTTCAGTTTGCGATTCGCGTTATATGAAAAGAAACCCGGCTGGTGTGAAACCAACCGGGTTTTGTTATATCTGGATTGTCGCAGGCAAAATCAGCGCTTGCGATAGAGTCGCCAGGAGCCGTCTTCTGCTACAATTTCCCACTCGTCAGGATTGGTGATGAGGTGGAAATGCTTTCTGTGCATGCCTACATAGTCTCCGGAATTGAGCTTTTCGGGCTCTACCGTGAGGACCTTGGCCCGACCGGCAGAGTAGAACTGGGCAGAATAGGGAACCTTATCGTCTACGTAGTAAAGAGGAGCCTGGCCATTCCATCCACGCAGAAGCTTCTGCTGGCAGCGGTAACGGACATGCTCAAGACCATCGCCGCAGCCAAAGAGGGTGAGAATGGCAAGCATGGGAAGCGCGGCAAAGATGAGCATGCGGAAATCGCGACCATCGCTGGCGCGCAGCGCCCAGAGCTTACGTACGAAGAGGATGCAGAATGCCGGTACCGCCGGAAGCACATAGGCCGGCAGAATGTTGCGGGCCATGGTGAAGAAGAGCGGCGTGCTCAGAGCCCAGCACCAGAGGAAGATGGTTTCCTGCTTGCAGAAAGCGGGAACCTTCTTTCGCATGATGAAAGGAATGAGGAGGGTCCAGGGGAGGAACATTGCCACTGCGAAGAGCCAGATGGTGCCAATGGCGCGGGAGTGTCCATTGCCGTACAGGTCGCCATCCCAGCCCTTGACAAGGAAGCGCTCGATGTGTTCGCCAATGATGAAGTAGCGAAGGAATCCGGGGGTAGCCTGTTCAGCAGCGATGTACCAGGGCACGGTGAGCAGCAGCATACCCAGTGTGCCGGTAATCCAGGGAATGCGGTTCCAGAGTTCCGCCCAGGCGCGCTGCCAGACAACCCACACGAAGATGGGAAGACCGCAGATTACCAGGGCAAGCGGGCCCTTGCTGAGCAGACCGATGACCAGACCAAGGAAGAAGAGGTACCCCCAGCGTTTCTGGATGTCTCTGTCGGTCATGGCGCGGTAGAAGCTGACCATGGTCAGTGTTGTGCCAAAGGCGAGGAAGGGATCCGTCATGACGGCACCGGCGGAGACGAAGCCCATGGCAGAGGTAAGGAAAACAATGATGGCAGCGGTGGCCTGCTCGCTTCGTTTTGTGCTGAAGGGCCAGAAGAAGAAGCAGAGACCTATGCCCAGTGTTGCCAGGTAGGGAGCCAGTCGGGCCGCAAATTCATTGATGCCGAACAGGAACATCGTGGCAGCACTTCCCCAGAATGACAGCGGGGGCTTGCCCCAGAAGGGGACGCCGTATTCAAACTGCGGCTGGAGCCAGTAATTGGTTTCCACCATCTTTCGGGCCATTTCGCCATAGCGGGCCTCAGTCGTATCCATGAGCGGGTAGATACCCAGACTCAGCAGACGGGCCAGCAGGACGAGGGCAAGGAAGAACAGCAGGAGGGGCAGGATGTTTCTCCTGACCTCGGGGAAGGATAATACCTTTCTTGTTTTCGGGAAGTTCTGTCGAATCAGTACGATGATGCCACCAATGAAAAGGATTGCGCCACCCAGGCAGATACAGGGCGTGGCAAATATCTGCACCATATCGGGCACAGCCTTCAGTCCGTATATCCATTTGAAGATATAGAAGAGCCCATCATCGTACAAGGCCGGAGCCTTTGCTACCTCGTCCAGCGCTTTTGCCTGGTAGGTGAACAGGAATGCTGCACCGGCGGCGATGCAGGGCAGCATAAGCCGGTGCATGTAGTGCGGCACGGGAGCGGCAGGCATGAGCCTTTTGTGGAGCAGGTAGATGGTGACAACCAGCTCGACGAAGAGGATTACAGCCATCCATTCACAATAGGGCAAGGCAAGCACCTGTTCCCATGCTGCAGCAGGAGCCATGAAGAATTCCCTTGTGAGCAGATGGAACGAATCGCCGGATATAATCTCCACCAGTTCCTCCAGCCAGTGAATGATGCAGAAGAGGGAGAAAATGACCAGTGTAAATCGCTTATCCCAGCGGCCCCCATGAAAATCGCCAGGTAAAACCGTCAGATATATCAGGTACGGCAGGATAGAGAATAGAAAACAGGCGCTGTTTTCGTTGATAAAGAAGAGGACTGATTCCAGAATATTCCCTTCCTCCGGCTGGGCCACCCCCATGCAGAGCAGCAGGATGAGCTCAATAAGTTCAAAGAACACATAGACGCCGATGAAGGGAGCCAGTCGTTGCCAATAGTAGCGTAGTGCGGTTCCCATGCGTGCATGTTATCATGAGCCTATGTTTTATAGCAAGAAAAAACAGAATAAAGCGCGGCAGAAAATATCTGCCGCGCTTTATGATTGGATAATGAATGCTTACATCGAGATGGAGAATGCCAGCTTGGCGGAAATCGTCTTGGCGATAGCCTGCAGCTGGTCCTCGGAGATGGGCATGTTGGTCTTGATGACTGCCATGGAATCTCCGCTGCGGTGGTCGGTGGGTGCCACAATGTTATCGATGTTGATGCCGGCCAGTGAAAGAGCCTGACCAATGGCCGCAACCACGCCGGGACGGTCAGCATAGCGCAGCACGATGGTGTTGCCGGCCAGTGCGGCATAGAGGTGGTCGAACTCGGCGATGCGGGATACAACCGGGGTGCCATCTACCACGATACCACGCACGCTGCTGATAATCTGCTGGCCGTCTACCTCCATGTGAATGTCGATGGTCAGGGCGTCATCATAGAGCTTATCGTCCTTTGGTTCGCGAGCCTTGTAGACAATGCCGTGTTCACGGAAGGATGTCTCTGCAGCGGCAGGCATGAGACCGTGTTCTGCACCGGGAACTGCGCCCTGCAGAATCCAGGGAGTGAACCACTTGCGGAAAGAGCGCAGGTTGTTGTAGAAGGTGCATTCAATCTTGCGGATGGGTTTGCAGCCACCTGCGTGATACGCCAGTTTACCCAGCATGGAGGCCAGCTGAAGCTGTGCGGGGTGCAGATTTGCGGGGCGTTCGGCGTTGATGACACAGGATGTGTCTCCCATGGTGAAGTAGTCAATCATCTGCTGGGCAGCGCGCATGGCGGCGTTTTTGTTAGCCTCCTTGGTGTTGGCTCCCAGGTGGGGCAGCAGCAGGTCGGCCACATCGGCACTGGGCTGCATGGCGGCAGCATCCTTGGGATGTACGTCGGTGCAGTAGATGATGTTTTTGCCTGCTGCCTTGGCTGCACGGATGGCGTCTTCATCCACCACTCCGTAGCGGGGGCAGTTGATGAGCATGGCTCCATCCTTCATTTTGCCGATGAGTTCGGCATTGATGAGATTGCGAGTAGCGGGGCCGCCCGGCACGTGAAGAGAGATGATATCAGCCTCTGAGAAGATTTCTTCCATTTCTGTGGGGGTGGCACCGATGTTGAGGGCTCGCTGCTTGGA
Organism: Akkermansia sp.; assembly: GCA_045631705.1. Classification (GTDB taxonomy): domain Bacteria; phylum Verrucomicrobiota; class Verrucomicrobiia; order Verrucomicrobiales; family Akkermansiaceae; genus Akkermansia. The sequence continues at coordinate 20,168 of JAZQVE010000055.1, read as the reverse complement.
GAGGATGTGGTCATAGCCCAGAACCTTGCATTCAAAGCCCTGGAGACGCTTTACCAGCAGACGGCCGATGTTGCCCAGGCCGAGGATGCCCACCGTCTTGTGGGTAAGCTCTCGTCCCATATACTTTTTCTTGTTCCACTCACCGGCACGGGTTGTCACATCTGCCGGCACCACGTAGCGGTAGGCTGCCAGAATCATGGCAATCACTTCTTCGGCCACTGCGTTGGAGTTGGCACCGGGCGTGTTCATCACATCGATGTTCTTGGTGCGTGCGTACACGTAGTCGATGTTATCGTAGCCGGCACCGGCGCGGATGACACATTTGAGACCGGGCAGGGCATCAATGATAGCCGGGGTGACTTTTTCAGAGCGCACAATGATACCAGCGGCATCGGGATTAGCGCATACCAGTTCCTCGATGGGCAGGGTGTCATCCTGGACCACATCGTAACCGGCTGCCATCAGCGTAGCTGCTGCGGCTTTGTCGAGTTTGGTGGGAATAAGAATTTTCATATGTGAGATAATAATGAGAGTTTATTGTTCGATTTCGTGCGCGAAGAGACCGCTGCGCAGTTTGGGCTCAAACCATGTGGATTTGGGCGGCATGATTTCGCCGCTGTCGGCCACGTTGAAGAGGTCTGCCATGGTGACCGGGTACAGAGCAAAGGCCACACCGGCGCTTCCGGCGCGGGCTTCCAGCTCTGCCAGACCGCGGATACCGCCCACGAAGTCGATGCGTTCGCTGGTGCGGGGATCGGTGATGCCAAGCACAGGGGCCAGCAGATTGCTCTGTAGAATGGCGCAATCCAGGCTCTCGATGGGGTGCGTGGCATTAAACGTGCCCTCCCTGGCGGTGACAGAGTACCATTTGCCACCCAGGAACATACCGAATTCATGCTTGGCCCGAGGGGAGTGCGGGGTTCCTGGCGTAGCGGGAATAACGCTGAATTTCTCCCCGATGGCGTTCAGGAATTCACTCTCATTCATGCCGTTGAGGTCGAAAACAACGCGGTTATAATCCATGATGAAGAGGTCCTCATCGCAGAATGTCACTGCCATCAGGTAGTTGAACTCCTCCTCGCCCGTGTAATCCGGATGCTCTGCGCGGCGCTTGGCAGATACTGCTGCGCTGGATGCTGTGCGATGATGCCCGTCGGCAATGTACAGCACGGGAACTTCCTCGAAACCACGACGGATGGCAGCGATGGCTTCATCATCCGTCACAGGCCAGAGCAGGTGGGTTACGCCGTCATCACTGGTGAATTCATATTCCGGCTTGTGGAACTTGATCCACTCCAGGATGGTGGAGGAAATGCCCTCGTGCTTGCGGTAAGCCAGGAATACGGGTTCCGTCTGCGTGGAGCAGGTGTCGAAGTGGTTGATGCGGTCCAGTTCCTTTTCCTTGCGGGTCAGCTCGTGTTTCTTGATGGTACCGTCCAGATATTCATCTACGCTGGCGCAGCCGACAATGCCTGTCTGAACACGGCCCCACATCATCTGGCGGTAAATGTAGTAGCAGGGCTTTTCCTCGCGCTTCAGGAAGCCTTTCTCGAGGAACTTCCGGAGATTGTCGCGGCTTTTCTCATACGTTACGGTGTCATGAATCTCCTCTTCACTGGTATCAATGTCGGCACGGCAGATATGCAGGTAGGAGGAAGCATTTCCTGCGGCCATCGTGCAGGCCTCGCTGTGGTTCATTACATCGTAGGGCAGGCAGGAAACCTGCTCAGCATATTCCTTCGGGGGCCGGATTGCGGCAAAGGGACGAATGGTAGCCATAGTTTTGGAGTGTTATTTTGAAGAGAAATGAAATCAGGGTTGACCCAGCTGGGCAAAGCGCACCAGGACGGCTGGCAGGTTGCGCGAACCATAGTATTCAGCTGCGGCGATGCGGGCCGCCTGTGCTTCGATAATGCTGTTGATTTTGGTGATGGTGGGGAGGTAGCGTTCCTCGTAAGCGATGAGTTCTGTTTCGCTGAGCGGCGGCAGACTTGCAAAGGATTGCGACCATGCCTGCATTTCCTCCAGCAGGGCCATGAGCCGGGGAACGGCAGCTTCTGCCGTTTCGTTGCTGTTGACCTCGGCCATGTACTGACAGATTTTTCCCAGAATGATGATGCCACTGCGTATGCGGATTTCTCCCTCCGGTAAGGTGGGTTCCACCTGGCCGCCCTGGGGTTGGGTGTCCGTCACAACATCAGCAGCCTGGGCTGATGTGAGGCAGAGAAGCAGCGTTGCGAATATAGTCAGGGACGTTCTCATTTTTCAATCATCATGCACAGAAGTCGGAATACCTCTGCAAATTCGGCAGACTGGTAGCAGCGCGCTTCCTGGAGCCTGGAAATCTGGGCATACATCCGCCCCCATTCGGTGCGCATTCTTTTTTCATAGGTCAGGCGCACCTGCTGATTCTGAGCAGAGGTGAGCCTGGGCATCCGATGCAGCTTTTCACGCACCGTGTAGACTGCGGATAAGTTCTTCTTCAGTACTGGAGCTCCGGTATCGGCTCTGTCCTTATCCTGTACCTTTTCCAGTTCCGGTACCAGGATGCCGGGCAGTTCGCAGTAGGCCTCAAAGGCATCTTTAACTGCCGCAGGCAGCACCGTTGCCGGTGCTGCGTGCAGAAGGGGGGCCGAAAACAGAAGGGCAGTCAGTAAGAGATGCCTCATGAGTTTCTGGAATCCGATAATGGTTGTTTCTAATCAGTTCAGGCTTGTGCTGCAGGTTCTGCAGGGGCTGCGGCCGGCTGTTCTGCAGGTTTCTCCTGTTCTACTTCCATTGTGCTTTCGCCGGTGTCGGAGTCGAGTTCGCGCTGTACGGCGCTCATGGCGCTTTCCAGCTGGGCGCTGGCGGCATTGGTCATGCGGTCCAGGGATTCGATGGCACGTTCCAGCTGGCGCTTCAGGTTGCCGTAATTGCGGGAGCGTTCGCGGATGGCTCGCTCCATCAGCTTGTGCTGCTCCATCAGCGGGGTGCGGTAGTCATTCGGGAAGAGGTAGGTCTTCAGACGAACAATACGTTCGTAGGCCTTGTTGTTCTTCAGTATTTCCTCGGCGCCTTCCAGATTGCCGTTAATCATGGCCATGCGGGCTTCGTCCATCTGCTTCCAGTATTCCTCCAGCAGTGCAGGAACGGTGCCGGCTTCCTTATCCAGCGGACGGTCTTCATTGCGGCGGATGGCATCCTTCACCTTATTGACACCCGTGGTCAGCATTTTGAGATTGCGGGTCGGAGGAACCACCCATACCTTGGCGATGTCTTCGCCATCTTCGCGGAGCTTGGCCTCGATTTCCTTGTATTCGGCATCATCCTGCCGGGTACGGAGAGCTCGCTTGTCGGACTGCAGTTTCTGGCGGATTGCATCCTCCTTCTTGTGCATGTTGGTCCACTTCTTCTGCAGGGCGTAGAGGGTTTTTACATACCACTGGTAGGCTTCCTTGTATTCAGGTACACCCTGGTAGCGCTCGCGCATGACTTCGAACTTGTCCAGACCTGCCACTTTGCGGCGGCCCTTCTTCTCCTTCATGTCGATTTTCATGGCGCGATAGGCGGCTGCGCCATCGCGTTCGTACTGGGTGCGCTGATCGTAGCTCACCTTGTCGAATGTGAAATCCTCTGCGCCGGCCTTGTTGAACTCATCCTGCAGGCGGGCTACTTCCAGCGAGCGCTTGTCCATATCCTCCAGCTGGGAGGTTACACGGCGCTTCGCCTGGCTTACCTGGCTTTCCAGTGCGCGGCTGGGTTTGGAAATCTTGGCCATCTGGGCATCCATTGTGGCAATCATTTCACGCAGACGCAGGGTGGCGTCCTTTGCCTTCTCTTCGCCCTCTCGCTGGGATACATTGCCGTCTGCAATAGGCTCAGGCTGGGCTTCTTCACCGGTCTTTGCATCGCCTTCTGCAGTGGGCTGCTCTGCCGGAGTTTCTGCCGGTTGTGCTGCGTCCTCGGGGGGAGTTGTCGTTTCCGGTTCATCCATTTCGAGCTGGGTCTGCACCATTTCTCGCATTACGATGATGCTGGAAGTGGGAACCTCCTTGGTTACCTTCTTGCCGGATTTATCCGTGCCGGTGAACTTTGTGGTGGAGCTGCTCTTGTACGCAACGGTACATTCCGTGAAGCGCTCTGCCGAGGTGAGGGTGATGGTGTACATCGGCGCAGCCTGCGCCACGCTGACACCCAGCATGAGGAGGGAAAGGATTAAGGAAGATTTCTTCATATCTTTCAGTCGGTTTGAAATTGAATTTCTATCATCAGATTACCATATTCTGCCGCTTCTGGCAAACTCCAAATGGATTCCTGACAGGAAAATATCGTATTTCATATGAAAAAACGTGCTTTCCTGTGTTGGAAAGCACGTCTGGGAAGGGGAAGAAGTGGTGTATGGCTTACAGCGGGCACTGTTCCTTGATAGCCTGGGCTGCACCCTGTACCAGGGCGGGGCCTTTGTAGATGAACCCGCTGTACAGCTGCACCAGAGAAGCGCCTGCCTTGATTTTGTTTACTGCATCCTCCGGGGTGGTGATGCCACCTACGCCGATAATAGGAATGCTGCCCTTGAGTTCCTGGGCAAAGGCGGCCAGTGTCTCATTGGCCCGGTTGTAGAGAGGCTTGCCGGACATACCGCCGCTCTGGCTGGCGTGCGGAGAGTCCTCTACGCCGATGCGCGTGGTGGTGGTGTTGGAGCAGATAAGACCATCCAGCTGGCAATCCTGGAACACATGCGCCAGGTCACGTATCTGAGCCTCGCTCATATCCGGAGAAACCTTCATTACAAGCGGTACATAGCGCCCGGTGTCATTGGAAAGATTGGCCTGCTCACTCTTCATGAGGGAGAGAAGATCGGCAGCGCTGTCCGCCTTTGCCAGGTCCTGCAGATTCGGTACGTTCGGGCAGGAGAAATTGATGGCCACATAGTCAGCCACATCCCACACTGCGCGCAGGCAGGTCAGGTAATCGTGGTGTGCCTCGGAGTTGGGTGTCGTTTTGTTCTTGCTGATATTGACACCAAGCACGCCGTTGAAGCGGCGGGTGCGGCGGATGTTCTCCACGCCTTCATCTACGCCGGGGTTGTTGATGCCCATGTGGTTGATGATGGCCTGCTGGGGAATGCAACGGAACAGTCTCGGCTTCGGATTGCCCGGTTGGGCAAGCGGTGTCAGGGTGCCTACCTCTACAAAACCGAATCCCAGGTGGCCGAAAGCGGCCACGGTGTTAGCTTCCTTGTCCATGCCGGCAGCCAGGCCGACGCGATTGGGGAATTTGAGCCCCATGACCGTCACGGGGTCATTCACCGGGGCGGAGCCGGTCAGTGCGGGAAGCAGGTGCAGGTGTTCGGCAGTTCGCAGCCCTGCAAGGGTAACCTTGTGGGCTGTTTCCGGGTCCATGCAGAACAGGAATTTCTTAGCGAGGTTGTAGAGATAAGGAGACACGTATGTATGTTGTTAGTTAAGCAGCTACGCAGTAGTTGCATCCACCTGTTCGCCCGCCGATGGCGATATGCGAGTGACGTGAACGCATGCGTGCACGGGGATTTTACGCAAAAGCTATTATAAAAGCAATCCTTTTTTATTCTTCTTCTACCACCTGCGTGACTGTGCCGATGGCAGGACAGGAGAATTCGACCACGTCGCCGGGTTTGAGATACTGCGGCGGGTTCATCCCGAGCGCTACTCCTCCTGGTGTGCCTGTAGAAACGACATCGCCGGGATTAAGGGTCATGAACTGTGAAACATAGGCCACCAGCTGAGCCACCGGCATGATGAGCTGGGATGTGTTGGCCTTCTGGCGTACTTCTCCGTTCACCTTCAATTCCAGATCCAGATTATCCGGATTCGGGATTTCGTCCTTGGTCACAAAAACCGGACCGAAAGGAGCAAAGGTGTCGTAGCTCTTACCCTTGGTCCACTGGCCTCCATGCTCCAGTTGGTAGCTGCGTTCAGAGTAATCGCACATCAGGGTGTAGCCCACAATGGCGCGGCGGGCTTCGGCTTCAGTGGCGCGGTGCAGGGTATCGCCGATGATGACGGCAAGTTCCACCTCATAATCCAGTTTGGTAGCACCCTCCGGGTTCAGCACATAGGACAGGTCAGAGGAGATGGCGGAGGTCGCTTTCAGGAAGAGGGAGGGCTCGGAGGGGGTATCGCCGCTGAATTCTCTGGCATGGTCAGCATAGCATTTGCCCAGACAGGCCAGAGTGCAGGGCTGTACATGCAGCGCGCTGGAGACGACAAGTCCTTTCATGTCTACTGGTACGCCGTCCTCTGCTCCCTTGGAAATCCAGGTTTCGATTTCCTTGCGAAGCTTTTTACCGCCCGGCAGCATGGAGGCCCATATCTGCTCGTCCTGACCGGTTACGTCGATAAAACAGCCGCGCTTAGGCACCCACAGACCAATGGTGCTCTCGCCTTCTTCGTCTACGTAGTATTGAAGTCTCATAAAATTCAGATAGAGTTAAAAGGAATCCCATCCGTCGATGGTATCGGGAATGTCGTCGAATTTGTTGTTCGTGGGAGTATCCGGAACAGCGGGTGCCACAGGTTCATCCTCGGGCAGAACTGTTGTCTCGGTATAGGTTGCTGGTTCCTCTTCCTGGTCTGCGGTGGATGCTTCCTTCGTCAGCTGCTCTTTGATTTCGGGCGGGGTATACCCCACATCCAGCTCCTCTCCCACGTCGGTCAGGGTGAAGGGTTCAGGTGCTTCCTCCTCTTCCTCTTCAACTGCAGAGATGGTGCGGTACTTGTAAATGCGGTCACCCTTCAAGACCAGTCCTGCCCGGATATCGGCAGCAATGATGCCATTGCGCGCACGCTGGGTGGCAGAGACCACGAGGTTTCCCACGCGGTCGGCAGAGCCATCTGCCGGGTGGGAAATCAGCACTGTCCCTTCCGGCGGAATGGGGCCGATGATGCGGAGCAGGGCAAACTTATCCGCACTGAATACCTGGTGCACCGTGCCCAGGTACAGCGGAGCCGGCATTTCCGGTTCTGCCTGCTGGCGTTGTTCCCTGTTTTCCTGTTGCTGCTGAAGCTGGGAGCAGCCCGAAAATGGCAGCGTGCAAATCAGCGGGAGCAGTAGCGCAGTTGCGTACCTCTTCATGCCGCAAGGGTAACATAAAACGGAGGCCGTAGTCAAGAAACAAGATATTCTTGCAATGGTATGCAAAGGATGGTAGAATGCCCGCACACACATAATTCTCTCTTGATATGCCCGGAACTTCTGAACTTTATCGCCCGAATGCAGCCATTATCTACCAGCGCGCCGATGGACGGGTTCTGCTTTGCGAACGTGTGAAGCCTGCCGGCGCCTGGCAGTTCCCTCAGGGTGGTATCAAGAAGGGCGAGTCTGCTCTGGATGCCGCCTGCCGTGAGGGTATGGAGGAGACGGGGTTCCGCCCGAATGAATATGAGGTCATTGGTTCCCGGGGACCGTACCGCTATAACTACCCGCCCAAGGAGCGCGAGCGCGTGTTCCAGAAGCGTGGTATTCCTTATGCCGGGCAGGAGCAGCATTACTTCCTCTGCCTTATGCATAGCGACCAGGCTGAGCCCTGGCTGGATAACAAGGAATTCCGTGATTACAAGTGGGTGCAGCCCTCAGAGGTGGATCTGGGGGCGCTGCCTGATTTCAAGCGCGCTGTTTATGAGCAGGTGCTCCGCGATTTCTTTAATGTCTGATGCAGCCCATAGCCTACATCCACAGCCCCTTTGCTGAGAAGTTCGGCGTGCCTCGCCAGGGTAACCTCGCGCCCCATGTCATCAGCGAGATTGTGTTTGAACCCGCTTTCCGCAATGAGGACTGTGTGCGTGGTCTGGAGAAGTTTTCTCATATCTGGCTTATCTGGCAGTTCCATTGCAACGGACAGGAGTGGCATCCCACGGTGCGTCCTCCCCGCCTGGGTGGCAACACCCGCCTGGGGGTATTTGCAACGCGCTCTCCCTTTCGCCCGAATGGGCTCGGGCTTTCCGTCGTGAAGCTGGTATCGGTGGAGCCCGGCCCGGTGCTGAGGGTGTCCGGGGCTGATATGGTGGATGGTACGCCGATTTTTGATATCAAGCCCTATGTGCCGTACTCGGATTCCGTGCCGGAGGCCGCGGGCGGCTTTACAGAAACGCCCTGGGAGCCGCTGGCTGTGCAGTTGCCGGATTCTTTACCGAAGGGAGCCACTGCCGAGTGGTGCGAGGCTCTGAGGGAGACTCTGGCACAGGACCCTCGCCCTGCTTATCAGCAGGACCCGGAGCGAGTGTATCATCTCGTGCTCAGGCCCTTCGAGGTGCATTTCCGTGTGCAGGAGAAGGTTGCCATTGTCACCGCCATCACACCATATGCCAGATGATTGGAACACAGAGTTCGGGCACATCTTCCGGGAGAACCTGGTGGGTGGTGCTTCTGTCTCTGTCTGGCTGCATGGGCAGGAGCTGCTGACCCTGCACGAAGGCTGGCCGGAGGATGCTCTTGTTCCTGTGTTTTCTGCAACCAAACCGGCCTCGGCCCTTTGTCTGTTGATGGCTTTGCACGATTGTTGCCGTGGCCCTGAGCTGGAGGTGGGGGATATATGGCCGGCGTTTCCTGCGCCGCATTGCACCATTGCCGAACTACTTTCGCACCAATGCGGATTAGCCGCCCTGGCTGCACCAGCAGAGCTGGATGACCTGGCAGCCTGCCGGGTTGCGATAGAGCGGAGCATTCCCGCCTGGCTGCCGCCGCAGCATGGCTACCATCCGCAGACCTTCGGTCCGTTGGTGGATATCCTCATGCTGGAGCTCACTGGTATGCGCGTGTGCGATTTCTGGGAACAACGGGTTCGCCGTCCGCTTGGCCTGGATTTCTTTATCGGACTTCCGGAAAGCGAGTTTCCCCGTGTGCAGATGCTTCAGGCTCCGCGAATCCAGCCTGGCTACATGCAGCGGGATGCATTCTATAAACAGTACTTCGATGCTCAATCATCCGTCTACCGTGCATTCCACAGCATTACCGGCTACGGCACGCCTCGCGAGATGAGTACTCCCGCCGCCTGGCAATGCGGAAGCCCTGCCAAGGGGGGCGTGGCCAGTGCGCGTGGCCTGGCTCAGTTCTACCAGGCGCTCATGTGTGATTTCATACCTGCCGAGGTGCGTGATTGGTTGGCTATCCCGCAATGCTGCGGATGGGATCATACTCTGCAGCAGGAAACCGCCTTTACCTGTGGTGCCATGTGCGAGCCGGCTCATCTTTTCCCGGGCCGTGGCTTTGGCCACGCCGGAGCAGGGGGAAGCCATGCCTTCTGCTCCCCGTCAACCGGTATTTCCTTTGCTTATGTGATGAACCGCATGGAACTGGGTAATCTCCCCGGTTCCCGCGTGGAGAATCTGTTACGGGTGCTCTCCCGTGCGTTTCATTGATCCTTCCGGCATGGCGAAGGGGGGCATTTCCTGATGCGGTGCCGTTGTGGGATGCTTTTGTTTTTTCCACGCCAGCACCCATTCCTTCCCGTCCTTATCGCGGGTTCTCAATTTTAAATGAAAACTGAGCTGGCTTTTGCCCAGCATCGCGTTCATGGAGATGCCGCACTCGTCGGCTGTGAGATGAAGCAGGGGGGAGATAACGAGCCCCAGGCGGCGCTGCTCACCAGCTTCAGCGGGGAAGAATACAGCATTCTGTTCCAGCTCTGCCTGGCCGGAGACTGCAGAGACCGGGCACCAGGTCAGGGTGTAGATGCTGGATTCTTCCTCATGGAAAGGAGCGAAATAGAGACAATCTATCTTCATTTCCTTCTGGTTGAACGCTATTTCCGGATGCGGGTTCAGGACAGTAGCCCAGATACGATAATCCAGGTTGCGTTCTTCCTCCTTTGTGAAATTCCACGTGGGGGAACTATCCCCGCTGATTGGTGTGCAGTTGGGGAGAGCTTCGTTGCCGGAGAAGGTTACCAGAAGGAAAGTCTGTTTCTGAATTTCCTCCGGGTGCTCTTCCGTTATATGGGGCGCACTTAATTCCAGTGTGTGTTGTTTCCTTTCGGACAGCTCCCGGATTTTGCATGCCACAAGGTCTTCCGGGACACTGGATATAAAGATTTCGTCGTCTGAGGTGATGAAATTGGCACCTATGGCATGCTCATACATAGAGGAAAGCCCATTACAATATTCAGAATGCTCGCCTGCGGATTCGTGGGCGAGGAGAGGAAGGGCGCCGGAAAGCAAAGTAAGGTAGAGTATCTTCATTTCTGTTGCGAAGTGGATTGCCTCTTGCGGGGAATTCCTGTCTTCAGGCGGTAGAATAAACGATGATAATCAGCGCTTTATCACTCGGCTGAGTATGCAGCGCTTCATTCACCTGGCTTTCAGGAAATTGACAATACCGTGGCCGATGGCTTCTGCATAGCGGATGGCATTCTTCTCCTTGCCAAGGAATTTAGCGTGCTGCGGGTTGGAGAGGAATGTGGCCTCGGTGATGGCCGCAGGAACGAAAGATTCGTTGCAGGCATTCAGCCAGTCGCCGCCGCCCAGTCGTCCATTGTTGCGGATGATGACGCCACAGGTGACTCCGTTGTTGGGCATGCCGCCTTCCTTATCGTAAATAGTAGTGTTGATGACATCTGCCAGCGCCAGACCGAGTCCCGTGCCTTCCTCATTGCAATAGATGGCCCCTTTGTTGTACACCATCCACTTGGCGGTCATGCTGTTGTGGTGCAGGTAAACAACTGCGGCGGGATTCTGGTCGAGTGCGTAGTTGGTGCTGAGCATACCCACCGCCATGCGGTGCGGGTGGTGCTTGGAGCGGTAAATGGCTGTGGGCTCCGGCGTGTTCACATGGTGTACCTCTTCCTTTCTGGCAATCTCCGCCAGTTTCTTATCGGTGGGCATGGAACCGCGGCAGCAGATGCGGCATTCATAGCCGGCTTCGCGGATGATGCGGGCGGTGTGGCCTACATAGCGGTACCAGTACTCGCATTCCTCGATGTTGCCGTATCGCTTATCCGGCGTGCGTGCGCCCTGGCCACCGCGTACCGGGTGGTAGTAATGGCCTATATCGAGCACCACCACCTTCGATTCCCTGACCATGGCACGCATGCGCTGCTGCATGCAGCAGGTGAGCAGGAGCAGGGGGAACAGCAGGAGTAGCTGGAAAATCTTCTTCATAATCCGAGTTCTGTCTGGCCTCCGGGCAGGGTGGCACCCAGCTTGGTGTAGGCAGTGGGCAGGGCCTCTCGCCCGCGGGGTGTGCGCTTGATGTAACCCTGCATGATGAGGAAGGGTTCGTGCACATCTTCGATAGTGGATTCATCCTCACCCACGGCCACGGCCAGCGAGGAGAGCCCCACGGGGCCGCCACCGAACTTGTAGATGATGGTTTCCAGCAGACGCTTGTCCATTTCATCAAGGCCGTCCTCGTCGATATCAATCATGCCCAGTGCGGCGTGTGCCACATCGGCGGTGATGCGGCCATCCGCCTTCACCTGGGCATAATCGCGTACCCAGCGGAGCAGGGCGTTTGCCACGCGGGGGGTGCCGCGGGAACGCCGGGCGATGGCCAGGGCGCCTGCCGGTGCCAGGTCAATATCCAGCAGTCCGGCAGAGCGGTGCAGAATCTGGCAGAGCTCATCCGCTGAGTAGTAATCCAGGCGGTTGACGAGACCGAAGCGGGAGCGGAGCGGTCCGGTAAGCATGCCGGCGCGGGTAGTGGCACCCACCAGGGTGAATTTGGGAAGATTCAGCTGGATGGAGCGGGCATTCGGACCCTGGTCTATGATGATATCGAGCCGGAAGTCCTCCATGGCCGGGTACAGGTATTCCTCAATGGCGGGGTGCAGGCGGTGAATCTCAACGATGAAGAGTACATCTCCTTTCTCTACATTGGTGAGGATGCCGGCCAGATCGCCCGCCTTTTCAATCTGGGGGCCGCTGGTGGTGTGCAGCCTTTTGCCGACAGCTCCGGCGATAATGTTGGCCAGAGTGGTCTTGCCCAGACCAGGCGGCCCGCTGAGGAGCACGTGGTCGAGCACATCGCCGCGCATGCGGGCGGCTTCCACCATGAGCATGAGTCGCTCCTTCACCTTCTCCTGCCCGCAGAATTCGCTGAATGCAGGGGGGCGCAGGGATAAATCATAACTGGTAGCGGGGGTATCCGCCATGCGGGTGTAGAGGGAATCGGCCATTACGGGGGGCAATGTAGCACATTTGCCGCCTGTGGTCAAGAAACGCGCGCGCCCTATCGTTTTTTCTTGATTATGGTAGATTAATCGTGTAGTTTAAAGGCTGAGTTTATGCCGGAAGTTCTGACCATATCTGCATTCTGCATCTGCAGTTTCACCTCGGCCTGCATGGGACGCCAGCCGCGGGCCATGTGGGTGTACCTGGCAGCGGTGCTGCTGGGGCTGCCGGTGGCTACGGGATGTGCCGTAGCTGGCTGGCAGGTGTATGGGTGGAGCACCGGGGTGGGAATCGGTGCCTGCGCCCTGCTGGTGGTCTTATTCCTGCGGGGCTTCTGCGTGTTCTGGATGCGTATGTGCCGCCGGCTGCACATCTGGATTCACCGGAGCTGAGTACGATGCTGTACCAGGAAGATGCCGGCTGCCAGCAGGGCGCCGAGGGCATCCAGCAGCATATCCTTCTGGGCATCCCAGATGTCTCCCTGGGAACCGAGGAATGCCTGTCCGGCTTCTCCGCCATCAATCTCGGCATAGAGCCATTCCACAATTTCCCACAGTCCGGCAATGGCCAGCATGAAGACAACACTGAAGAGGGCCGCTGTCCATGCGGAATTGACCCAGCGTCGCATCCACAGCAATTCCGCAATGGCGATACCCCCCAGGCCTACGGCAAAATGAGCCACCCGGTCGTAGTGGTTGCGCTCGAACCCGAAGAAGTTGGAGATGGAGTCAAAGGGGACGAGTTCGAAGGTGTAATGCGCGCCGATAATCTGCATGGCGCACCAGATGCTCACCAGGAAATAGGCAGTGTTGGAAAAGACAATATGGCGGTAGCTTACCACCAGAATGCCCAGCAGAAGAAAGACTGAGGCCATTTCCGTCCACCATACCTGCATATCATGCGGCTGGATGAAGGACCACAGGGTCAGCACCAGCAGCAAGCTGAGGAGAAGGACGGGTACTCGGGAATTCGTGTTCATTCTTCGTCCGACTCCTCCTCATCTGTCGGTTCATCGTTCTCAGGCGTATAATCCGGCGGAACCGGGGTGTGTACGCGGATGAACTCCGTGATTTCGTTATATTTTTCCGGGGTGATGATATAATCAGTCATCCCCTGGTCCAGGTCGCTGATGAGTGTGTCGTTTACATCTCGCTCGATGTGGTAGTAGTATTCCTTATCTCCGCTGCGGCAGATGCCCAGCACAGGTTGGGTATCCTGAAAGGTGTTGAGAAGGTCTGCTGAATTAAAGAAGGATTTGTCTGTTTTTCCCTTCTTGTATTCGTTTTCGGGAGTTGCAACATCTGCCATGAGCTGCTCGAATTCAAGAATGGCAGGTTCATCCTGAATCATAAGGCTTTCTCCTTCGTAGAAAGGGTCCAGAATGAGCTGATTCTGAGTGCAGCAGCACAGAAGAAGGGGGAGCAGAAGAGAGAGTCGGCGTTTCATAACAGGGAAAATCGGGAAATCAGAGCGTGAGCGCAAGCAGGAAGAGCCCCATGTGCAGGGAGGAGAGCCCCAGAAGCATGTTCATGCGCTTGTCTGCAGGCATGGTGCGTATTTTGAGCAGGATGAACCCGCCTGCGATGATGGCAGCAAGCCACACTAGGTTCCAGTGGAAGCCAGGCAGGAAGAAGGCGGTCTGCTTGAGGGTGACATAGGGTGCAATGAGGAAGGCCATGGCCAGGCCGCGGGCGCGTTTTTCGCCCAGCCGTACTGCCAGTGTGCGTTTGCCGGTGGTGGCATCTTCCTTTCGGTCGCGGATATTGTTCACCTCAATAAGCACGCATGAGAGCAGCCCGCACTGCACGCCCAGGATGAAGGCTGCGGCATAAATCTGCTCATAGCCGGGCTGCCAGCCAATCTGTACAAACACAGTGCCGGCCACCGCTACCAGCCCGAAGAACAGGAGAACGAACAGCTCGCCCAGACCATGGTAGGCCAGCGGCCACGGGCCGCCTGTGTATCCGTAGGCAAAGAACAGACTTGGTATGCCGATAAGGAGCACCGGCCAACCCTGCGCCAGAATGAGCGGCAGACCGAAGGCTGATGCAGCCAGCAGGAAGAAACAGCCCCAGAGTTTTACGGCTGTGGGGCTCATGTCTCCACTGGCAGTGATGCGGCGTGGCCCCTGGCGTTTTTCGGTATCCGCGTTTTTAGTGGCGTCGATGGCATCGTTGAAGAAATTGCAGGCAATCTGGATGCAGGCGCAGCTCAGCGCCGTGTAAGCAGCCAGCCACCAGTCCAGGCGGATACCGGTTTCGGGAAAGGCCTGCTGGAACTTCCAGACGATAAGGCAGCCGGCCCACACCGCGACAAAACCTGCGGGCAGGGTCTTGGGCCTGGCGGCCAGAATGATGGAACGAAGTTTATTCATAAAATTATTTACGGGGGAATTTGCGGCGTCCTCCTGCGGCCTTGCGGAACGGGTCGAAGAGCTGGTCGAGTCCGCTGTTCTTGATGAGGAGGCATTGCTCCATGAGCCTGCCCAGCTTACCCTTGGGCCACCCGCGCTGCCAGAACCAATCCAGGTATTCCGTGGGCAGATCCATGAGCGGGCATCCCTCTGGCGGATAATTTTTCGGGCCATACATGCCGTAGGGCATGTGCGTGCCGGCGATATCGCTCAGCAGCTGGCGCAGTTCATCCGCCGTGGGTATGGGGGCATTCTCCATCAGCGTACAACGCTCCAGCCTATGCTTTCACCGGCATACATGGGCACAACCTCCTGGCCGTAGCTGCGATAACGCTGCGGCACGCTCATGGGAGTATCGCACAGGGTGATGCTCTTCTGCGCCGGAGTCAGTCCATACCACTTGCAGGCATTATCGCTCACAAAGGCCTGGAGCTTATCCAGCGCGCCGTGGCGGGCAAAGATTTCGGCCAGCTTGGGCAGGGCGACAGGTCCGGTGAACACACCGGCGGCGCAGCCGCATGCTTCCTTCTTGCAGCGTGGATGCGGTGCGGAGTCAGAGCCGAACATGAGCCGCGGATGGCCGTTCAGGGCTGCCTGGAGCAGGGCGTCGCGGTCCTCCGGGCGTTTGGCAATGGGCTTGCAGAACAGGTGCGGACGCAGGGCACCGCCGGCCACATCATCCAGCGTGATGATAAGATGCTGCAGGGTGACTGTAGCGCAGATGTTGGGGAATTCATCCAGCAATTTCACAGCTTCGGCGGTGGTGATATGTTCCATGCTGAGCTTCAGCTTCGGGTATCTGGTGGCCAGGTAGCGGTAGACGGAGAGGAACTCAGCCTCGCGGTCCATTACGAAACCGTGGCTTTCGCCATGTACGAGCAGGGGAATTTCCATCTCTTCCATAAGGCGCAGAGTGGCATCTGCCTTGGCGATATCGGAAACGCCGCCTTCGCTGTTGGTGGTGATGCCAGCCGGGTAGAGCTTGAATCCGAAGAATCCGGGGGCTTCCTTGGCGGCCTGCAGTTCCTTTTCTCCCAGAGCGGTGAAGAAAAGAGTCATGTATGGTGTAAATGCTGCGCCGTCAAGGGATGAGGTGATGCGCCCTGCATAGGCCTGCATCATGTCGGCATTGGTTACGGGCGGAACCAGATTCGGCATAATGACAGCTCCCGCAAAATCTGCGGAAAGCGGCGCGGTCAGCTTCAGCATGTCACCATCACGCAGGTGAAGGTGCATATCCAGAGGCGAATTCAGCGTAATTTCCATGCCCTGCATTCTAACACAGGCGCGCGCGCATTTCAAGTGCCGCGTAGAAAGAAAAAAACGTTGTGGTCAATGCGGCTTGCAGAAGGCAGGCAGGATTATCTCGTCCACAACCTGCAGGTTATCAACGGGAGGGGGGCACAAGATGTAAAAAGCCCTGCCGGAATGGGCAGGGCTCGAAGATAAATGGGGTATACCGCTCAGATAAGTTCCTTGAGTCGGTTCACAGTGATGCCGGGAACCACAAATCGGGTGCCATCGGCCTTCTCAAGAATGGGAGATCCATCGAAATCCACGCCGATGAATCGGCCGGCGATGCGCTCCTTGTCCGTGATGGCAACCACGGGGCGGCTCTCTCCCCAGGCAGTGCCGAGAATGGGCAGGATGCTGTCAATTCCTGTTTCTACGAAGTAGTCAAAGAACTCCGCAAGAGCATCGCCCAGCAGGGTGCGGTATTTCTTGATGGATGGGCATGTCGGCAGCAGGTCGCAAAGACGGGTTACAGGGTCAGATGTCTGCCCCTGGAGGGAATTGATGTCGTTGAACATGTTGATGCCGATGCCGATGGATGCCATGGTGGCGGACGGACGTTCCACCAGGATGCCGGCAAGCTTGGAGCGTCCCACCAGCACATCATTCGGCCAGCGGAGGCGCAGTTCCGGAATGTTGAAGTCTCTGAGTGATTCTATGACTGCTGCACCGGCTACCAGCGGTAACACGCCCCAGTGGCGGTTCAGTGTGGGGTCAATCGGCAGATTATAGGTGGCCCATAACCCTCCTTCGCTTCCGAACCAGCTGCGGTTAAAACGCCCGCGGCCGTGGGTCTGGTGCTGGGTGGTCACCACAGTCCAGGCCGGCAGCTTACGAGCCACATTGAATGTGGATTCACATTCCTCGACTTCCTTGACTTTCCATTTGGAGCTCACGTGGGACATTCTACACCACATGCGGTGTGAAGTCTACCCCCCAATGTGCAAAAATAATCATAAAATTGCGGCAGCCTGTCGAATTTCTCCCTATAGCCGGGACTAGCTGAGGTGCGGTTTATTTTTAGCTTGACTTGGCAGGAGAATCGGGGTAGTCTGGACGCCGTCATAACAAGACATTTATACTACTATGTCCCGTACCCCCATCATTGCCGCTAACTGGAAGATGAACAAGGGCCCGAAGGAAGCCAAGGAGTTCCTCGCCGCCCTTAAGGATGAACTTACTTGCGAGTGCAAGGCTGTTGACAAGGTGATCGTTCCTCCCTTTGTGACGATTCCCGCTGTTATGGAGACCCTTAACGGCTGCACTTGCCTGGGCGTTGGTGCTCAGGACGTGAGCGACCGCGACAACGGCGCTTTCACCGGCGAAATTTCCACCGATATGCTCAACGAGCTGGGCTGCAAGTACGTTGTGCTTGGCCACAGCGAGCGCCGCCAGTACCATGGCGAGACCAACGCTTACATCAACAAGAAGATCAAGAAGGCCCTTGCCGCCGGTATCTGCCCGATTTACTGCATCGGTGAGACTCTGGAGCAGCGTCAGGGCGGTGAGCTTGAGACCGTGCTGAAGAGCCAGGTTGTGGAGGGCCTTGAGGGCCTGACCGCCGAGGAGGTTGCTGGTCTTGTAATCGCTTACGAGCCCGTGTGGGCCATTGGCACCGGTGTGACCGCTTCTTCCGCTGATGCCCAGGCTGCTCATGCCTTCATCCGTGGCGTGGTTGCCGAGGCCTTCGGTGCCGCTGCTGCTGAGGCTGTGCGTCTGCAGTACGGTGGTTCCGTGAAGCCCGACAATGCTGCCGAGCTCATGAGCCAGCCCGACATCGACGGTGCCCTCGTGGGTGGCGCCGCTCTGAAGGCTGATTCCTTCGCCGCCATCATCAAGGCTGCTCTGTAAGGAATACTCCTGAACGGAAATAATTCTACAGAAAAGGCACGCAAGTTCGCTTGCGTGCCTTTTTTATATTGCTGCGAATAAGGTAATCGAAAAAACTGCGGGCTTAGCTCTTATAGACGCGAGGAACGCGGCCGCTGATGCTGGTGATGATGTTGCTGGGGATGGTCTTTGCCCGGGATGTCAGTTCGCTCCAGGGAACATTGGGCCCCATGATTTCTGCCACATCGCCCGGTTGCACGCGGGACATGTGGGTCACATCCACCATAATCTGGTCCATCGTGATACGCCCGAGCACGGGGCAGTATTCGCCATTCAGGTAGACGCGTGCGCCAGTGTTGGAAAGATAGTGCAGGTACCCATCCCCGAAACCGAGACCGATGGTAGCCACGCGGGTGGGTGCGCTGGTGATATAGGTGTGGTTGTAGGATACTCCGTGGTCGCTGGGCAGGGTGCGCAGCAGGGTGACTCGGCTGTAGAGGGTAAGGGTGTTGCGCAGTTCGCGGTTATGCGGCGACGGCATGGGGGAATACCCGTACAGGATGCGACCGAGTCGCACCATATTGGTGCAGGGGGCCTTGTAGTTGAACACAGCAGAACTGCTGCAGAGGTGGCGGTAGGGGATGTTCAGGTAGGTGCTCAGCTCCTTCACGGCTTCCTCATAGCTGCGAATCTGGCTGTGCGTGAAGGAGATGTCTTCCGCTGCGGCGGAAAGATGGGAATATACACCTTCGATATCCAGGTATTCAAAATCTGCCAGTCGAGCGCCCATTTCTCCCAGTGTGTGGGGCAGGAGCCCGGCACGCCCCATGCCTGTATCCACGTTGATGTGCAGGTGCACTTTCTTGTTGTAAAGCTGCCCGAGGGAATTGTAGTGCTCTGCTTCCTCCAGGCTGGAAAGTGCGACTCGCCAGCCATTCTGCACAATCATTTCTCGTTCTGCAGGGAAACAGGGACCCAGAATGAACGGGCAGGTGCGGCATCCTGCTGCCTGCACGCGTGCTGCCTCTGCCGGTGTGGCTACGCCGAAAAACTCAAGCTCGCAGTCATCCAGAGCCTTCACAACACCTTCGATTCCGTGGCCGTAAGCCTCTGCTTTGACGATAGCCATCTGTTTGTGGTTGGGCAACACCTTCTGCACCACCGACAGATTGTGACGCATGGCTGCGGTGTCTACCTCGGCCCAGGCTCGGAAATGGGAAGTATCCTGCATGAATCCATTTTATGCTTCATGCGGCGCATTTGCAACATTTATTTCCTGCGATAAGTCGGAAAAAAAGCAATACAGACAGCTATCTCTCTTGAAATCGGGTTTCGATTTGCGTATAATGCGCGCGTGAACATGCCAGCAATTATATCGACAGCAGATCCCCTCAAGTCTATGGGGTGGGGACTTATGGAACTTTTTGAGAAGGGCGGCCCCCTCATGTGGCCCTTGCTTCTTCTTTCCATCATTGCCTTCATGGTTATGTTTGTGTGTCTGTGGACCACACGTGCTGCTGCCGTGCTGCCCACCCGTATGGTGATGTCTGTGGAATCCTGCATCCGCCGCAAGGACTATGCTGGTCTCATGAGCATGTGCGAGCGCGATGGTTCCAGCTTTGCTCTCACGATGCACGTTATCGTGATGTTCCTGCAGCGCAATCCCCGTGCCAATATTGACGAGGTTCGTGAGGTGGCTGCTGCCGAGGGTGCCCGACAGACAAACATCCTTACCCGCCAGATTAACTGGCTGTCCGATATCGGTGCCATTGCTCCCATGATTGGTCTCCTGGGTACTGTGGTCGGCATGATGAAGACCTTCATGGAAATGGCTGCCGGTAACTTCGAGGGCGTGAAGCAGATGCAGATGGCCCACGGTATTGCAGAAGCCATGATTACCACGGCTGGTGGCCTTGTGCTGGCTATTCCTGCCACCGCCGCTTATGTGTTTTTCCGTAGCCGTATTCAGAAGCGCATCGCCGATATGGAGGTGGCTGTGACTCATATCCTCTCTGTGATTGCTGTGCAGATGGATCGCGAGCGTCGTCTGACCAGCACCTACCAGCGCGGAACTGCTAAGGAAGTGCTGGAGGAAGAGGAATTTTAATATCCGGTCGGAACCTCAATTTGTGTTGAGCTGATATGAAGTTTAATACCAAGGTACCGGAGCCTATCGGCTTCCAGCTGGCGCCCATGCTGGACGTGGTGTTCCTGCTGCTCATTTTCTTCGTGGTGACGCAAAAGTTCATTCTGAACGAGCAGGACCTGAAGGTGAAGGTGCCCACGGCTCCCAAGTCCACCGAGGAAACTTCCCGCGCCATTGATGAAATCATCATCAATGCCCGCGAGGAGGACGGCGACCTGGTTATCACCATCGACCGCGAGGTATTTACCCGCCAGAAACTGCACGATATGCTGAAACGAATGGTGGCGGTGAACCCGAATCAGCCTGTGCGTATCCGAGGCGATGCGCAGATGAGCTGGCAGCGCATGGCCGACGTGATTTC